>JAJZZB010000003.1 GCA_021797795.1 Actinomycetes bacterium | reverse complement strand
CGGGCTCCTCGCCTATGTCGAGGGCGAGGCGGTCGGGTGGACCCGGGTCGGTCCGCGGGGGAGCCTGCCCGGGGTCACCGGGAACCGCGCCCTCGCCCGGGTCCTCGGCGGCGACCCGGTCACGACCTGGTGGGCCGCCTGCTTTGCCGTCCATCCCCGCCACCGGGGCCGCGGGGTGGCCTCGGCCCTGCTCGGGGCGGCAGTCGGGTTCGCCCGCGACCGCGGCGCCACGGCGCTCGAGGGTCATCCTGTCGATGTGGCCGGACTCCGCTCCGGCCGGGCGGGGGCGTCCTCGCTCTACACGGGCACGCGGGCGCTCTTCGCGGCCGCCGGCTTCGTCGAGGTCGCGAGGACCTGGCCGACGAGGCCGGTGATGCGGCTCGAGCTCTGAGAGGTCCCGAGAGGGGTGCCGGCGCGGGCGGGCGCACCCGTCCCCGCCCCCCGGGTCTCTCGTGAGTATCGTCCTAGCGATGCTGAGACCGCTCGCGCCGAGGCGCCTCGCGCTCGCGCTCGGGGGGATCGTCCTCGCCGTCGGGCTGTACGTCCTGCTCGAGGCCGCCTCCGTGCACGCCTTCGTCCCCAACTCCGACGGGGCGACGGTGGTGCTCGAGGGCAAGGCGCTGCTCGGCGGCAACCTCCTGCTGCGCCACTGGAACATCTCGCTCGACTCGTTCTGGCTGGTGGATGTGCTCTGGTACGCCGTCGCGGTCGCCCTCGTCGGCCTCAAGGCGGTGCTCCTGCACGCCGTCCCGGCCGCCATCGCGGCCGTCGCCATCGTCGTCGGCGTGGCGATGGCCCTCGAGGAGCGCCGGGGCGCCGCGGCGGTGGCAGCCGGCGGGACCGTGATCGCCATCCTCGCCTTCCCCTCGCAGGCGCTCGCCCAGTTCCTGCTCCGCGGCCCGCTGCACGTCGGGACGGCTCTCTGGGCGCTCGTGGCCTTCCTCGGTCTGCGCCGCGGCCGCTACGGGTGGGGCTGGGTCGTCGCCGTCGTCTTCTTCGCCGCAGGCATGCTGAGCGACCTGCTGATCCTCGCCTTCGGCGTCGTCCCGGCCGCCCTGGCGGGGGTGACTGCCGCCCTCAGGACCCGCGACTGGCGCCGGAGTCTTCCCCTCGTCAGCGCCGCCGTCGTCTCGGGCGTCCTGGCGGAGGCCGGCCGGGTGACGCTGCGCGCCATCGGGACCTTCAAGATCGCGTCCGCCAACCCGATCTCCTCGCCGCACCAGATGCTGCTCGACGTCCGCCACGGCCTGCACGAGGCGGTACTGATGCTCGGCGTCGGCAGCAGCTACTACGGGCTCGGGGGCGAGCCGACGGCCCTCAGCTACGTCCACCTCGTGGCGGTCCTCCTCGTCGCCGTGGCCGTCGCCGGCTCGGTGCTGGCGATCGTCTGGGGATCGCTGAGGGGCCGGCCCACCGTCGTCGGCCCCTCGAGCGAGCAGGCCTTCCGGCTGGACGACATGCTCCTGTTCGCCACCCTCGCCTCAGGGGCCGTGTTCGTCATGCTGGCCACCGTGCCCGACCCGCAGTACGCCCGCTACCTCACCTCCGGCATCGTGTTCGGTGCCATCCTGACAGCGAGGATGGTCGGGCGGATCGCCTCGGTCGTCTCCTCCCGCCTCCTCGGCGGTGCGCTGGCGGCCGCAGGTCTCGTCGTCGCCGGCTGCTTCGCGGCCGGCGTCGCCTTCGACATCGCCCAACCGGCTCCGGTCACGAGCGCCTCCGACCTCGTCGGCTTCCTCGAGTCGCACCACCTGCTGCACGGGGTCGGGGCCTACTGGTCCGCCTCGATCGTGACCGTCGAGTCGGGCGGCAAGGTCCAGGTCCGGCCCGTCGTCGTGCCCTTCGGGCACGAGATCCGCCAGTACGACCGGAACTCCTCCCGCACCTGGTACCGCCACGGGACCGGTGACTTCCTCGTCTACGAGCCGGGGGCGCCGTGGGGAGGTGTCGACCGGCAGAACGCCGTCGACACCTTCGGGCCGGCAGCGCGCTCCTACAACGTCTACGGCTACGAGGTGCTCGTCTGGAACAAGCAGCTCGTCGTGCCGGCCAACCCGGGGACGCGCTGATCCTCAGATGTTGGCGAGGTCCTCGCTCGAGTAGGCGCGGAAGGCGATGAGCGTCCGCGTCCGGGTGATGCCCTTCAACGTGGCGATCTTGCCGGTGACGAGCTCAGCGAGCCTCTCGTGGTCGACCGCCCGCACCATCGCCACGAGGTCCTCGTCTCCTGCGACCGAGTAGGCGACGTCGACGCCGTCGACGTCGGCGAGTGCCCGCCCGAGCGAGGCCACCCGCTCGGGATCGGCCTTGATGAGGACGATCGCGTTGACCATGTAGAGGGATGCTAGGTCGTCGCCCGGCGAGCCTCAGCCGTTGATCGGGCCGGAGGCCGTCCGGAGGCTGGCGCCGGTCCGCCCCGACCGGGCGGCAAGGACCTCCGCCACGATGGCGACGGCGGTCTCCTCGGGGGTGCGCGACCCGAGGTCGAGACCGGCCGGGCCGTGCAGGCGGTCGAGGTCCTCGGCCGCCAGACCGGCTCGTGCCAGCCGTTCGCGACGGGCCGCCTGGGTGTGGCGGGAGCCGAGGGCACCGACGTAGCAGCGCAGCCCGAGCGCGTCGGCGAGTGCCGGGGTGGCGAGGTCGTGGTCGTGGGAGAGGACGACGAGGGCGTCGGACGGCCCGAGGCGCGAGACGAGGGCACGGGCCCGCTCCCCGTAGGAGGGATCCGTCTCGACCCTCCATCCGAGGAGGGCACCCTGGGCGACGAGCGCCTCGGCGAGGCCGCCCTCGCCGATCACGAAGAGGGTCGTCGTCGGCAGGTAGACCTCGATGACGAGCGAGGTCGAGCCGGTCGTCCGCACCTCGCTCAGCTCGCGGCCGCCCCGGAGGGCGTCACGCGCCGCCCGCTCGGCGAGCTCGTCGGCGGCTTCGTCGGCCAGCCCGCCGTACCGGACGAGCGAGCCGGTGGCCCGGTCGGCCACGACGGCCACGACGCCCCCGGACTCCCCCTCGAGGGTGGTGGCCATCGCGACCGCCATGCCCTCGGAGAGCGCACGCCAGGCCGCCGCAGGCACGACGTCGGCGTCGGTGACGAGAACCGTGGCGACGCCGCCGCAGGCGAGGCCCGCCGCCACCGCCTCCTCGTCGCCCACGGGCAGCTCGAGCAGGCGGACCGGTCCGACGAGCGCGCCCGGAGGGATCGGGGCGGCGCCGCCGAGCAGGTGCCCGCTCAGCGAGCCGTCGGGCCGGGCCAGCACTGCTTCGCCGGCCCGGCGCCCCCCGATGCCCTGGAAGGAGACGACGCGGCCGACGACGGCGTCATGCCCATGCTCGACGGCCTGGAGGGCCTCCCCGGCGAGCTCCCGCAGCTCGGGGCGCGCGGGTGGGACGCTCATCTCATGGGCGGCCGGGCGGGTGGTGGCGTGTCCGTGGCGGTCGTGGCCCCAGGGTACCTGGGTCAGCCGGCTCGAGGGGCAGGATCGGCCCGGACCCCGTCGAGAACGGCGGCCCGGCGCCCGGTCAGCCGGTCTCCCCGATGGCGTACTCGGGGCAGTTGGCGATGGCGAGGCGGGCCCTCTCCTCGAGCTCGGGCGGGACGGTGCCGTCGCCGGCGACGCTCGAGAGCCCGTAGTCGTCGATGTCGAACAGCTCGGGGGCGAGGCCGTAGCAGCGGGCGTGCCCCTGGCACTTCTCTGGGTCGACGCGGATCCTCACGAGAAGACCACCGGGAGGCACCGGGGTCCCCGCACCTGGCCGCCCGCCCAGGTCACCTCCGCCTCGTCGGCCAGGCGGAAGTCGGGGATGGCGGCGAGCCACTCCTCGAGAGCGACCCTCAGCTCCATGCGGGCGAGGTTGGAGCCGGCGCAGCGGTGGATCCCGGACCCGAACGCCACGTGGCGGTTGTGTGCCCGGTCGAGGACGACGCGGTCCGCCTCGGGGAAGACCTCCGGGTCGCGGTTGGCGGCCGGGAAGTTCATGAGGACGCGGTCGCCGGCTCGCATGGGGCAGCCCTGGAACTCGACGTCCTCGGTGACGAGGCGGGCCATCGTGACCGGCGAGTAGGCGCGCAGCAGCTCCTCGACCGCGAGCGGCCAGACCTCGGTGTCCGAGACGAGCCGGGCGCGGTCGGAGGGATGGGTGGCGAGGTGCCAGAGCGAGGAGCCGATGGCGCTCCAGGTGGTGTCGACGCCGGCGATGAGGACGAGGGCCGCCGCGCCGACGACGACGCTGTCCTCGATCGGTCGCCCGTCGACCTCGCTCGCGAGCAGCTCGCTCAACAGGTCGTCGCCGGGCTCGCTCCGGCGGCGCTCGAGCTCGGGCAGCAGGTAGTCGATGAGCGACCCCATCCCCCGCTGGCGCCGCTCGGCGTCGTCGGCGAACTCGAGGACGTCGCGCACCCATCCCGTGAAGGTGTCGGCGAGGTCGGCCGGGACCCCGAGGACGCGGGCGATCACCCGGACCGGGATCTGCTGGGCGTAGTCGGCGGCGGCGTCCACCCCGTGCTCGGAGCCGAAGCCGTCGATCAGGCGGCGGCAGAGCTCCCTCGTCATCGGCTCGTAGGACGCCACCTTGCGGTGGGAGAACCAGGGCAGCAGGAGGCGGCGCGTCCAGGTGTGCAGCGGCGGGTCGGCCGAGATCGGCGGCAGGCCGTAGGCCAGCACCGGCTCCTCGGGCTCCTCGCCCTTGAAGGGGATCACCGCCACCTCCACCGAGCTGAAGTGCTCGATGTCGTGGGCGATGACCGTCACGTCCTCGTAGCGCGTCGGCAACCAGTTGCTGCCCCGCCGGTTGCTGTGGGCGATCGGGCAGGAGCCCCGGAGCTCGTCCCAGATCGAGAAGGGGTCGGAGAGGTACCCCGGGTCCATGACGTCGAAGTCGCTCTCCCAGGCTTCGACCGCTGGCGTAGCCGTCATCGCTCTTCCTCCGATCCGGCTACCGCTGGCCGCTGGCGGAGCCTAGGCGCGCGGGGGACCGCTCGTGATGTCAGCCCGGCTGCCAGCGCCGTCGCGCTGTGACAGTGGGTCTCAGTCGTCGGCCGGGCTCTCCTCCCACCACTGGCACCACCACTGGTCGCCGACGAGGATCCGCAGCTTCGGGTGCCAGCAGTACGAGATGTCCTTGTAGGGCTCGAGGTAGTACCGGCAGCTCTCGCAGTGCTCCTCGCCCGAGGGACGGCCCTTCAACACTGCGTTGTCGGCCAGGTGGCGCAGCTCGATCGACAGCTTCTCGTCGATCTCCTTCGGCTCCGGCTCCGGGATCACGTAGTCAGACACGTCACGAAACTATCGGCCGCCGAGCGCTGGCACCGCCCGCAGGGCTCAATCGGTGAAGGTGAGCGCCCGGAAGCGGGCGAGGAGATCGGGCGGGATGTGGCGGTCGTCCAGCTCGACCCGCCCGTAGAGCCAGAGCAGGAGGTCGGAGGCCGACGCCGTGAGGGTGGGCACGTCGGCCGCCGCGCCGTTGGAGACCCGGAGCGTGCCCGGGACGACGTCGTCGCCGATGGTCCAGGCCCGGCCCGCCCCGGTGCAGGCGAGCACGAGCTGGCCGTGAAGGGGCGGCCGGGCGGGCTCGGCCGGGTCGGCGGCGGTCGAGAGGGAGAAGGTGAGGAACTCCTCGACGGCGTCGGCGGAGAGGGCGTCGTCGAGGACGAGGCGGCGCCCGGCCGCGTGGGCGGCGTCGAAGTGGTGGACCGCTGCCTCCTGGACCTGGTGCCGGGCGACGAAGGCCACGTCCTGGCGGGCGGGCGCCCAGGTCCACACGTGTGCCGAGAAGGGCGCCGCCGTCAGCACCTCGACGAGGCGGGCGGCACCGTCGCGGAAGGACCCGACGAGGTGCTCACGCTCCGGCGGGGGCGGGCGGCGGCCCTCCTCGGGCGGGCTCGTCAGGCGCTCCGCGACGATCGTCGACCAGAACCAGTGGACCTCGACGAGGTGCTCGAGCAGGGCGGCGACGTCCCAGCCGGGGCAGTGCTCCACCGCCGCCTCGAGGTTGCCGACGGCGACCGTGGCAATGGCCTCGCAGTGCTCCCCGATCGCCTGGAGCCACATCCGCCCGTCCACCGGCTCAGCCTACGGCCGGCGGGCGCTCAGGGCTCCCGCCTGAAGACGAGGAGGTCGTGGACGGCGCTGCGCCGTCGCGCCTCGTCGGGCCGGGGGAGGGCGCGCAGCGCGGCGACCACCGGGGCGACCAGGTCCGCGAAGGCCTCGGGCGAGAGGTCGAGCAGGATGGCGGCGGTCCGTCGCTCGAGCCGGTCGGCCTCCTCTGCAGGGCTCTCGCCGTAGTGCTGCGGGGTCGTGAGGCACCGGTGGACGAGGCGGAGCCCGGCGGCCCTGGCGAGCTCGACGACGAGCTCGGGGCGGTCCTGTCGCCCCTCGGGCGGGAGCAGGGCGAGGTACATGGGCCGGACGATCCCGTCGATCTCGTCGGGCGGCCCGGCAGGCGCCGCCAGCACGACCGCGAGGTGCCCGCCGCGCCGGAGGACGCGGACCGCCTCCTCGAGGACGCGCTCCACGCGGGCGACGAGCTGCAGGACCCACACCATGACGACGGTGTCGACGGCGCCAGCCGACACGGGGAGCCGCTCGGCATCGGCCACGGCGACGGCCGGGCCGAGCCGCCCCGCCGCCACGGCGAGCATGGCCGGGGAGAGGTCGACCCCGACGAGGCGGCGGCGTCGCCGCCTCGAGCGGGGCGGCGACGGCCCCGGTGCCGACGCCGACCTCGAGCAGCCTCGAGCCGGCGACGAAGGGCGCCAGATCCGCCGCCACGCCCGCGCCGCGGGCGAGACCTCCCCGCGTGGCGTCGTAGCCGCCGGCGAGGCGCTCGAAGGAGACCGATCGTGCGGGGCACATGGCAGGCTCGCCGCGGGCGGTCAGCTCCGGGTGAGCGGCTTGTAGGCGATCCGGTGCGGCTGGTCCGCCTCGAGGCCGAGCCGCTTGTGGCGGTCCGCTTCGTAGTCGCTGAAGTTGCCCTCGAAGAAGCGGACCTCGGAGTCGCCTTCGAAGGCGAGGACGTGGGTCGAGATCCGGTCGAGGAACCAGCGGTCGTGGCTGATCACGACGGCGCAGCCGGGAAAGGCCACCAGAGCCTCCTCGAGGGCGCGCAGCGTGTCGACGTCGAGGTCGTTCGTCGGCTCGTCGAGGAGCAGGACGTTGCCGCCGGCCTTGAGCACCTTGGCGAGCTGCACCCGGTTCCGCTCGCCCCCCGAGAGCTGGCCGACGAGCTTTTGCTGGTCGCTTCCCTTGAAGCCGAAGCTCGAGACGTAGGCGCGGGCGTGCACCTCCCGGTTGCCGACGACGATCCGCTCCACGCCGCCCGTGATCTCGTCGAAGACGGTGGCGCCGGGGTCGAGTGCCTCCCGGGACTGGTCGACGTAGGCGAGCGCCACGGTCGAGCCGGTCTCGAGGCTGCCCGAGTCGGGCTTGTCCTCGCCGACGATCATCCTGAACAGCGTCGTCTTGCCGGCGCCGTTCGGCCCGATCACCCCGACGATGCCGCCTGGAGGCAGGAGGAACGAGAGGTCGTCGACGAGGAGGCGGTCGCCGAAGCCCTTCACGAGGTGCTCGGCGTCGATCACCTGGTCGCCGAGGCGGGGACCGGGCGGGATGGTGATCTCGAGCCGGTCGGGCCGCCGCTCGGCCGCCTCGGCCTCGGCCACGAGGTCGTTGAAGGCGTTGATGCGCGCCTTGCCCTTGGCCTGGCGGGCCCGGGGGGACATCCGGATCCACTCGAGCTCGCGCCGGAGCGCCTCCTCGCGCGAGCGGTCCGCCTTCGCCTCCGCCGAGAGGCGCGACTGCTTCTGCTCGAGCCAGGAGCTGTAGTTCCCCTCCCAGGGGATCCCCGCCCCCCGGTCGAGCTCGAGGATCCAGCCGGCGACGTTGTCGAGGAAGTAGCGGTCGTGGGTGACGGCGACGACGGTGCCCGGGTACTCCTTCAGGGTCCGCTCGAGCCAGGCGACCGACTCGGCGTCGAGGTGGTTCGTCGGCTCGTCGAGGAGCAGAAGGTCGGGCTTGGACAACAGCAGGCGGCAGAGCGCCACCCGGCGGCGCTCGCCGCCCGACAGGGTCTCGACCCGGGCGTCCGCAGGCGGGAGGCGCAGTGCATCCATGGCGATCTCGATCGTCCGCTCGAGCTCCCAGGCGCCGGCGGCGTCGATCTTGTTCTGCAGCTCGGCCTGCTCGGCGAGGAGGGCGTCGAAGTCGGCGTCCGGCTCGCCGAAGGCGGCGCAGACCTCGTTGAAGCGCTCGAGGATCGCCTTGGACCCGGCGACGCCGTCGGCGACGTTGCCGGCGACGTCCTTCGAGTCGTCGAGCTCCGGCTCCTGTGGGAGGTGGCCGACGCCGAAGCCGGGAGTGAGCCGGGCCTCGCCTGAGTAGCCGTCGTCGAGGCCGGCCATGATCTTGAGCAGCGAGGACTTGCCCGAGCCGTTCGAGCCGATGACGCCGATCTTGGCGCCCGGGTAGAAGGAGAGGTTGATGCCCCTCAGCACCTCGCGGTCGGGCGGGTAGAACCGCCTGAGGTCGCGCATGGTGAAGATGAATTGGGCTGGCATGACTCCAGTGTGGCGGATTCAGCCACCCTCCCCGGCTGGCCCGGCCGTCGCCGGGGCGGCTCGGGCGGCGGCCCGGGAGCCGAGGAAGCGGCGGAGGGCGACGAGGCACCAGACCGCCTCGACGACACCGAAGGGCCACGTGCCGGCGAGGAAGCCGTAACTCGAGGAGAGGGCGCAGCCGAGTGCGAAGGCGGCGATGAAGCGGTGGTCCCGCGGCTCGAGGGCGTACATCACCATCATGAAGGTGACGACGACGACGCCGTAGACGGTGAGCACGGCATCCCTCCTTTGTCGCCTGCCGCCGCGCCGGGAGCGGAGCATCTGGCGGACCAGCCGGGATGATACGACGCAGGCCGGCCTCCATCTCCGAGCCCGTTGCGGGCTCCGATCGTGGTCGGCTGCGGGGCCGTTCTGCCGGTCGACCTCCTTCCGCGAGCACGGGCTGGCAGGAGCCTGCACCGCCGGAGGCACCTCGGCATGCTCGTCGAGCGTGCGCGACAGGCTGCCCGAGCCCCTCAGCTGCGCAGGTGGGCGTCGAAGAAGGCGAGGATCCGTCGCCGGGCGTCCTGCGCCGACGGCTCGTGGTAGCCGGCGCCCGGCGTGAGCTTGGCGACGACGCCGAACAGGCCACCCGCCCCCTCTCCGGCCGACTCGTGGTCGTTCAGGAAGCCGTGGCCTGCCTCGGGGTACTCCTTCACGTCGTGGGCGACGCCCGCCGCCGCCAGAGCCCCCTCGAGTCGTGCGGCAGCCCCCCGAAGCATCCGGTCCCGCCCGCCGTAGCTCGCCACGATCGGGCAGGCTCCCTCGAGGAGGCGGTGGTCGTAGGCCCGCTTCGGGGCCGTTGGGTAGTTGACGCTCGAGGCGGCGAAACCGTGCCCCGGGGCGAGCACGAGGGCGAGGCCACCTCCGAGGCAGAAGCCGATCACGCCGACCGAGCCGGTGCACTCGGAGCTGGTGGCGAGCATCCGGCGGGCAGCCTCGATCCGGTCGAAGGTCGGGCCGGACCCGGTCCGCACCTCCCGCATGATCGAGACCATGCACGCCGCCTTGCTCCTGCCGTCGAACAGGTCCGGGGCGGCTGCCAGGTAGCCGGCACCCGCCAGCCAGTCCGCCTGGGCGCGCAGGTCGGCGCTCATCCCGAGGGCGTCGTGGACGACGACGACGCCCGGCCACGGGCCCTCGTCCTCGGGGCGGGAGAGATAGAGCGGGAGCCGTCCCGGGCCGGCTTCGATGGTCACGGTCGACACTGGCGACAGCATCCCACAACCCTTCTGACCCTCAGGGGTAGGCCCCGCACCCGGCGGGTAGGCAAGAGGGCATGAACGGCGTGGGACCCGCCGGCGGGGGAGGCGTGACCGGTCCGGGGAGACCGCTGGACCGCCCGCGGGGGCATCTGTGCTGCCTGTACCGCGACGAGGCGCACCGGCGCCGGGTGACGGCCACCTTCGTCGAGGACGCCCTCGGCTCGGGAGAGCGGGTGATGTACGTCTCGGGCAGGCACCGGCCCGCCGCCGTCCTGAGGGCCCTCCACGAGGACGGCGTCGAGGTCGACCCCGCCCTCCGCAGCGGCCAGCTCGTGGTGCGCCCGCTCGACGACCTCCCTTCGGCCCGGCCGCTTCGCGTCGACGAGCTCGAGCGGCAGGTGCGCGAGTCCGTCGACCTCGCCCGGGCCGACGGCTTTCCGGGGCTGCGCCTCGCGACGGAGATGACTCGCGTCCGCGACGCCCTCGGCTCCTTCGAGCAACTGCTCGCCTGGGAGCGGCTCGCCGGCGAGCTCCGCCGCGAGGTGGCGGTCACGACCGTCTGCCAGTACGAGGAGTGCCTCCTCGAGGAGGCCGAGGCGGTCCTCATCGAAGCGGAGCACACCGGAGCCGCCCCCGAGCTCGGCGTCGTCCCGCTCGCCCGCCTGCTCGCCGTCGACCGGCCCTTCGGGCTGCGGGTCTCGGGCGAGCTCGACCTGTCCAACCGCCAGGAGCTCGTCCGGGCGCTCGAGGCTCGGGCGGCCGTCAACCCGGAGATCCAGCTGGATCTGAAGGGCCTCTCGTTCATCGACGTCGGCTCACTCCGGGCGATCTACGAGGTGGCCTCCCGGCTCCCCGAGGGAGGACGCATCGTGCTTGTCGACCTGGCCGGTCCTGTGAGGAGGGTCATAGACCTGGCGGGTCTGTGCCATGAGCGCGTCGAGATCGTCTCGTGACCCCGGTGGCCTCGCCGGGCTCGCACCGGGCTCTCATCTACGAGCAGCCGACCGAGTACGTCTCGGGCATCGGGGACTTCCTCCGCAGCGGCCTCACGAACGAGGAGCGCACCGTGGTCATGGCCGACCGGCGCAAGATCGGATGGCTGCACGAGGACCTCGGGGCGGCCGCCTCGGGTGTCGACTTCCTCGATGCGGCCGAGACGGTCGCCCGCCGTGGGCGGGTCGCCCGCTCGCTCATCGAGCGGCTCGGGGAGGGGGCGCTCTCGGGCGGCCCCCTCCGGGTGGTGACCGAGGAGGACCTGTCGGTGAGGCCGTCGCATGTGGTGAGGGACTACCTCTGCATGGAGGCGGCGGCCAACGTGGCCTACGGGGGACTTCCCATCTCGATCCTGTGCGCCTACGACGCCTCGGTGGCGCCCGTCGAGGTGATCTCGGCCTGCCGGAGCACCCATCCCGAGACCCTCCGGGGCGGGGCGGTGCAGGAGAGCTCGGAGTACCGCCCTCCGGCCGAGTTCATCATGGCGAGCTCGGCCATCGTGGCACCCCCCTCCGACGCTGCCTCCCTCGAGATCGAGGCGGCCGAGGACCTGGCCCGGGCAAGAGCGCTGCTTCGATCCGAGGCCGCCTCGGCCCGCCTGCCGCCGGAGGACGCGAGCGACCTCGTCCTTGCTGCCGACGAGGTGCTCACGAACGCCCTCGTCCACGGACGGGCGCCCCGGGCGCTCCACGTCTACTGCGAGGGGGACGTCCTCGTCTGCCACGTACGCGACGCCGGGCACGGCCTCGACCCGCTTGCGGCCTACCTGCCGCCCCCCGAGTACGCGCTCCGAGGCCGCGGGCTGTGGATCGCCCGGCAGACCTGCGACGCCCTCGAGATCGCGAGCGACCCGGGCGGGACCCACGTCCGGCTCATGATGCTCCCCGCCCGGGCCGGGGAGGCCCAGCCCGCCGGCTTCTAACCAGTCGGCGGGCGCAGGGTCGAGGCGCGCACGACGAGACGTGCCTCCACCGGCTCGGCGCTGGCCGGCTCGCCGGCGAGGAGGGCCGCCAGCGCGTCCACGAGGCGGGCGCCGGCGAGGTCGGGCCGAAGGTCGAGCGCCGTGATCGGCGGCCACGCCATGGCGTGTGCCGGGCTGTCGACGCAGGAGGCGACGAGCAGGTCGGAGGGAACGGTGAGGCCGAGGCGGGAGGCGACCGCCGCCACGCCGAGGGCGCTGTGCTCGGGGACCCCGACGACGGCGTCGGGCGGCGAGGAGGATCCGAGCAGCGCGCCGACGGCTCCCTCGGCCTGGTCGGGCTGGCCGATGAAGGGGACCTCGGCGACGAGGGGGGCGATCCCGTTCCGGCGGCACCATGCCTCGTAGCCGGCCAGGGTGTCGGCGACGAAGGCGACGTCCGGAGGCGGCGAGACGAGGGCGACCGTCCTCGCGCCCGAGGCGAGGAGGTGGTCGAGCAGCTCCCTCAGGGCCTCCCTGTGGTCGGTCTCGACGGCAGGTCCGGCCCCCGTGCCGGCGGTCAGCTGCCGCTCGCCCGTCACGACCGGGACGCCGAGGCGGGCGAGCTCGGTCACGAGGGGGTCCTCCCGGCCCGGGTCGACGACGGCGACGCCGTCGAGGCCGAAGGCGGCCACCTCCGAGGGCCGGCTGAGATCCGGAAGCAGGGTGAGGGCGAGCCCGGCGCCCAGTGCCCTCCGGGCAGCGCCGAGGGCGAGGTCGAGGTAGTACGAGAGGGCTCCTGCGCCCGGAGGGAGCGCGAGGCCGATCGTCCCGGTGCGGCCCTCCCGCAGGTGCCGGGCCGCCGGGTTGGCACGATAGGCGAGCCGGGAGGCGGCCTGCTCGACCCGACGCCGCGTGCCGGCCGCCACCCGCCCGTGGCCCGAGAGGGCATGGGAGACGGTCGTCGGCGAGACGCCGCTCAGGCGGGCGACGTCGCGGATCGTCGGGCGGCGGCGTGGGGTGGCCGAGGACCGGCTCGCCGCTTGTCCCGCCACGGCGGCAATGTTACCGTCGGCGGGGCCGCTGCCAAAACGTCACGGCATGGGGTCGGGGAGGATCGTGCAGCTCACGCCAGCAGAGCGGGACCGGCTTCTCATCGCCTCGGCCGCCGCCGTCGCGAGCGGGCGGCGCCAGCGTGGGCTCGCCCTGAACGCCCCCGAGGCCACCGCCCTCGTCGCCTCCGCCGTCATCGAGGCCGCCCGGGACGGGGCCCGGCTCGCCGAGGCCATCGAGGCCGGCCGGCGGTGCCTGCGGGCCGACGAGGTCCTTGCGGGCGTGGCCGAGATCGTTCCCGAGGTGCAGGTGGAGGCTGTCTTCGACGACGGCACGCGCCTCGCGGTCGTGCCGCGGCCCTTCGGGGCGCCGGCCCCCGCGGGTCCGGGGGCGGTCGAGCGGAGGAGCGAGGGGTTCCGGCCCCTCGCCGAGCGCCACGTGCGGGTGCTCAACACCGCCCCGGTCCCGATCAGCGTCACGTCGCACTTCCACTTCTTCGAGGTGAACCCGCGCCTTCGCTTCGACCGGGCGGCAGCCTTCGGGATGCACCTCGCCGTGCCCGCCGGGGACGCCGTCCGCTTCGCCCCGGGGGAGGAGCGCGAGGTCGGTCTCGTCCCGATCGCCGGCGGTCGCGTGGTGGTCGGCTTCGCCGGCCTCGTCGACGGCCCGCTCGACGAGCCGGGCGCGCTCGAGCGGGCGCTCGCCACTGCCAGGGCTTGCGGCTACCTCGACTCGGTGGCAGAGCCGTGAGCCTGGCCGACCTCTACGGTCCCCGGGCGGGCGACCGGGTCCGTCTCGGGGACACCGGCCTCGTCGTCGAGGTGGAGGCGGACTCGAAGGCGCCCGGCGACGAGCTGCTCGTCGGCTTCGGTCGCACCGGCCGCGACGGCATGCACCTGAAGGCCGCCTCCGTGGCCACCACCTGCGATGTCGTCGTGACGAACGCCCTCGTACTCGACGCCGTCCTCGGCATCCGGTCGGCTTCGATCGGCATCAGGGACGGGCGGATCGCCGGAGTCGGCAGAGCGGGGAACCCGGACACGATGGACGGCGTCGAGATCGTCGTCGGGACGGGGACGACGATCGTCCCCGGCGAGGGCCTCATCGCGACGGCGGGAGCGGTCGACACCCACGTCCACCTGCTCTCGCCCCGGATCCTCGAAGCCTCCCTCTCCTCAGGGGTGACCACCGTCATCGGCCAGGAGCTCGGACCGGTGTGGGGCGTCGGGGTGAACTCACCCCGGATCCTGCGGGCGGCCTTCGCCGCCTTCGACGCCTGGCCGGTGAACGTCGGCTTCCTCGGCCGGGGCTCGTCCTCGCGGCCCGACCCGCTGTACGAGGCGCTCGACGGCGGAGCCTGCGGCTTCAAGGTCCACGAGGACCTCGGCGCCCACCCGCGCTCGATCGACACGGCGCTCGAGGTGGCCGAGGCGCACGACGTCCAGGTCGCCCTCCACACCGACGGGTTGAACGAGACGATGTGCGTGGCGGACACCGTCTCGGTGATCGGCGGGCGGACGGTGCACGCCTTCCACGTCGAGGGCTGCGGTGGCGGGCACGTCCCCGACGTCCTCTCGCTGGCGGGGCGGCCGGGCCTCATCACCTCGTCCACCAACCCCTCGCTGCCCTTCGGCCGGGACGCCCTGTCCGAGCAGCTCGACATGGTCATCGCCTGCCACGGCCTGCGTCCCGACCTCGACGGAGACCGCCTGCGGGCGGCCGACCGCATCCGGGCAGGGACGATGGGTGCCGAGGGCGTCCTGCACGACCTCGGGGTCATCCCGATCACGTCGTCGGACGCCCAGGGCATGGGCCGGGCGGGCGAGACGGTGTGGCGCACATTCGCCCTCGCGGCCCGGATGAAGGAGCTGCGCGGCGGCGACGGGGCCGGGCACGACAACTTACGGGTGCTCCGCTACCTCGCCAAGCTCACGATCAACCCGGCCGTCGCCCACGGCCTGTCCGGCGAGGTCGGGTCGCTCCAGCCCGGCCGGCTGGCGGACGTCGTGCTCTGGCGGCCGAGCTCTTTTGGCGCCAAGCCGGCGCTCGTGCTGAAGGCCGGCCTCCCCGCCTGGGGTCTGACGGGCGACCCGAACGCCTCGGTCGACCGGGCCGAGCCGCTCGTCTACGGCCCCCAGTTCGGAGGTCACGGGGCGGCGGCGGCCGAGCTCTCGCTCGCCTTCGTCTCGGCTGCCGGCCTCGCCGGCTCGGCCGGCCGGCTGCCGACGGCCCGGCGCAAGGTGGCGGTCAGCGGGACGAGGGGAATCGGCCCGGCCGAGATGGTCCGGAACTCGCGGACCGGCGAGGTGACCGTCGACCCCGGGAGCGGCACGGTCCGCCTCGACGGAGAGGTGGTCTCCGCTCCTCCCGCAGAGCGTGTCAGCCTCTCCCGGCTGTACTTCCTGTGAGCGGCGCTGGGCCGCCGACAGGTGGGCACCTTGAGGACGAGGAGCCGGTGGTGAGCGCCGGCCAGCCTGCTCCAGGACCGAGCTTTTCCCGCCTGTTCAGCCCGCTCGTGGTGGGGCCGGTCGCCTTGGCCAACCGGATCATCTCCTCCGGCCACGACACCGTCATGGTGGACCACGGCAAGGTCACCGACCAGCTCGTCGCCTACCACGAGGCGCGGGCGCGCGGCGGGGTCGGCCTGATCGTCGTCCAGGTGGCCGGCGTGCACGAGAGCGCCCGCTACACGAGCCACGTCCTCATGGCGGTCGACGACTCCTGCATCGAGGGCTACCGCCGCCTGGCCGAGGCCGTGAAACCGCACGGCACCGCCCTGTTCGGCCAGCTCTTCCATCCCGGGCGTGAGGTCATGGAGTCGACCGACGGCAGCGCGCCGGTGGCGCTCGCGCCCTCGGCGGTGCCGAACGAGCGCTTCAGGGTCATGCCACGGGCGCTGCGCACCGGGGAGATCGCCGAGATCGTCGAGGGGTACGGGTCCGCCGCCCGCCGGCTCGTCGCCGCCGGGCTCGACGGCGTCGAGGTGGTGGCCAGCCACGGCTACCTGCCGGCGCAGTTCCTCAACCCGGCCGTGAACCAGCGCCGCGACGCCTACGGGGGCTCGCCGGAGGGGCGGCTCCGGTTCCTCCTCGAGGTGCTCGAGACGGTGCGTGCGTCCGCCGGGCCGGGGGCAGCCGTCGGCATCCGCATCTCGCTCGACGAGCGGGAGCCGAACGGCCTGCCGGGCGAGGTCGCGCTCGAGGCGCTCTCGTCCCTCGCCCGGGCCGGCCTCGTCGACTACGTGAGCGTCACGACCGGGACCTCGGCCACTCTGGCGGGCTCGGACCACATCGTCCCGGAGATGAGCTCGGCGAACGCCTACGTGGCGCCCGCCGCCGCCGCGGTGAAGGCCGTCGTCGACGTCCCCGTCTTCGTCGCCGGGCGGATCAACCAGCCCCAGGAGGCCGAGCGTGTCCTCGAGGCCGCCCAGGCCGACGCCTGCATCATGACCCGGGCGCTCATCTGCGACCCGGAGCTGCCGGCCCTCGCCCGCGCGGCGCGAAGCGAGGAGATCCGCGCCTGCATCGCCTGCAACCAGGCCTGCATCGGCCACTTCCACGCCGGGTACCCCATCTCGTGCATCCAGCACCCCGAGACCGGCCGCGAGCGGCGTTACGGGCGCCGCATCCCGACGGTGAGGCCACGGGACATCCTCGTCGTCGGCGCCGGCCCGGCGGGCATGAAGGCGGCCGCCGTGGCGGCCGATCGGGGCCACCGGGTCCACCTCGTCGAGGCTGCCGGCCGGCCCGGGGGCCAGGTGCTGCTGGCCGAGCGCCTGCCGGGGCGGGAGGAGTTCGGCGGGGCGGTCGACAACCTCTACCGCGAGGTGCGCCGAGCCGGCGTGAGGGTCAGCTTCGACACCGAGATGGACGCGGAGGCCTGTGCGGCCGCCTCGGCCGACGTCGTCGTCGTGGCCACCGGCGCCCGTCCCTACCGGCCGCCCTTCGAGGTGATGGGGGAGCCCTTCGTCGCCGACGCCTGGCAGATCGTGAGGGACCCTGCCTCGGCCCCGCCGGGGCGGATCGTCGTGGTCGACTGGCGGGGAGACTGGGTCGGCCTCGGCGCCGCCCGGCTGCTGGCGGCCGCCGGGCGGCGGGTGACGCTCGCCGTCCGGGGCTACTTCCCCGGCGAGGGGCTGCAGCAGTACGTCCGGGACCGCCAGCTGGCGGCCCTCGCCCGCCAGAAGATCGAGGTGGTCCCGCTCGTCCGCCCCTTTGGTGCCGACGACGAGGCCGTGTACCTCCAGCACGTCCTCACCGACGACCCGGTCATCGTGGAGAAGGTCTCGGGCGTCGTGCTGGCCTGCGGGCACGAAGCGGCGGGCGAGCTGTTCGACGAGCTCGCCCGGAGGTCGGTCCCGGCCGTGGCCGTCGGCGACTGCCAGACGCCCCGCAGCGTCGAGGAGGCGGTGCTCGAGGGGCTCGTGGCGGGAAGCGAGCTGTAGGCCACGCCACGGGCGCCGGGAGACTCCGGGCGCGGGCAGCCGGCCTCTCAGTCGGCGGTGAGGCGGCTCAGCGGAGCCCAGCGGAACGTGGCGTCTGCGTAGGGCGCCGGGGCGACGATGCGGTGGGCGCCCCCTTGGATCTGGAAGACGAGGTGGGCCTGGGCGAGCGAGGGGTCGGGCGTGGCGTCGGGGAAGACGAGGCCGCACTGCCCGGGGTTGTCGAGGTAGTAGGCCCCGTTCACCCCGCGGTAGCGCACCCGCCGCAGCTGGTCGGCGACCGACCTGAAGTCGGACGGCTCGGCCACGGTGCACCAGGCCTGGGCGAGCAGGTGGATCTCGTCGTAGGCGATGCCGGCGTTGGAGCGCCCGGCCGGCCGGCCCCAGGCCCGCTCGTAGCTCTGGCGGAACTGCGCCCCGATCGTGTCGGAGTAGGTGCCGGTGACCGTCGCCCAGCACATCCCCTCAGCTGCCGGGCCGGCGAGGTCGAGGAACTCCGGTACGGAGGGGGCGTAGACCCCGTAGACGAGGACGTGAGGGGCGCGCCTCGCGATCTCCCGCTGGAAGGCGGCGAGCTCGCTCGCGAGGAACTGCGTCACCATCACCGCCGCCGGGTCGGTGCGCTCGAGCGAGTCGACAACGGCCCCCCAGTCGGCCCCGAGCGGCGCCACCGTCTCGGCCGAGATGCAGTACCCCGCCCGGTGGGCCGCCTCGACGGCGAGCTCGTTAAGCATCTGCCCGCTCGGCAGCGCAGTCTCGAGGAAGGCGAGTCGGCGGGCGTGCGGGGTCCAGCTGCCGGAGGCCTCGAGGTCGGCGAGGAACCGGACGAAGCCGCTCGCGTAGTAGCGCTCGGTCGGGCAGACCTGGAAGATGCTGCGGTACAGCTCGTGGTTGTCGCTCACGATCCGGGCCTGTGACTCAGAGGTCATCGAGTGCAGGTAGGGAGCGCCGTAGTCGGCGGCGACCTCTCTCGCGGGATCCTCTATGAAGACGTAGCCCGACGTGATGGCGTCGACGCCGGCCGCCACGAGCGTCTCGAGCGCCCGCTGGACGCCGTCGACCGAGAAGATGTCGGCGTCGACGACGAGCTGCTCGATCCGCCGTCCGGTGATCCCGCCCCGGGAGTTCAGCTCGGCGACGGCGAGCGCCGAGCCGTTCAGCATCTCGAGCCCGTCGGCCGCCGCCGGCCCGCTCAGGGGGAAGGCCGATCCGATGACGAGGGTTCGGCGGCGGCGGGGCGGGCGCCGGGGGGACGTGGGCGTGTCGGCTACCGAGCCGCCGCCGGCGAGGGCCTGCAGGGCGCCGACGGAGAGGTCGGGCGGCAGCGCCACCCCTCCCGGGACGGGGAGCAGGACCCAGCCTCGCTCGGCCGCGACGGCGGCCGCGCCGGCACGGGTCTCCTGCCCGAGCTTGGCGAGGATGTGCTCGACATGGGTCGAGACCGTCCGCACGCTCGTGACGAGCCGTTCGGCGATCTGCCGGTTGGAGAGCCCCCCGACGAGGATGGAGAGCACGTCGAGCTCCCTCGCGGTGAGTCCGGCGGGGAGCGCCGAGACGGCGAGGGAGACGAGGGCCCGCTCGCCGTCGTCGTCCCGCTGGAGCGACACCTTGATCAAGCTGCGCCCCTCGCCCTTGTAGAAGAACCGGGCCGAGGTGGCTTCACCGCCCAGCAGCGCGATGGCGTAGTCAACGAGGGCGGGGTGCCGACCGAGAGCGGTCGTCGCGTCCGCGCCTGTACCCGCCCCGGTGATCCTCCCGCTGCGGTCGACGCAGGCGGTCATCGCCCGGGCCGGCGGCCCGGATCCGCCCATGCTGGTCTGGCGCACCACACCCCTTCGAGGGTCGGAACGACTCTCCCCTGGCCGTCCGCACCCTACTCGATCATTGACCATCGCAAGAAGTGAAAATACGTCAATCGACCGATGACGCCCTCCCGGACATCTGCGATCGTGTGCGGACTTCGCGATCCCCCGACCGAAGATCAGACCTGAGGAGGCCGAGGATGCCGAACAACCGCAAGTCGCTCAGCCGGCGCGAGTTCCTGCAGGGCGTCGGAGCAGCCGGAGCCGGCGGCCTCGTCGTCGGAGGCCTCGCCGGCTACTTCGGGCACGGCAGCTCCACCACCGCCTCGGACGCGACCGCCTCGGGTGGCAAGGGACAGCCGCTCGTCATCGGCTCCGGCGTGCCAGTCACGGGCGCCTACTCCGGCGACGGCCAGATGATGCTCCGCGGCCAGCAGCTGGCGGTGGCCGAGATCAACGCGGCCGGCGGCGTGCTCGGCCGGCCCCTGCAGCTGTCGGTGCTCAACACCGAGGAGCAGCAGCCCGACGTCATGAAGAACGTCTTTCAGAAGTTCGTCTCCCAGAACGTGGCGGCCGTCTTCGCCCCCTTCTGCACCTACAGCTCGGTCGAGTTCCCGATCGTCGCCCAGGCCAAGATCCCGACCTTCCACGTCAACACCTGGCACGGGAACGTGGACTTCGTGAAGTCCAACGGCATCACGAACATCTTCCAGGGCGACCCCTCCGAGACCTGGTACGGGCCGGGCTTCGCCTATCTCGTCGACAACCTCATCAAGAAGAACACCTGGACGCCGTCGTCCAAGACGATGGCGATCGTGACGAGCAACGACCCCTACAGCCTCAACATCTCGAAGACCTTCCAGGCGACGATGTCCAGGCAGGGCTGGCACACGACGATGTTCCAGGAGTTCACCGTCCCCCAGGCCGACTGGACGGCCGCCCTCGTCCAGATCCGCAACACGCCGCCGGGCATCGTCTTCTTCAGCGACTACGCGGCCGGCGACGAGGCGTCGTTCATCAAGCAGTTCCGCCAGTCGCCGACCCCTTCGCTCGTCTACCAGCAGTACGCGCCGTCGATCCCACAGTACCTCCAGCTCGCCGGCGCGGCGGCCGACGGCGTCATCTGGTCGACGGTCGTCGGCGTCGTCGAGGGCGACTACATCTCCCAGCGGTTCAACACCGCCTTCGAGCAGAAGTTCAACGCCTCGCCCGGCTTCTCCAACGCCGGCGACCAGTACGACCTCGTCCGCATCTGGGCGGACGCCGTGGCCGAGGCGGGCGACCCCTACGCCTTCGACAAGGTGAACGCAATAGTGAAGAACACGATCTACCGCGGCGTCTGCGGGGCCTACAGCTGGCCGGACGACTACCTCACCTGCTACCCGTACCCGGATTACACCAAGGACCCCTCGGTCGGGATGCCGCACCTCACCTTCCAGATCCAGAACGGCAAGCAGGTCCTCATCGGACCGGACCCGTACACGACCGGATCCTTCCAGCTTCCGCCTTGGCTGAAGAAGTGAGCGCCGGCCCCGTCCTCGAGGCCCGGGGGGTCTCGAAGAGCTACGGGGGCCTGAAAGCGGTGAACGACATCTCCTTCTCGGTGGCGCCCGGCGAGATCCTCGGCATCGTCGGCCCGAACGGCGCCGGCAAGACGACGCTGTTCGACGTCATCTCCGGCCACACCCGGGCCTCGGGCGGGGAGGTCGTCCTCGACGGCGCGGTCGTCACCGACGCCTCAGTGCACGACCGGACCCGGCGCGGCATCGCCCGCACCTTCCAGCAGCCGACGGTCGCCCGCTCCCTCTCCGTCCTCGAGAACATGCTACTCGCCGTTTCCTTCCGCCGCCGCCTCCCCGAGGGCGACAAGCGCTCGTCCCTCGAGGCCGCCTACGACATGCTGGCCTTCGTCGGACTCGAGAGCCGTGCCGAGGAGACCGCCGGTCTGCTCGGCGTCTTCGACACCAAGCGGCTGATGCTCGGGACGGCGCTCGCCTCGGGCGCCCGGGCGCTCCTGCTCGACGAGCCCTTCGGCGGCCTCAGCTTCGGCGAGATCGAGCTCACGATGGACCTCATCCGGCGGTCGCGGGGCGCGGACCTCGCCGTCGTCTGCATCGAGCACGTCATGCGGGCGCTCACCTCGCTGGCGGACCGGGTCCTCGTCATGCACCACGGCGCCGCCCTCTTCGAGGGGAGCCCGGAGGAAATGCTCCGCGACGAGCGGGTGATCGAGGTCTACCTCGGCTCGCGGCACCGCAGGGAGGCGGCGCAGTGAGCGAGCCGCTGCTCTCGGTGCGCCGGCTGTCGGCCGGATACGGCGCCACGACGGTCGTGAGGGAGCTCGACCTCGAGGTGCGCGCAGGCGAGTCGGCCGTCATCATCGGCCCGAACGGTCACGGCAAGACGACGCTCCTGCGGGCGCTCAACGGCCTGATCAGGCCGAGCGCCGGAGAGGTCCTCCTCGATGGCGAGGAGATCGCCGGCCGCCCGTCCGAGCAGATCGCCCGCCTCGGAGCGGTGCTCGTCCCCCAGGGCGACGGCCTCTTCCCGGAGATGACCGTGGAGGACAACCTCCTCATGGGGGCCTTCCTCGGGCAGTCCTGGAGGGACCGGCGCCGCTCGCTCGCCCACGTCTACGACCTCTTCCCCGGCGTGAAGGCCCGGGCCGACCAGCAGGCGCGGACCCTGTCCGGGGGAGAGCGGCGCCTCAGCGCGCTCGGCCGGGCGCTCATGCGCCCGTCCACGATCCTCATGATCGACGAGCCCTCGCTCGGCCTCGCCCCCGTCGCGCTCGACGCCGTCTACGGCGCCATCGCCGAGCTCAAGTCCGCCAAGACGACGATCCTCCTCGTCGAGGAGAACTTCACCCACGTCGGCGGCATCGCCGACTCGATCCACGTCCTCGAGATGGGCTCGATCACCCGGAGCGGCTCCTACAAGGAGCTCTCCGAGGACGAAGGCGTTGTCGCGGCCTACCTCGGGAGCATCACCTGATGACCGACCTCGTCGGAATCCTCGTCACGACCGTCATCCTTGGGTCCATCTACGGGCTCGTGGCGATCGGCATGACGCTCATCTACGGGACCCTGCGCATCCTCGACATGTCCCAGGGATCGATGGTGATGATCGGTAGCTTCGTCGGCTGGGGGATCCTCGTCTCGGCCCACTGGAACCCCGTCCTCGCCATCGTCTTCGCCTTCGCCGCCACCTTCGTCCTCGGGATGATGACCCAGCTCGTCTCGGTCCAGCCCCTCATGGGTCGGCGCAAGGCCATCGACTTCGAGATGGTCACCTTCATCACGACCTTCGCCGTCGCGATGATCCTCGAGAACGTCGCCCTCGAGGTCTTCGGCCCCCAGCAGCGCAACGTCACGCCGGTCGTCTCCGGCGGCGTGAACGTCTACCACGGGGTGAACCTGCCCTATCAGTCGATCGCCATGGCGGCCATCTCGATCCTGCTGATGGGCGGCCTCGGGCTGTTCCTCGGCAAGACCCGGTGGGGCATGGCCATCCGGGCAGTCGCGCAGGACCTGGACGCCGCCCGCCTGATGGGCGTCCCGGTCTCCAAGCTCTACCCCGTCACCATGGGGCTCGCCTCCTCGCTGGCGGGCGTGGCGGGCGTCTTCCTCGGCGCCCAGTTCTTCGCCTACCCCCAGGCGGGCGATCTGCCGCTGCTCGAGGCGCTCATCGTCGTCGTCTTCGGCGGGCTCGGCAGCCTGCCCGGCACGGTCTACGCCGCCTACGTCATCGGGCTCATCCAGGCCACGACCGAGGTGTTCCTCGGGACGACCTGGTCGCTCCCGATCCTCTACGGGGTGATCCTCTTCGTCCTCATCTTCCGGCCCCAGGGCCTGCTCGGGAAGCCCTCGGAGGCTCGGCTGTGAACGAGGGGCACAGCCGGGCGCTGTTCCCCGACATGACGAGCGGGCGGTGGAGCCTGGCGGTCCTCGTCGTCCTGGCGCTGGCGGCCTTCCCCCTCGTCGAGTCCAACCAGTACATCCTCTCGGTCTTCGTCACCACGATGATCCTGCTCGTGATGAACATGAGCTGGAACTTCATCCTCGGCGTCGCCGGCGTGTGGAACTTCGGCCAACTGGCCGTCTACGCCCTCGGCGGCTACGGCGCCGGCATCCTCATGCTGCACACGGGCCTCCCGCCCGTCCTCGACGTCGTCGTGGGCGGGCTCATCGGGGCGGCGGTCTCGGTGCTGATGGCGGTCCCGACGCTGCGGCTGTTCGGGATCTACACCTCGCTGCTCACCTTCGCCTTCGCCGAGATCGTCCAGTACCTGATCCTGAACGACGGCAGCGGGCTGACGGGCGGCTCCTACGGCTTCCCGAGCGTGAAGGGTCTCTACTCGTTCCTGTCGCCGGTCGCCTCCATGCACGCCTACTACTGGACGCTGCTCGGGGTGATCGTCGCCTCGACCGTCGCCATCGCACTCGTCACGCGGTCGAGGCTCGGCATCGCCCTCAGGGCGATCCGGGACGCGCCGGCGTTCGCGGCCGCCCGGGGCGTGAGCCCGCTTCGCTACCGGATCCTCGCTTTCGGCCTCTCGGGCTTCCTCGCTGGCATCGCGGGGGCGCTCTACCTGTGCTTCGAGCAGTCGATCGACCCGTCGATCATGGGTCTCACCCCGATGAGCCTCGACGTCACCATGCTCGTCATCGGCGGCCTCGGCACCATCTTCGGACCGGCGATCGGGACGACCATCGTCACCGTCGTCGAGACGGTGCTCGTCAACCATCCCGGTGTCCAGCTGACCGTCGTCGGCATCTTCCTGCTCGTCATCGTCGTCTTCGTCCCCGGCGGGATCGTCGGCCTCGTCGGCAAGGTGCGGGCCCGCCTGTCCGCCTGGGCGGAGGAAGGCGAGGAGGAGGCCGAGGAGCCGGAGGCGACCGAGGGCGTCGCGCCGGCCGGAGGGACCGCCGGGGCGCTCGACCCCATCGCCATCCACGACACGACAGGAGCGCCGACCGATGTGGCCCCGTGACGCCGCCGCCGCAGCCTGCTTCACCTTCGACTTCGACGCCGAGGAGGTCTGGATCGGCGAGGACCCGGCCAATGGCTCCCGCCCGGGCGTGCTCTCCCAGGGGGGCTACGGCGCCAGGGTGGCTGTGCCGGCGATCCTCGAGTTGCTCGAGCGCCACCAGGTGCGGGCGACCTTCTTCGTCCCCGGCCGGGTGGCCGAGCGCCACCCCGGCCGCGTCGAGCAGATCGTCGCCGCCGGCCACGAGCTCGCCCATCACGGCTACACCCACACCTCGGTCACCTCCCTCAGCCCCGAGGAGGAGGAGGAGGAGATGCGCCGCGGCCTCGAGGTGCTTCGCGGCTTCTCCCCGAAGGTGACCGGCTACCGCTCTCCCTCCTGGGAGCTCACCCCGGTGACGCTCGGCCTGGTCGAGAAGTACGGCCTCAGCTACTGCTCCAACCTGATGGACGACATCCGCCCCTACCGCCACCCGGGCACGAGCGTCGTGGAGCTGCCGATCCAGTGGATCCTCGACGACGCCGCCCACTTCTGGTTCGACGGCGCCGGCTGGACCAACACGATCTCGACCACCGCCGACGTGCGCTCCATCTGGCAGGAGGAGTTCCTCGGCATCCGGCAGATGGGAGGAGCCTTCGTGCTCACGATGCACCCGCAGATCATCGGGAGGCCGAGCCGGCTGGCGCTGCTCGACGCCTTCCTCGGCTACGTGAAGAGCCACGAGGACGTCTGGGTCGCGACGGCGGCCGAGATCGCGTCGTCGTTGTGAGGGCCATCGTCACCGGCGCGGCGCGCGGCCTTGGGGAGGCAATCGCCGCCCGCATCGTGGAGGATGGCGGCGACGTCGTCCTCGTCGACGTCGATTCTGCCGTCGAGGTCACGGCCAAGCGCCTCTCGGCCAAGTCCCCGGCCGCGACGATCGCCCCGGTGGTGGCCGACGTCGCGCTCGTCGAGGAGTGCGCCTCGGCCGTCTCCGGGGCGCTCGCCGTCCTCGGCGGGGTCGACCTGCTCGTGAACAACGCCGGCATCGGCGGCCCGAGCACGCCCGTCGTCTCGACCGAGCCCGAGTCCTTCCGCCACGTCCTCGACATCAACCTCGTCGGGACCTTCCTCGTCTCGCGCCTCGTCGTCTCCGCAATGCTCGCCCAGGGCACCGGCGGCAGCATCGTCAACATGGGCTCCCTCTTTGGCCAGCAGGGGGTGCCCGGCGGCGCCGCCTACTCGGCCTCGAAGGCCGGCGTCGCCCTGCTCACCCAGTCAATGGCCCGCGAGCTCGCCCCAGAGGGGATCCGGGTGAACGCCATCGCCCCGGGGCACATGGCGACCGAGATGCACTGGGACGAGCTGCGGGCGCGTGCCGAGCGGGCCGGGACCTCCTTTGAGGAGCAGTTTCAGGCGGTGCGGGCCGAGATCCCGCTCGGACGCCACGGCACGGGAGCCGACATCGCCGGGGTGGTGAGCTGGCTCGCCTCCGCCGACGCCTCGTATGTGACCGGCCAGACGATCGGGGTGAACGGTGGCGTCTTCCACAACTGAGGCGCCCGTCCCCCTGCCCGCCAGGATGGCCGGCCGGCGCTGCCTCGTCACGGGCGGGGCATCGGGCATCGGGCTCGCCACGGCGCGCCGGCTCGCCGCAGAGGGCGGGGCGGTCGTGGCCCTCGACCGCCGGGAGGCTCCCGGCGGGGAGGTCGACGGGATGAGCCTCGTCATCGCCGACGTGGCCGACGAGGAGGCCGTGGACCGGGCCGTGGCGGAGGCCGCCCGCGTGCTCGGCGGGCCGATCGACGTGCTCGTCAACGCCGCTGGCGTCTACCGGATCCAGGCCCTCACTGAGCTGTCGGCGGCGGAGTGGCACGAGGTGCTCGAGACCAACCTCACCGGCACCTTCCTCGTCTCCCGAGCCGTCGGGCGCTCCCTCGTGGCGGCGCGGCACCCGGGCGCCGTCGTCAACCTCGCCTCGAGCGCGGCGCTCGTCGGCGACGCCGGCGAGCCCTCCGGCCACTACCACGCGAGCAAGGGCGGGGTGCTCGCCCTCAGCCGGCAGATGGCCGTCGAGTGGGCTCCGCACGGCATCCGGGTCAACGCCGTCTGCCCGGGCGTTATCGACACCCCCATGCTGCGGCTCACCGACGACCCGGTGGCGGCGGCCGCCTACCTCGAGAGCTCGGTCCCCCTCGGCCGCCTCGGCTCGGCCGACGAGGTGGCGGCGGTGATCGCCTTCCTCGCCTCCCCCGATGCCGCCTACGTCACCGGCGCCGCCCTCCCGGTCGACGGCGGTGCCACCGCCATCTAGGAGGGAGCACATGCCAGCACCGATGGAGCACGCCACCTACCCCCACGTCCGCGTCGAGGGCGACCCGCGTGAGCGGGGGCTCGCCTACGGGGCCGCGACCCGTTCGCGCGTCGAGCGCTCCATCGCCGCCTACCGGGAGGTGTTCGAGGAGGGCGCCGGCTGGGACTGGTCCACGGTGCGGGAGGTGGCGGCCGGCTACGAGGCGCCGATCGCCGCCTTCGGGCGCGACTACCTCGAGGAGCTCTCCGGCATCGCCCAGGGGGTGGGCACCGACCTGCTCGACGTCCTCGCTATCAACGTCCGGACCGAGATCATGTACTCGGCCAAGGCCCGCGACGCGAGGGCCGCCTTCTTCGGCGGCGAGTGCACGTCGTTCGCCCTCGCCCCGCGGTCGGGCTCCGACCGGCCGGTCGTCATTGGCCAGAACTGGGACTGGCTGCCGCACGCCTTCGAGACTGTCGTCGTCCTCGAGGCGGTCCGGGAGGACGGCCCGAGCTTCGTCACCGTCGTCGAGGCCGGACTCGCCGCCAAGGCCGGGATGAACTCGGCCGGTCTCGGCCTCGCCACGAACGCCCTCGCCACCGCCGCCGATGTCGGCGAGCCGGGGGTGCCCTACCACGTGCTGCTCCGGGCGATCTTCGACTGCGCGACGGTCACCGAGGCGCTCACCACCCTCCAGCGGGCGAGGCGCTCCTCCTCGGCGAACTTCCTCGTCGCCCACGAGGACGGCTCCGCCCTCGACGTCGAGGCCGCCCCGGGCGACCACTCCCGCCTGTTCGTCTCGCCGGCCGCGGTCGGCGTCCACCTGCACACCAACCACTTCGTCTCCCCCCGCTTCGACGGTGAGGACGTCTCGCTGTTCGCCATGCCCGACAGCGCCGTCCGCCTCGAGCGCGCACGTGCGCAGCTCGGTAACGGCAGCCCGAGCGCCGAGGAGATGCGGGCGCTGCTCGGAGACCACGCCGGATACCCCGACGCCATCTGCTGCCACCCGCGGCCCGAGTACCCGCCGGCCGAGCAGGGGGCGACGGTGGCCTCGCTCGTGATGGAGCTCGCCAGCCGGACAATGTGGCTGGCCGACGGCCCGCCGTGCTCGACGCCGTTCCGCCGGCTCGATTACGGCGAGCTCCTCGCGCCCCGGCCCCGGTCGTGACGGCCCTCCGGCTCGGCGCC
This sequence comes from Actinomycetes bacterium, assembly GCA_021797795.1. Classification (GTDB taxonomy): domain Bacteria; phylum Actinomycetota; class Acidimicrobiia; order Acidimicrobiales; family Bog-793; genus JAKACF01. The sequence goes on along the minus strand of JAJZZB010000003.1, from coordinate 53,137 downwards.
GGGCTGATCACCTGCCAGCGCTACCCGGGCGACCACCGCAGCGACCGCCGGCTCTACGAGGAGGCGCTCGAGTTCGCCGTGGCGGCGGAGCGGTTCGGGCTCGACTCGGTCTACGTGTCCGAGCACCACTTCGTCGACGACGGCTACCTGCCCTCGGTCATGCCCCTGTGCGCCGCCATCGCGGCCCGGACCGAGCGCATCGAGGTCGGCACGGCGCTCCTGCTCGCCCCGTTGCACGACCCGCTGCGCATCGCCGAGGACGCGGCGGTCGTCGACCTCATCTCCGGCGGCCGCCTCCGCCTCGGCATCGGCCTTGGCTGGCGCGAGGAGGAGTTCGAGAGCTTCGCCGTGCCGCTCTCCGAGCGGGTGGGGCGGCTCGCCGACGCCATCGCCGTCCTCCGCCAGGCCTTCGGGGGCGGGGCCGTCACCGGGACGGCACGCCACCCCATCCCCGGCCCGTGCGTCTTCCCGAAGCCGTGCCGACCGGATGGCCCCCCGATCGTCGTCGGGGCCATGAGCGAGCCGGCGGTGCGCCGGGCGGGGCGTCTCGCCGACGGGCTCATGGCGACCGAGGTCGAGCCGGCCGGCCTCGCCGAGCAGTGCGGCTGGGCCCGCGAGGAGTTGGCCCGCCGCGACGAGGCGCCCGTCCACCCCTTCGAGATCAGCCTGCACGTGCCGGTCTTCTGCTCGGAGGACGACGACGCCTTCGCCGTGGCGGCGGACCACCTGCGCTATGTCAACTGGAAGTACGAGGACATGGAGTCCGCCCGCGGCCGGCTCGGCCCGGTCACGCCTCCGCCGCCGAGCGGCGAGGAGCTGGCGGCGGCCCGCGCCGGCTCGATCGTGGGCAGCCCCGACGAGGTGGCCGATGCGATCGACGCCTTCCGCCGGGCGGCGGGCGGCGAGCTGCACTTCATCGCCCGCCTCTACCTGCCCGGGCTCCCCCGGGAGGTGCAGCTCCGGTCCCTCGAGCTCTTCGCCACCAGGGCCGCCCCCCGCTCCCGGGAGCTCGCCGGAGGCAACCCGTGAGACCGGGGCGCTTCCTCGTCGCCGTCGACGTCGGCGGCACCTTCACCGACGCCGTCGCCGTCAGCGCGGCGGGAGGGACGCTCGTGGCCAAGGTGCCCTCCACGCCCGAGGACCCGGCCATCGCCTTCGAGGAGGCCCTGGCCGAGCTCGAGCGGGCGGGGCTCCCGCTCGGCTCCGCCCACCTCGTCTTCCACGGCACCACCGTCGCCACGAACGCCATGCTGACCGGCCGGCTCGCCCGCGTGGTTCTCGTCACGACCGAGGGCTTCGGGGACGTCCTCAGCTACCGCAACGGGACCCGCCCGTCGGTCTACGACCTCCAGCAGCCCCGTCCGGGCGAACTCGTCGCCCGCCGCGACCGCGTCGAGGCGCGCGAGCGGTTGTCGAGCACGGGAGAGATCGTCACCGCGCTGAGCGAGGCGGAGATCGCCCGGGTCGTCGACGAGGTGGCCGCCCGCAGGCCCGAGGCCGTCGCGGTCGCCTTCCTGTTCAGCTACCTCGACGACCGCCACGAGGAGCAGATGGCCGAGGCACTCGAGCGTCGTCTCGGGGGCGTGCCCGTCGCCCGCTCGGCCCGCCTCGCCCGCGAGTTCAGGGAGTACCCGCGGACGGCCACGGCGGCGGTGAACGCCGGGCTCCGCCCGGTCGTCGGGCGCTACCTCGTCTCGGCCACCTCCCGTCTCGAGCGCCTCGGGGTCTCGGGCCGCCTAATGATCATGCAGTCGAACGGCGGCTGCGTCCCCGCCGCCCGGGCCGACGAGGAGGCGCACCGCCTGCTCCTCTCCGGGCCGGCGGCTGGCGTCGCCGGCACGGTCGCCCTCGGGCAGGAGTACGGCATCGAGCGCCTTGTCTCCTTCGACATGGGCGGGACGTCGCTCGACGTCTGCCTGGTGGCGCACGGGACGCCACCGCTCACGCCCACCGAGACCATCGCCGGCCACCCGATCCTGTGCCCCTCGGTCGACATGGTGACGATCGGCGCCGGCGGCGGCAGCATCGCCGAGGTCGGCCCGACCGGCCGGCTCAGCGTCGGGCCCCGCAGCGCCGGCGCCCAGCCCGGTCCGGCCGCCTACGGGCGGGGAGGCGAGGAGGCGACCGTCACCGACGCCCACGTCGTCCTCGGCACGCTTCCGACCGGCCTCTCCCTCGCCGGCGGGCTCGGGCTCGACCTCGAGGCGGCCCGCAAGGTCGTCGGCCGGGTCGGTGAGGAGATGGGGCTCAGCCTTGAGGAGGCGGCCGACGGCATCGTCCAGGTGTCGGTCGCCCAGATGAGCCTCGCCCTCCGGCGGGTCTCAGTCGAGCGCGGGATCGACCCCGAGGGCTACACCCTCGTCGCCTTCGGCGGCGCCGGCCCGCTGCATGCCGGCCTGCTGCTGCGAGAGCTCCGGTTCGGCTCCGTGCTCGTCCCGCGCTACCCGGGGCTGTTCGCCGCGGCCGGCCTCGTCTCGACCGACCTGCGCGTCGACGAGTCCCGCACGGTGCTCGCCCCGCTCACCGAGGAGATGCTGCCGGCGCTCGCTGGGTGGCTGCGCTCGACGGCCGAGGAGATACGGGCCCGGCTTGCCGACGACGGCGTCTCGGGGCGCCCGGCCCGCCTCGTCGCCTCGGCCGACTGCCGCTACGTTGGGCAGGGCTACGAGCTCGCCGTGCAGATCTCACCACTCAGCGAGGCGGCGCTCGCCGAGCTGCCCGAGCGCTTCGCTGAGCTCCACCAGCGGACCTACGGCCACCGTGACCCGGAGGGAACGGTCGAGGTCGTCACCTTGCGGCTGTCCGCCTTCGGCGCCCTGCCGAAGGCGCGCCAGGAGGGCGTCTCTCCCGCCGGTCGCAGCACGGCGTCCTCGGCGATGGTGACGACGACCTCCGCCCGGCTCCCGGGCGGCGCCCACCGGGTCGGCATCCCGGTCTACGACCGGGCGGCGCTGCGGTCCGGCCACCGCTTCGACGGCCCGGCCATCGTCCACCAGCACGACGCCACCACCCTCGTTCTCGACGGCCAGTCCGCCCGCGTCGACCGGCGGGGGAGCCTGTGGATCGAGGAGGTCCGGTGAGCCGGCGGACCGGCGCCGGCACTCGGCTGCCGGCGGTCACCTTCGAGCTGATCTCGGCCGCCCTGCACTCGGCTGCCGTCGAGATGGGCGGCGTGCTGAAGCACTCGAGCTACAGCCCGATCATCCGCGAGATGGACGACTTCAGCTGCGCCGTGTTCCGCTCCGACGGCGACCTCGTCGCCCAGGCCGACTTCATCCCCGCCCAGCTCGGGGCGATGTCGCTCGTCGTGAAGAACCTGATCGAACGCTGGGGTGACGCCGTCGAGCCGGGGGACGCCTATCTCGCCAACCATCCCTACATGGGGGCCATGCACACCCCCGACCTGAACGTGATCATGCCCGTCTTCTTGGGCGGCCACCTGGTCGCCTGGACCGGCACGACGGCGCACCACATCGACGTCGGAGGGGTGCGGCCGGGCACCGAGGGACCGGACCTGAGGGAGGTCTACGCCGAGGGCCTCGTGCTCCCGCCGGTGCGCCTCTACCGCGCCGGCCGGGAGAACCCCGACGTCGTCTCCATCGTGGCGGCGGCCGTGCGCGACCCGCGCTCCACGCTGTCGGACCTGCGCGCCCAGCGGGCGGCCTGCCTGATCGGCGTGTCGCGCATCGAGGAGCTGGCCGCCCGCTACGGGACGCCCAGGCTGCTGGCCGCCTTCGACGAGATGCTCGACTCGGTCGAGCGGGCCGTCCGCGCGGCGCTCGCCGCCCTCCCCGACGGCGAGTCCGAGGCGGAGGGCTTCCTCGACGACGACGGCACCGGCGGCCCGCCCCAGCGGATCCACGCCCGCCTCGTGAAGACGGGCGACGAGCTGCTGGTGGACCTGTCGGGCACCGCCCCGCAGCTGAGCGGGGCGCTCAACGTCCCCTGGGCGAGCACCCGGGCGGCCGTCGTCTACGCCCTGCGGGCGATGACCGACCCCTCGATGGCGACCAACGACGGGATCCTCCGCCCGCTCGAGATCGTCTGCCCCCGCGGGGTCCTGTTGAACCCCGAGCCGCCGGCGGCCGTCTCGGTCCGCCACAACACCTGCCAGCGGCTCGCCGACACCCTCGTGCGGGCGGCCTCCGAGCTGTGGCCGCACAAGGCCGTGGCGAGCAGCACGGTCGCCTTCTTCGGCATGAACCTCGAGAGCGTCTCGCCCCGCAGCGGCCTCTCGAGCGTCATGGCGGAGGTCGTTGGCGGCGGGACGGGCGCCCATGCCGGCGGCGACGGGCTGGACGGCGTCGACACCTACATGGCAAACGTCGGCCTCATGCCGGTCGAGGTGGCCGAGAGCGACTACTCGGTGCGCATCCTGCGCACCGAGCTGATCCCCGGCTCGGCGGGCACCGGCGAGCACCACGGCGGCCTCGGTCTGCGCCGGGACTACCAGGTGCTCGAGCGTCCGGCGACGGTGACGATGTACTCCGAGCAGACTGACCCCCGCTTCCCCCCGCGCGGAGCGGCCGGTGGCGGTGACGGCGCGCCCTCCCGTCTCCGGCTCTTCGGGCCCGACGGCGTCGAGGTCCCCGTCCCCTCCAAGGTCACCATGACCCTCGAGCCGGGGTCGGTCGTCCGCATCGAGACCAGCGGGGGAGGCGGCTACGGTGCGCCGACGCGCCGACCGGTCGTCGCCGAGGAGGCCGACCGGGCGGACGGGCGCCTCGAGGCGCCACCGAGGAGCAACGACGACGGACCGGCGCACAGGCGCCGGCAGCGACCGAGAGGGGAGCGAGCAGCGAGATGACCACCTCCGAGGCGGACCTCATCTTCAAGAACGGGGCCGTTCACACCGTGGACGCCGACCTGCCGACCGCAGGGGCCGTGGCGGTGCGCGACGGCGTCATCGTCGCTGTCGGCAGCGATGATGAGGTTCGAGAGCTCGCCGGCGCCCGCACCGAGGTCGTCGACCTCGCCGGTCGCAGCCTCCTGCCCGGCTTCCAGGACGCGCACGTGCACGCTTCGGGCGGCGGCCTCGAGCGCAGCCGGTGCGACCTCTCCGAGGCCCACAGCAGGGAGGAGTATCTCGCCATCCTCGCCGCCTCCGCCGCCGCCCACCCTGAGGTCGAGTGGATCACCGGTGGCGGCTGGGCGATGGACGTCTTCCCGGGGGGAGTGCCGCTCAAGGAGGAGCTCGACTCGGTCGTCCCCGACCGCCCGGTCTTCCTCTCCAATCGCGACCACCACGCCGCCTGGGCGAACTCGGTCGCCCTCGAGCGCGCCGGGATCCGTGCCGGCACACCCGACCCCGCCGACGGCAGGATCGAGCGGGACGCCGGCGGCGAGCCGGTCGGGACCCTGCAGGAGGGCGCCATGGCGCTCGTCCAGCGAGTCGTCCCGGCGCCGACCGTCGAGGCGCTGGCGAACGGCATCCTCGAGGGCCAGCGCTACCTCCACAGCCTCGGCATCACCGCCTGGCAGGAGGCCATCGTCGGCGACTACCCGGTCGTCCCGGACTGCTTCGACGCCTTCCTCGCCCTCGATGCCGACGGCCGCCTCACCGCACGCGTCGTCGGGGCGCTCTGGTGGTCCCGCGACGGCGGCGAGGGCCAGATCGACCACCTGCTCGCCCGCCGGGAGAAGGCGGCCGCCCCGGGTGGGCGCTTTCGCGCGAGCTCGGTCAAGTTCATGCAGGACGGCGTCTGCGAGAACTTCACGGCCGCCATGCTGACGCCCTATCTCGACCGGGAGGGGCACGCCACCCACAACCACGGCACGAGCTTCTTCAACCCGGAGGAGCTCAAGCAGTACGTCACGAGGGTGGACAGAGAGGGCTTCCAGGCCCACTTCCACGCCATCGGCGACCGCGCCGTGCGGGAGGTCCTCGACGCCGTCGAGACGGCGAGGAGGGCGAACGGAACCTCCGACCACCGACACTGCGCCGCCCACATCCAGGTCGTCCACCCAGAGGACCTCCCCCGCTTCGCCGCCCTCGGCCTGCTGGCCAACGGCCAGCCGCTGTGGGCCTGTTACGAGCCGCAGATGACCGAGCTGACCCTCCCCTTCCTCGGCCCCGAGCGGGCGAGCACCCAGTACCCCTTCGCCAGCCTGAAGCGGGCCGGCGCCCGGCTCTGCTTCGGCAGTGACTGGCCGGTCTCGACGCCGAACGCCCTCTCGGAGATTCACGTCGCGGTCAACCGGACCGTCCCGCCCGACTATGCCTACGGTGGCGGCGACGCGGCCGAGACGCCCTTCCTGCCCGACGAGCGGATGGACCTCGCCACGGCGATCGAGGCCTTCACGCTCGGCTCGGCCTACTTCAACCATCTCGAGGAGACGACCGGCTCGATCACCGTCGGCAAGCGGGCCGACCTCGTCGTCCTCGACCGGGACGTCTTCTCGGTCCCCTCCTCCGAGATCGGACTCGTCGGCGTCGACCTCACCCTCGTCGACGGCTCGGTCGTCTACGACCGCCAGGCCGGCTGAGGCGCCTCGGCGCTCGGAGGCCGAGTCGCCATGAGCGAGGATGTGCCCATGACCGATCCTCTCGAGGAACCACGTCCGGCCTTCGACCGCGAGCTCGCCGCCCGGGTCCTCGAGGAGCGGTACGGCCTCGTCGGGGAGCTCCACGAGCTGCACGGCGAGCGCGACGTCAACTTCCGCGTCGACGGCGCCGCCCGCCGCGTCCTCATCAAGATCCACAACCCGGCCGACCTGCGCGACGTCGTCGAGATGCGCACGGGCGCCCTCGCCCACATCCGCCGGGTCGACCCGAGCCTCCCGATCCCCGAGGTGCTCCCCACCCGGGGCGGCGAGACGATCGCGGCCGTCACCGGACCGGACGGCAGGGAGTCGCTCGTCCAGCTGTTCACCTTCCTCGACGGCCGGCACGCGGAGCGCGACGAGCTCGGCACCGCCGCCCTCGCCGGCTTGGGCCGCGACGCGGCGCGGCTCGGGCGGGCGCTGCGCGGCTACTTCCACCCGGCGGCCGGCTACCCGATCCAGTGGGACGTCCGGCACACGCCGGCCCTGCGGGACCGCCTACCCCTTCTCGACGAGGAGCGCCGGGCGCTCGTCACCGAGGTGATCGACCGGTTCGACGAGCGCGTCCAGCCGGTGCTCGAGCGGCTCCGCGCCCAGGTGGTGCACAACGACCTCAGCCGGGAGAACGTCCTCGTCGACGACGCCGGGCGGGTCGTCGGCATCACCGACTTCGGCGACATGACCCACACGGCCCTCGTCTGCGACCTCGCCGTGGCTCTCGCCGACGTCCTCGACGGCCGGCCCGGCTCGCTCGAGCTGGCCGAGCCGATGATCGCCGGCTACTGCGAGGTGACGCCCCTCGAGGAGGACGAGGCCGTCCTCCTCGGTGACCTCGTCGCCGCCCGGTGTGCCACGGCCGTCGTCGTGAGCACCTGGCGCCGCAGCCGGCACGCCGACGCCCCCGCCTTCCCAGGCGGGGCGGTCGACTTCCTCCGGCTCCTGGCGGGCGAGGGCCTCGACCGGGTCGGTGCCCGCCTCGCCACCGCCGCCCGCCCCGCGGCCGGCCCGGCACCCCGGCAGGGCTACGAGGTCCGGGAGACGGCGGGACTGCTCGCCGCCCGCCGCCGCGTCCTCGGGTCGCTCGGGCTCACCTACGACGAGCCGGTCCACCTCGTCCGGGGAGAAGGCGTCCACCTCTTCGACGCCGAGGGGCGGCGCTACCTCGACGCCTACAACAACGTCCCGGTCGTCGGCCACTGCCACCCGGCGGTGGCGGCCGCCATCGCCACCCAGGCGCGCCGGCTCGTCACGAACACCCGGTATCTGACCGAGGCGAGCGTCGAACTCGCCGAGCGGCTCGTCGAGCGGGCTCCGGCGGGGCTCGACCGCGTCCTGTTCGTGAACTCAGGGAGCGAGGCGAACGACATCGTCTGGCGGATCGCCCGTTTCGCCACCGGTCACAGCGGCGCCCTCGTCACCTCGCACGCCTACCACGGCGTGACCGAGGCGACGACGGCTCTCTCGCCCGAGGAGTGGCCGGCGGGCTTCGCCCCCGACCACATCGGCCTGCTCTCCCCGCCCTCGGGCAAGACGGACGACGGTCGGCACCGTCGTGTCGTCTCGGCGCTGTCGGAGGCCGGGCATGCCCCGGCGGCCCTCTTCGTCGACTCGGCCTTCACGAGCGACGGGGTCCGGGGCCCGGCGACCGACTGGCTGCTCGAGGCGGCCGAGGCGGTCAGGGCGGCCGGCGGGCTCTTCGTCGCCGACGAGGTGCAGGCCGGCTACGGGCGGACCGGCGAAGGGCTGTGGAGCATCGGGCCGTCCGGGATCGAGCCGGACTTCATGACCCTCGGCAAGCCCATGGGCAACGGCTTCCCGGTGGCCGCCCTCCTCGGGCGCGCCGAGCTCGTCGACCCCTTCATCGACGCCACGGGCTACTTCAGCACCTTCGGCGGCAACACGCTCGCCTGTGCGGCCGCCCTCGCCGTGCTGGGCGTGGTCGAGCGGGAGGGTCTCGTCGAGAACGCCGCCTCGTCGGGGGCGCACCTGCGGGCGCTGCTCGACGAAGTCGTCTCCCGCCACGACGCCGCCGGCGGGCTCCGCAGCTGGGGGCTGCTGTTCGGTCTCGACATCCTCGGCACGGACGGCCGGGCCGACGCCGCCTCGGCCAAGGGCGTCGCCAACCGGCTCCGCCGCCTCGGCGTGCTCGTCGGTACGACTGGCCCGGCCGGCAACGTCGTCAAGATCAGGCCACCGCTCGTGTTCTCCGAGGGCGACGGCGACGAGCTCGCCGAGAGCCTCGACGCGGCTCTCGCCGGCTCCTGAGGAGGTAGGCGGAGGGGTCTCGCCCCGCCGGCCGTCCTCCCGCTTGCAGGATGGTCTCGGGCGCCGAGGTGACCCGCAACGGCTCGCGATGCATCACGCTCTGGCCGGGCGGCGGTCTCGCCGAGCGCGACCGGGAGGGCGCCCAGCACCTCAGCCTGCCGGAGGACTCCCTGTCGAGGCGGTGGGAGCCGGCTCGGGCGCGCTCGGATGGCTGAGGTGGTGGCACCGGTCCGGAGGAGATCCCCGGGCGACCGCCGGAAGCTGAACCGTGCCGTGGGCCCTGCCGGCGGTCGTCGCCGAGCTACGGGGCACTGGCCAGGGCGGCGATCTCCTCGCGCTCGTGCGGTCCGAACCACGGTGGGCCGCCCGCCGCCGCGTTCTCGCTCGGACGCCCGCTGCGGGACGTTGCCGGGATGACGCAGTGGCAGCGGGGGTCGCTCAGCACCCACTTGAGCAGCGCCTGGGCCCAGGTGGTGATCTCGAAGTCGCGGTAGCGGGACGGGTCGAAGCCCGCCGGGGTGCGTGCCGTGAGGCCACCCTCGCCGAAGGGCCGCATGACGACGACGGCGAGCCCGAGCTCGTCTGCGAGGGGCAGGATCCGCTCCTCCACCTGGCGCTCGAGCGGGTTGTAGGGGACCTGGACGGCGGTGATCCTGCCCGTGCGCATCACGCGCTCGAGCTCTCCGAACGCCGCCGGGTTCCAGTGGGTTGCGCCGATCGCCGTGACGGTGCCGGCCTCGAGGTGCCTCTCGAGCAGGGAGAGGTGGTCGGGCCAGGCGAGGAGGTTGTGGATCTGGTAGAGCTCGACGCGGCCGCCGTACCAGGCGAGGGCCCGCTCGACCTGGGCGCGGCCCTCCTCGGCGGTCTTCGCCCAGACCTTGGTGGCGACGACGACCTCCTCGCGCCGGGGCGCGAGAGCGCCCGCCAGCACCTTCTCGGCCCGGCCGTACATGGGCGAGGAGTCGAAGAAGTTCGTCCCCGCCGCCACCGCCTCGGCGACGAGGTCGGCGGCGTGCGCCGTCGCATCCGGGCCCGAGACGTCGAAGGTCCGCCACGTCCCCATCCCGACGGCAGAGACATCGAGGCCCGTCCGTCCGAGCACCCGACCCAGCGTCATCGCCATCTTCTCGTCGCTGTGCCGGGCATCTCGCCTCCGGGGCCGCCCCGCCCTCGTGAGCGGCGCTCGATCCTCGCCTCCCGCGGCACCGGCGCAACTCGGATGCCGGGGAGCCGCCGTCTATCCGCCCCTCGTCCTACACCGGTTCGAGGTCGCCCGGGTAGGCCTCCTCGGCCACGGCCTCGAGCTGCTTGGTCTTGCGGCGGACGGCGATGACGATGACGACGATCACCACCACGGCCACGCCGGCGAGGACGAGATCGATCTTGCCCGACACCCTGCGCAGAGTGTTGCCCGCCTCGTAGGACGCCCAGGTGTAGATGCCGGACCAGAGGATGCCGCCGGCGGCGTTCGCAGGAAGGAAGCGCCGCCACCGCATCTTGTTGGTCCCGGCGAGGAAGGCGGCGTAGGTGCGAAGCACCGAGACGAAGCGGCCGAAGAAGACCACCTTCCCGCCGTGGCGGGCGAAGGCGTAGCGCCCGACCTTCAGCTTGGCCTGGTCGATCCGGATCTTCGAGCCGTAGCGGCGCACCAGCCGGTATCCGCCCTTGTCACCGATGAGGTACCCGATGTTGTCCCCGATGATGGCGGCAGCAGCCGCGATCCCCCAGATCAGCCATGGCGACAGCCGGTGGCTGTGGCCGGCGACGATGCCGGCCGCGATGAGCGCCGTTTCCCCGGGGAGCGGGATGCCGAGGCTCTCGATGGCGACGAGCACGAAGACGGCGCCATAGCCGTAATTGGAGACGAGGTTGGTGATGTTCATGGGCGGGGCGCCTCAGCCGGCGTAGCTCCACCATAAGGGGCTCGGGCGGCCCTCGGGCCCCCGGGCCGGCCACCGCCCCGGCGGCACCGGGCGGCCTGGCGGCCGATCGTCGCTCTCCTCCTCCTCGCCGGCGGTCGTAGGCTGGCCCCGTGAGCTCGGACGCTGTCGGTTCCGACCCGCGCACCGCCGGGGCGCATCCTGTCGTGCTCGAGGGCTCCGGAGAGGCACCGGGCCGTTCTCCCCGGCGGGCCCGGGCCGAGACGGCCTCGCTCTTTCGCCGCTACCAGGTGATGGCCTTCACGACGGCGACCCTGCTCATCGTCCTCGTCTTCGCCGGCGTCCCGCTCCAGGTCGCCGCCGGCAAGCCCGAGCTGGCCAATGTCGTCGGGACTCTCCACGGCGTCCTCTACGTCGTCTACCTCTATGTCGCCTTCCGGCTCACCTTGCGGCTGCGCATCCCGAAGTGGCAGATGATCCTCGTCCTCCTGGCCGGGACGGTGCCGTTCTGCGCCTTCGTCGCCGAGGCGAAGCTGCGCCGGCGGGTGGCGGCCACCGGGGCCCTCGCACCGCTCGAGGGCGGGGAGGATCCGGGAGGGAGGCGGCGGTCGCTCGGGAGCTACGCCTCGGCGGCGCGGCACCGCTGGTTGTCGAGGCGGGCGTTGCTGCTCCACCTCGAGATGGTCGTCGTCGCCTCGGGCTGCTTCGTCGCAGGCTGGTGGCAGGCGACCAGGGCGCTCGCGGGAAACCGGCTGAGCTGGGTCTATTCCGTCGAGTGGCCGATCTTCGCCCTGCTCGCCATCGGTGCGTGGTGGCAGCTCGTCCACGAGGAGGAGGCCGCCTGGCGCGCCCGCAAGGGGCGGCGCCCCTCGATGGACGAGTCCCGTCTCGAGGCCGATGAAGGGGGGTCGCAGGTGCGAAGGGGTGTCGACGCGGCCACGAGGCGGCTCGCCGTGCGCCTCTCGATCGGGGTCGGGGCGGAGGTCGTGATCGGCATCATGGCCGTGCTGACGGTGCCCTTCGACCGGCCGAGCGGCTTCGTCCCCCACCGCGGCGTCGTCGTGTACCTCACCCACAGCGTGCTCGGCTTCTTCCTCACCCTGGCGGCAGGAGGCCTTGTCGTCCTCACCCGGCGCTCGGGCCGGTCTTCGAAGGCCATCGCCTGGATGGGGATGATCGGCATCCTGCTGGCGGGCGTCGGTGGCCTGCTGACGGCGGGGTCCCCGGCAGTCCGGTTCCTCGGCGTGGCGACGATGCTCGTCGGCGCGGTCTGGGCGGGCTTCAGCTATCTCCTGCCCGCACTCACCCGCCCGGCGCGCCGGGAGGGCGCCGGGCCTGAGGAGCAGGCCGGCGCGGCTTCGCCGTCGCCCTCGTGAGGCCGCGCCACTCCCGGCTGGGCCGACGCTGTCAGCGGGGCGAGCAGAGCGGCTCCGGCGCTCAGCCCGCCGGGCCGGCACACCGCGGGTCGCGAGCCGGCGCGTGAGCCGCCCGGGCATCTCTGCCGAGCCGTCGCTCCGGTCCGAAGACGACACAGGTCCGTGCCACGAGGTCGGCCAGGCGCGGCGCCCCGGACGAGGGACACGAGGCCCGAGCACCAGGACAAGGCCGACCGGGTAGCCCGGGCGGGGCGTCAGAGCCTGACCGATGGTGATCGTCGGGCCGACGACGCCCACGATCCGCAGGCCCACGACCGCCACCTCGACGCTGCGGCCGGCCACCGACCAGCTGGCCGAGAGGTACACGAGATCTCACGCCACCGACGAGAGAGTCCACCCGAGCCCGGCGACCTCGAGAAGCCGTGGCGGTGAGGAGCGTGGCGGCCGAGGAGTCGCAGGCGACGCCGAGAGCGAACGGGCTGCCGGGGACCCAGGCGTCGGGGCCGAGGGCGAGCCAGCTATGGCCATGTCGCGCCCGCTCATGTGGCCGCCAGCCTTCGGGCCGGACGGGCGCCGCCGGTCCCGTCCACTCGGTGCCCACGGCCTCTCGGAGGCGGTCGGTGCCGCTCAGCGAGCGGATGTCGAGCCCGATGATCCGGCGCCGGGGGGACCGAGGACTGTCCAGCCCCGGGGAACGGCCATCGGCCCGTCTCGTCCCCGGCGGGCGAGCCGTCGGGTCCCGTGGCGAGCGGAGCGGTCCCGATCGTGCCCTTCACCGGGGTCGGCCACCGCCGGATCACCCGTCGACCAGGATGACGGCGGCGGTCTCGGCCTGATCTGCGTCAGCCGTTCGGAGCACGGCCCTCCGTGAGCTCGTGGGCGAGGCGCGTGAGCAGGGCGGCGAGGTCGGCGTGCTCGTCCGGACCCCACTCCTCGACGAGCTGGGAGAGGGCGTCGCGCCGGGCAGTGATGAGGGCGTCGGCTGAGCGGCGCCCCTCGCCGGTCAGCCGCAGCGGCCCGGCTCTCGGGGCCGTCCGGTCGCCGCCCGGACCACCCTCGAGGTAACCGCCGTCGACCAGCCCGTCGACGATCGGAGCGAGCTCGCTCGCCGACAGGTGCAGCTTGGACGCGAGACCGCTGAGATCCTCCTCAGGGTGGTCCTCGAGGCGGAGGAGGAGCCAACAGCAGCGGGCGTCGAGGCTGAGCCCCGCCCGTTCGCAGAGGCGGCCGTAGACGCGGGTGCCGGTCTCTCGTCCCATCAGCACGCTGAGCGCCCGTCCGATCTCCTCGACCGAGGAGCGTTCGGCCGGCATCGAGGTGGGAGCGAGTGTGTCCGCCGGGCTCGGCGCCCGGCTCGTCTGGCGCAGCGGCACCTCTTTCAGCCACAGGGTCAGCAGGAACGAGACGGCCGAGACGGGAACGGCGACGAGGAACACCGTATGCAGCGAGGCGGCGAAGGCCCCGACGAAGCCGGCATGCACCACCGGAGGCAAGTTGGCGAGAACCGCCGGGCTCGCCCCGGCCGCGCTGTTGAAGCCAGGGGGAAGGCGAACGCCTGTCAGGTAGTGGCGGAGGTTGCCGGCGAGGGTGTTGGCGAAGATGGCGCCGAACACTGCCGTGCCGAACGAGCCACCGATCGAGCGGAAGAAGGTGGCGCCTGCGGTCGCGACCCCGAGGTCCTCGTAGCCGACGGCGTTCTGGACGGCGATGACGAGCACCTGCATCACGCCGCCGATGCCGACACCCAGCACGAACATGTAGAGCGAGCTCTCGGTCGTCGAGGTGGTGGCGTCCATGAGCGAGAGCAGGTACATGCCGACGGTCATGACCGCCGTCCCGACGACCGGGAAGACCTTGTAGCGGCCCCACCTCGTGATGAGCAGGCCCGAGAGCGTCGAGGTGAGCAGGAGGCCGGCCATGAGGGGGAGCAGCTGGAGGCCCGACCCGGTCGGACTCGCCCCCCGCACCACCTGCATGTACTGGGGGAGGTAGGTGATGGCCCCGAACATGGCGAAACCGACGATGAAGCCGATGGCGCTCGTGGTCGAGAAGATCCGGTTGGAGAAGAGCCGCAGCGGGAGCACCGGCTCGGCGACCCGATGCTCCACTGCCGCGAAGGCCACGAGCAGGACGACGCCGCAGGCGCCGAGGAGGAAGATCGGTGCCGAGTCCCACGGGTAGGTGGTGCCCCCGAGGGTGGTGAGGAGCACGAGGCTCGTGGCGGCGCCGGCGAGGAGCGCCGTGCCGAGGTAGTCGATCACATGGCGTACCCGGGCGAGGTTGCCAGGGAGCACGGCGGCGGTGACCACGAGGGCGACCGCGCCGAGCGGCAGGTTGATGTAGAAGACCCATCGCCACGAGAGGTTGGTGACGAAAAAGCCGCCGATGAGCGGCCCGAGCACGCTCGTCACGCCGAACACGGCGCCGAACAGGCCCTGGTAGCGGCCGCGTTCACGGGGCGAGACGACGTCGCCGACGATCGCCTGGGCGCCGATCATGAGACCGCCGCCGCCGACCCCCTGGAGCGCGCGGAAGGCGATGAGCTCGAACATCGTCGCGCTCAGGCCGGACAGCGCCGAGCCGACGAGGAAGATCACGATGGCGGCCTGGAAGAAGGTCTTCCGCCCGTACTGGTCGCCGAGCTTGCCCCACAGCGGCGTCGAGGCGGTCGAGGCGAGGATGTACGCAGTCACGACCCAGGACAGGTGCGGAAGGTCGTGGAGGTCGCCCGCGATCGTCGGGAGCGCCGTGGCCACGATCGTCTGGTCGAGCGCCGCCAGCAGCATGCCGAGCAGGAGCCCGCCGATGACGACGAGGACCCTCCGGTGGCTGAGGGCCGGGCCCTCCGCCTCGATGCCGCCGGCCGCCGCCGGTCCGGTGCCGCTCGTCATCTCCGGCCCGGTCCGCTTCCGGGGTCCACCGCTCCCGCGCCGGTCGTCGTGTCCGCGCCCACAACGGGATTCTTGCCCGTTCGCCGGCCCCTCCCGCTCGCCGGCGGGGCGACCGGCGTCCCTCGGGCTCGGCCGCGGTGCCACCCGGCGGCGCTGCCGTCGGGTGTCGCGTGGGATGGATGCGGCCTCGGGCAGCGAGCCGCTCCTCCCCGGCCTCCGGTGGGCTGCCGGGGTCGTGGCCCACCGCAGTCGTGGCGGAAGGGCGGGCGCTCGTCCCGCACGAGGGCGAAATAGGCGAGCACGCGGTGGCAGCACCGACCGGTCACCGCCGTCACGAGGCACGAGTGCTTCGCGCGCTGTCACGCCTGCGATCGCCGTGACCGTTGCCGGCCGCATGCAACCGGAGCGCCGGCCGGCAGGGCCGCGAGCTCGGACCGGCGAGGCGGCCCACCGGCTGTTCGAGGGGCTCCATCTGCGCCATCGCTGACCCGACCGGCTCGCGGTCGCCGTCGTGCAGGTGGATCGCGGACCCGGCGTCAGGCGCCGTGGTGGCGACCGCGCCGTGAGGGAGCGAGGTTGCGAGAAACCGACTCCGGAGCCGGGACCGGCCCGCCGAGCGCGTAGTCTGCCAGTCCGACCGTGGACGCCCTCTCTGACATCCCGAACGAGATGACCGCCGTCTCGTCGCCCGTGACGGTGGCGAGCCACCGTGTCGGGTTGGCCGTCTCCCTGCGACCGTTCCGGCACCGCTCCTTCGCGCTGTTGTGGTCCGGAGGGCTCGTCTCCACCGTCGGCTCGTGGATGCAGTCGGTGGCCGTCGGGGCCCTCGTCGTCGCCCACACCGGCCAGGCTCTGTGGGCGGTCGTCGTGGCGGCGAGCGCCTTCTTACCGATCGGCGTGCTCTCACCCGTCGGCGGCGCGCTGGCGGACCGGCTGGCCCGCCGGCCGGTGCTCGTCGTCGGGAACCTCGTGGCGGCACTGGTCGCCCTCGCGATCGCGGTCCTCGTGGCGGGCCGGCACGACTCTCCGGGGACCCTCAGCCTGCTCGTGCTCGTTCAAGGCTGCGTGAGCGCGCTGACCGGGCCGTTCCAGCAGGCGATCCTGCCGGACCTCGTCCCGCGCGGCGACTTCCTGGCCGCAGTCTCGCTCAACTCCGCCCAGTTCAACCTGGGCCGTGTCATCGGCCCGGCGCTCGCCGGGGCGGCGGTGGCGCTCTTCGGCTATCCCGTCGCGTTCGAGGCCAACGCCGTCTCGTTCCTCGCGGTGGTGCTGGCTCTGGGCTTCGTCCGCCTCGCTCCGCCGCCGGCGGGCGAGCGACTCTCGGTCTGGCGCTCGGTGAGACTGGGGGCGAGGACCGCCCGCGGCGAGCCGGCCTGCAAGGGGGCGATCCTGCTCATCGCCACCGTCGGGCTCTTCGCCTCTCCGTTCATCGCCCTCGTGCCGGCGATGGCCGACCACCTCGCCCATGGCGGCAGCCGGGCCGTCGCCACCGGCACCGCCCTGCTCACCACCGCCCAGGGCGTCGGCGCGGTGGTGGGCGCCCTCCTCATCCCCTACCTCGCCGCCCACTTCGGCCGCGGTCGGGTGCTCGCCGCCAGCCTGGGCCTGCTGCCATTCGTGCTCGTCGCCTACGGCCTCTCGGCCTCCCTTGTGGTCGCGGTGGTCGCCTTGTTCCTGGTGGGGCTCGTCTACCTCGGCGTGCTGTCGGGGCTCCAGACGGTCGTCCAGCTGCGAGCGCCGCAGGCCTACCGCGGGAGGGTCCTCGCCCTCTACCTCATGGCGCTCGGTGTCGCCTACCCGATCGGTGCCCTCGTCCAGGGACCGGTCGCCGACAGCATCGGGCTCGCCTGGACCACGGCGGCCGGCGCGCTGGCGCTCGCGCTGGCCGTCGCCATCGCGCCGCCTCTGCGCCGAGCGGTGCGGGAGACCGTCGACGGGGGAGAGGCGCTGCGCCAGAGAGCCGCCATGTAGGATCACTCGAGTTGGCGACGGGGCAGACACGGCAGCGGTCCGGGCATCGGCGGGAAGCGCTGACCGCTGCGTCGTTGCTCGTTGCCGCCCTGGTGCTCACCTCGACGTCGGCCCTGGCGGCGCACGCCGGCACCCGGGAGTCCCCCGTCGGCTCGTCCTCTCTCCGCCACGACGTGGCCGTCTCGAGCTCGACCTCGATCGTGATCGACGGCCGCCAGCACCTCGGCACCGTGCGCCGGGCCGTGCTCGGCAGCGACTTCCTCGCTCTCGACAACGGGATGGGGAGCTTCGACCCGACGACCTCGAGCTTCTACCCCTCCTTCCTGCAGCAGCTCGGCTCTGAGGTCTACATCGGCTCGCTCCGGTTCCCCGGCGGGGCCGCCGCCCAGACCTACCAGTGGCGGCGGGCCGTCGGGCCGCAGTCGCTCCGGACCCCGAACGCCATCGGCCCCGATTCGGGTCCGAGCGGCTCGGGCGTCGGCCCGGACGAGTTCGGGGCGCTGCTCGGCCGGACGGGCGCCGTGGGAGTCGTCACGGTCAACTTCGACACCGGTACCGCCACGCAGGCCGCCAACTTCGTCAAGTACCTCACCGGACAGCCGGGCTCGAGCTACTTCGCCGACCTCCGCGTCGGCTACGGCCGCCGATCGCCCTACAACGTGCCCTGGTTCGAGGTCGGCAACGAGGAGTATGCCCGCAGCGGATGGCGCCTCGGGCAGGCGGTGAAGGTCGGTGGGCCGCCGGGCGCCTGCAAGACGGTCGCCACCTGTGAGTACATCTACGGCGGCTCCACCCTGTTCACCGGCCAACGTCTCGTCCGCTACGCCAACCGGACGGCGGCGGCGGCGCTCTCGACAGGGAGGCGAGGCCAGCACTTCTACGTCGCCGAGCCGCCTGTGGTCCCCCAGTCGAACTCCGTCTTCGTGGGTGGGCACCCCTGGACGCAGGTCTCGTCGCTCGCCACCGCCGGGCCGTGGGCGCGGGTCTACGCCTTCAACCACTCGACCGGCGAGGCGACCTTCGGCAACGGGGTGCACGGGGCGATCCCCCCGAGGGGCACCGTCCTGACCGCGACCTACGTCTCCGGGCCGCACGCCGGATTCGTGGGCTTCTACCGTGCGATGAAGCGGGCGAACCCGAACATCCACGTCTGCGCGACCGACCCGACGTGGGCTTTCATCGAGGCGATGGGCTCCTCGGTGCCCTACGACTGTCTGCAGGACCACCTGTACGTCTACCCGCTGAAGACCGCCACGATCTCGGCCTACGAGACCCGGGTCATGCTCGTCCCCGCCCATGAGGAGGCGTCGGTCTCGTCGCTGCAACGGCAGCTCTTCGAGGCGACCGGACGGCGGGTCCCAGTCGTGGTGACCGAGTACGGGACGGGCGTCAACGCCGGCCCGAACCCGAATCAGTACCCCTACTTCCTCGACTCACTCGACGAGGCCCTCGTCAACGCGAGCCAGCTCCAGAACTGGATCGAGCTCGGCCTCCCCGTGGCCGACCGGCAGCTCCTGTCTGCAGAGCTCCCGGCTCCGGACGCCATCGGCGGCGGGCTGCCCGGCGCCGCGCCCTTTGCCACGACGGGAGCCGTCGTGACCCCGGGTCCGCAGACGGTGGTGGAACCGACGGGGAGCTACCTCGAGCTCTTCGCCCCGTTTGCCGGCGCCACGGCGCTCGCCGCGACGGTGGCAGGCAACCCCGTGCTCGCCAGCTCGAGCACCCTCAGCACGGGTGACCTGAGCGTGACGGCCGCAGTGAAGGGCGGCTGGGCCTACGCCCTCGTCGTCAACCGCAACCCGTCCGCCTCGGTCACTTCGAGCGTGTCGCTGAAGGGCCTGCCGGCTGGCCCCGTGGTGACGGGCGAGCTGCTCGACGGACAGAGCTCGCTCAGCTACAACACCCCGGCCGACCCGAACAGGGTGACCACGACCGCGTGGTACGAGCAGGACCTGCACGGCCTGCTCGAGATGACCTTTCCCGCCCACTCGATCACCCTCATCCGCTTCTCGCTGCAGAGCTCCTGAGGCCGGGCGCCCCGCTGGCGGGTCGGGTCGATTCCCGGTACGGGACAGCCCCCTCTTCGTCCCTCTCGGTGGGCGATCCTCGCGCCGCGGCGACCAGGGCATCGGTCACGAGCCCTCGGTCCCGCCCGGCCAGGCACCCGTCGGGGGCCGTGGCGGCGAGCTCGTCGGCCGCCTGCTTCAGGCGCGCCGCCGGGCATCCCGCGCCGAGGCACCTCTGTCTCCTGGCGGGGCTCCAGCCGGGCGAGGGCCGCCGCTGGGTGTGAGCGGGCGGGCGCCTCTCATCGAGCTGGCACACGAGATCGGCGACCAGTTCCCCGCCCTCTCGGCGGACGTGCCCACGACCGGCGGAATCCCTTCGGCCACGTGCTCCCTCCAGGTCACCATGGCGCCGCGGCCGGAGGTGCGCACGGGACCCGGCGACTCCGAGCTCCGTGCTGCGGCATGCCGATACGGTGCCGGCGGAGCCATGCCAGCTTCCGGACAGGAGCCCGCGCGCGGTGCGGCGACAGTTGTCCAGGCGCCGGCTCCCGTTCCCACGTGCCGGGGTGCTCTCCGGGCCGCCCGACTCTTAAGGAGTGGACGGCGACCGGGTTCGCCGGTCACCTTGCGCCCGACGGCGAGATCCGTGGGCGGGAGCCCGGCGTCGGGCTCAGGCGAGCGCGCGCAGCTTGAACAGCGCCCCCGCCTGGTCGGCGCAGAGCACGAGCACGCCGTACGGCGTGTGGTCGGGACCCTGCACGACGCTCCCGCCTAGCTCCTTCACCTTCTCAGCGGTCGAGGCGGCGTCCTCGACCTGCCAGTAGATGTCCCAGTGGTCCCCGCCCGGCTGCAGCCAGCGGCTCGAGTCCATGATCCCTCCGAGCTCCTCGCCGGACCCGGGAGTGCGGAAGGTGGAGTAGCGGAAGTCGTCGGTGTCGCCCGCCGCCTCGATCTCGTAGCCGAACAGATCGCGGTAGAAGGCGACCTCCCTCGCGTGCTGGGACGTGTGCAGCTCGAACCAGCTGGGGGCGGCGAGCTCTCCGACGACGCCGAAGCCCTCGAACGTGCCCGGCTGCCACAGCCCGAAGACGGCCCCGGCCGGGTCGCTCAGCACGGCCTGGACACCGAGCTCGGCGACCGGCGTGGCGCCTGCGTGGATGGTGGCGCCGTGCCGCTCGGCGGCGCCGAGCGACGCCTCGATGTCGCGCGTGCAGAAGTACGGCTTCCAGGTGTTGTCCGCCGTCATGTCGCCCATCGAGCCCATGCCGCCTGCTGTCGGTGCACCGCCACGGTCGAACATCCAGTACCCACCGAATCCAGGCGAGGGCTCGAGTGCCTCCCAGCCGAACAGCTGGCTGTAGAAGCGGCGGCTGCCCTCGACGTCGGTCGTCCACAGGTCGGCCCAACAGGGCGCTCCGGCCGGAGCCGTGTCTCGGCTGGTCATCTGGTGCTCCTTGCTCAAGTGGCTTTCCGGGAGACATGACGGCGAGGAGGGCCCGGGGTCATCGCTGGACGCGCCGCCGCCCCGGCGCCGCGGGTGCATGGTACGCCCGTGCGGGCCCTCGTGACGGGGGCGCACCACAGCGCCTTGCGGCCGGCAGCGGAGCGTCCCCACTCTCCTCCCGGGCGGCCGCCGGCGGCCGCGCCGGGCTCGACCGACCAGATCGGTCGGCTCGCGCTGGATGCTCCCGCTCTGTCCTCGCTCGGCTCCCGGACGGCTCGAACGGCCCGAGCCGGGGCTCGGCCTCTTCACAGGAAGAGCATGAGACTGTTCGGAGCGGGAGATCCCACCTCCTCCCGGCGGAGCACCGCAGTGCCGGCCGTGCCCGAGCTTCGGCGCGACGACACCGGTCTCCGGGGCGGCCGCTGACGCGGAGGCCCCGGATCGCGCTCTTGCCGAACGTGCAGGTGCGGCGAGCGACTGCATCGATGCCGTGCCCTTCCTCTTCCTGGGCGGCACCCCGGGCTGGTCGCTCTCCCATCGCTCGGGACCGCTCGGGATCGACCCCTCGGGCGAGCACTTCTCGCTCTCGAGCGCCCCCCACCGGTCGTCCGGTTCGAGCCCGCCTCGGGGGTGGACCTCTCCCGGCAGGAGGCCGCCACCATCTAGACGGACCGACCGATATGACCGCGTCGGCTCCGAGCGGGGTCTGGGAGCTGCGACGGATCGGTGACGCCGAGGGTGACCAGCTGGGCGGTCGGACTCGACCAGCAGAGGCCGTTCACGCTGGAGACGGCGAAGGACCACCTCGCTGTCCGCGCCGCCCCCCTCTGCGCGGGTCAGCCGGTGCCTCTGCGCGGCGAAGGCGTCAGCCTCGGCTGTCCCTCCGGCTGGTTCAGCGAGCTCGCTGCGAGGAGGTCCTGGCCTCTCTTCGGGCCGCATCTGCTCACGGACGTGCCTGCGAGGGACGCGGTCAGCCGGGCCGGTCGAGCGGGTGGACACTCCCGCCGAGCAGCTGGTTGCGCAGGTCATCAGAGAAGGACGCGCACGACCGAGCCGCAGCAGAGGACCGGACCGGCGCCTGGGCCCCGAACGAGACCCCGGAGAGGACGACGGCTGCTGCCGAGGCTGCCGGCCGACGAGCCGGCCCGTCACGCTGAGCACGACGTCCTGTCGAGAGCGGGCAGCCGTCTGCCGGACGACGGTGGAGGCGTCGAGGAGCGGCCGCCAGAGCCAAGACGACGCTGGGCACGGTCGTGACGGGCCGGCACGCCCGCTCGCGACGAGAGCACGCGGGGGACGCACACGGCGTCCTCCCGTCACGGGGCGACGGCACCGGCACAGGAGGCGAAGGGCCGGCGCCGGCAGGCGTCTGGCTGCGTAGCGCGATCGACGCGCCGATGTTGGAACGCCGCACCCGCTGGCGCGCGTACGGTGGGAGCGGTGCGCTCACACACGGTCATCCTCGGCACCACCACGATCGAGCTCGTCGCCGGGAGCATCGTCGAGCAGCCGGATCTCGACGCGATCGTCAACGCGGCGAACGCCGGGCTGCTGCCCGGGGGTGGTGTTGCCGGGGCGATCCACCGGGCTGCCGGGCCGGGACTGGCGGACGAGTGCCGACCGCTCGCCCCCATCGCGCCAGGCGAGGCGGTCATCACCGGCGGGCACCAGCTTGCGAACCGCCATGTCATCCACTGCCTCGGCCCGGTGTACGGGAGGGACCGACCAGAGGACGAGCTTCTCGCCGCCTGCTACCGGAACGCCCTTCGACTTGCCGAGCGGCACCATCTGCAGTCGCTTGGCTTCCCCGCTATATCCACGGGTGCGTTCGGCTACCCGATGGAGCCGGCGGCCGAGGTAGCCCTCGGCGAGGTGCTCACGACAGCCGGACAGCTCGCCGGGGTGCGTACCGTCCGGTTCGTGCTGAGCAGCGACGAGACCCTCCGTCTCCACGCCGAGGTGTTGCAGCGCCTTGTGAGCAGCTGACGTCAGCCCAGGTGTCGCCGAGGCCTCGGCGATCAACGGGCGAGCAGCCGGTAGCCTGCGCCCCGCACGGTGTGAGCTCGCCCGCGAACTTGCGCCTCCCGAAGGGGAAGAGCTCCACCAGCAGGGCATCAGGGTTGAACTCGTCGAAGCAGCCGAGCAGTTCCCGCCTGCGCTCCTCCCAGGCCTCCTCCAGCGTGTACCCCGGATCGAGGCTCATGGGCGCGCCGCGCTCCCCGGTGCCGATCGGCGGCAGGGTCACCAGCCTCACGCCTGCCGGGATCGCCATCTGCTGCGGCACGCGCCCACCGCTGCAAAAGAGGACCTCTGCCTGCTCGGCGAGAGCGCCGGCGACCGCCAGGGAGCGGACGAGATGGCCGAGACCGGTCGAGTGATGCGAGTAGTGGAGAACTCTCCGGCGCCCGTGGGCGGGGGCATTGATCACGCTGGGCACCGTAAAGACCCATCGTGAGTGGGCCATGAGCGAAGCGTGAGACTCTTCTCACCATCCTTCGGCCCGTCGGCTCAAGGCCGCGACCTGGCCGAACAGGCTGCTCGATCGCCGATGGCTCCCTCACAGCGGAGGCAGCGGTCGGCCGCGGCTGGAGCGGGTGCCCTGCCACGCCGGGCGGGCCTCGACGCTCACCTGCGAACGAGCCTGGAGGAGGTCGACACGGCGCCTCACAGCTGGGCCCCGCTGGGCGTGGTGCCTGGGTGCCGACGGAACCGACAGCCTCCGGTCCAGACCCGGCGCCGTCAGGCTCGACAACGGTCGACCCGGCGAGGCGCAAGCGGTAGGACGCGGCTCGCCTGTGCCGGCCGATGCCGTCGGCAACAGGTGCCGCACGGGTTCAGCTGGACCTCCCTCGGCATGGGTCGATGTCGTCCTGGACGCAACGCCGCACTACCCGTTGGCAGCCATGGCGGTCAGACCCGGGGCGCCTCGCCGCCTCCGAGTGGCAGTCCTGTCCGCCCGGCCCGTCACGGTCACGGCGAGGAGGCCCGTGTCACCGTCTGCGACAGCCGTGAGACGGCCTCGGCGCGAACGGCGTGCTCTCGATGCTCGTGTTCGTGATTCCGGCGAACCTGAGGGCAGTTCCGTGGTTCCGTCCCCTGCCGTGTCGTCACCCTGATCGAAGGGACATCCACCGGGCCGTCCTCTCCCCAGGCGCGTTCTGGCCGGAGCGCACCGGAGACCCCCTATCGTCCAGGCCGATCGGAAAGCCCCGGCCAGACGGCAATGGTCGTCCCGCCCGTTCACTCCCCGAAGAAGGGTGCGTGGCCTCCTCTCGCTGGACCGACCGGACGCCCCGGTTCGCCGGTCAGCGTCGCCCGAGCCGCACCTCTCCGTCGAGGAGCTCCCTCGCAAGGTCCAGATGCCCGGCGTGACGCGCCGTCTCCTCGATCATGTGCAGGACCACCCAACGAACGTTCGGCGGCTCGAATCCCCCGAGGCCATGGCGCCCGAGCGGCGGCGCCGCCAGGGGGATGGTGTCGAGCACTGCCTCGGACTGCGCGCACTGGTCCCGATAGAACGTCGTGACTTCCGTCGAGGAAGCGTCCGAGGTGAACACCACCGACATGGGGTCGTACGGGGGCTGATCGGGGTCGCGATCCCCGGGGAGGTCCGGGTGCCTGCCCGCCACGACGCCCTGGAACCAGTGCCACTCGGCGCCGCCGAGGTGCTCGAGCATCCCGGCTGGAGTCCAGCCCGTCCGCACCACGGAGCGTTGCCATGCCTCCTCGCCGAGCCCTTCGACGATGGCCAACACGGCTTCTCGCTGCCCTCTCAGGAAGTCTCGCAGCATCTCGTCCTCGGCTCTGTCCGCCCGATCTGTCGACACGTCCGCCCTCCTCGCTGACCTCGGCGGGACTGTGCTGGTCCCCGTCCCGATCCCTTCTCGTGGTAGCTAGGACGAAGCCTCTCACCTCGAGTCATCGGTCGGTCTTGGAGGACCAGGGGCACAGAGGGGGCAGATCGTCGCCGGGGGCGATCGCTCCCGTGGCCGCCTCGTTCCGCCGCACGGTGTGCGCGGGCCGGCGGCTGCGAGCTAGAACGCCATGAGCCCGCGCCGCGCGACTCGGCTTGTCTTTAGCCGGGGCGTGTGGTGCCGCCCGAGGTGAGACGAAAGGAATCAGATGGAATTCTCTTCCTACGAGCAGCTGCTCTTCGAGCGCCGGCCCGGCGGGGTCACACTCATCACGCTCAACCGCCCGGAGAAGTACAACGCTGCTGACGAGACGATGCACGCCGAGCTCTCCCGTGTCTGGCTCGACATCTCACTCGACGACGAGACGCGCGTCGCCGTCGTCACCGGTGCCGGGAAGGCCTTCTCGGCAGGGGGCGACCTCGCCATGGTGGAGCGCCTCGCCGGCGATCACGCCCGGGTGCTTCGCATGCTGAGGGAGATGACTGACCTCGTGTACAACCTCGTGAACTGCGACAAGCCGGTGGTGTCCGCCATCAACGGTGTGGCCGTCGGCGCCGGCCTTGCGGTCGCCTTGCTGGCGGACATCTCGGTCTGTGCCGAGGACGCCCGTCTCGGCGACGGCCACGTGAAGCTCGGCGTCGCCGCCGGCGACCACGCGGCCCTGTGCTGGCCTCTCCTGTGCGGGATGGCGAAGGCCAGGTACTACCTGCTCACCGGCGAGATGCTCACCGGCGCCGAGGCGGAGCGGATCGGTCTCGTCACCAAGGCCGTTCCGGCGGCACAGGTCCTCGACGAGGCGTTGGCAGTGGCGGACGTGCTCGCCAACGGGTCGCAGACCGCCATTCGAATGACGCGGCAGGTCCTCGCCAACTGGCTGAAGGCGGCCGGTCCCCTCTTCGATCAGTCGGCTGCCTACGAGATGCTGGGCTTCATGGGCCCCGACGTGCTCGAGGGCGTCGCGGCACTGAGAGAACGGCGCGCGCCGAGGTTCCCCTCGGCCGGACTCCCGTCGCCGGCAGGCCCCGAGGTGTGACGCCCCGCCGGCTGCAGGCGGGAGGACTTCCTGTCCTCAGGCTCACCGGGTGCCGACGCTCTCCTCCCCCGTCAGAGCCCCATGGTTTACCTTGACAAGAACATACTACGTGGAGCAGACTGCTCGACGTAGGTTTGTCGAACGTTAGCGGCAGGGCTGACGACCGAGATCGGGGGGTGTGGCGCATGGCACCACAGGTAGGACCGACCAGGTACGACCGGAAGAGAGAGCGGGGCGCCCGACAGGGCCGGGGGATACTCGGCGTGGCGACGCTGCTCACGCTCTCGGGAATGTTGGCGGCGGCGTGCTCGAGCTCCCCCTCCACCAGCACCTCGGCCAAGAAGGGCCCGATCAAGATCGGGATGATCACCTCCTTGTCCGGCCCGTACACCCCCCTCGGCACGAACGACAGGCTCGGCGCCGAGCAGGAGGTCGCCGCCATCAACGCAGCCGGCGGCATAAACGGCCGCAAGATCGACCTCATCGTCGAGGACGACAAGACCGACCCGACGCAGGCGGTGACGGACTACCAGTCCCTCGTGTCCGACGGCGTCGTGGCGATCGTCGGACCCGTCTTCTCCTCCTCGGCTGTGGCGACCGAGCAGTCGGCCAGCCGGGCGAAGATCCCGACGATCGACACTGCCGCGGCCGACAACCTCGTCTCGCCCGTCAACTACTACGTCTACATGACGCCACCGACGACCAAGATCGTGGCTCAGCAGCTCCTCGCCTACATGAAGGCCAAGGGCCTGACGAAGATGGCCGTGGCTCGTGACACCTCGGCCTTCCCGACGGCGGGCTGGAACAACATGAGCGCGATGGCCTCGAGCTACGGCGTCAAGTTCATCTACGACGGCGAGTTCTCCCTCACGGCGACGGACTTCACCACGATTCTCACGCAGGTGAAGGCGTCGGGGGCCCAGGGCCTCATGGTCTGGGGCTCGGGTCCGGCGGAGGTGACGCTGACCAAGCAGGCAAAGGCGATGGGGCTCACCATCCCGCTTCTGTTCAGCCACGCCGAGGCGTCCTACCTCTACACCAAGCCCGTCGGCTCGGCCGGCAACGGCGTCGTCATCGCCAGCTCGATCGGCGGCATCGGACCCTCCCTCCCGAGCAGCTATCCGGGAAGGGCGACGATCACCGGCTTCGCCAGCACGTTCCAGAAGAACAACGGCTACTACCCGCCGGAGTTCGCATTCGACGCGGGCGGCGCCGTCGCCATGATCGCCAAGGCCATCAAGGAGGACGGCGCCACCCCGGCGGGCATCGCCAAGGCGCTCTCCACGATGACGATCACGACCGGCGACGGCACGTACCACTTCAGCCCGTCTGACCACTCCGGGCTGACGGTCTCGCAGGTGGCCATCACGAGAGATGAGAACGGCACGCTCGTGCCGACGCAGTTCACCAAGGCGCAGATCGGCGGCTGATCCCAACCGGGCGGCAGGACGGCAGCCGGCCGTCCTGCCGCTGCCGGGAGCGAGGCCGGAGGAGGCCGGGTAGGTTGGACGGGTGGTGACGACGGGTCTCGGCTCTCCGGAGGGCCCCGTGTCCGAGTCCGGCGACCTCTCGGATCGCCAGGTGCACATCGTCCGCAGTGCCTACAGGCTCTTCGCCGACCGCGGCGTCGAGCGGGTCCCGATCCACGAGGTCGCCGCCGCCGCGGGCGTCAGCAAGAGCATCGTCCTCTACTACTTCAAGACCAAAGAGCAGCTCGTCGGAGCGACCATGTGGTGGGTGCTCCAGGAGATCGGCGATCGGATTCGCCAGGCGGTCGAAGGGGCTCCGACACCCGTCGAGGCCGTCGAGAGGATGATCGAGACGATCTTCCTCGGCCCGGACCAGAGCCGGCGCTTCTACCTGACCTACCTCGACCTGATCGACCACGCCGCCCGCGTGAGCGGGTTCGGTCAGATCAGCGCAGCCTTCCGCGCCACGGTCAACCTGGTCTACGCGGAGGTCATCGGCGCTGGCGTGGCCGACGGCGCCTTTCGGGTGCGCGACGTCGACGAAGCGGCCGTGGCAGTACGCGCCATCGTCGAGGGGCTGCACTTCCAGTGGCTGCAGGAGGACGCCTGGCGGGAGCGGCACGCCTGGTACAGGCGTGCATGTGTAGACGCCGTCCTCGCCTATCTCTTGAACGCCACCTCTCCCGATGCGAGCCCCTACCTGCCCGCCGGGGAAGGTCGCCGAGGCTAGAGCGCCCTTTCCCCGCTCAGGCCTGGCAGCCGCCGGCAGCCCGCAGAGGCAGATCAGGCCAACGGCCGCGGGCCGAGCCTCTTGCGCCCGACCCACCATTAGTCTACAGTTCATTGTAGATCGGCTAGATTAATGTAGATTGATTGACGGTAGATTGATCGACGGGAGAACGGGGGCGAGTCGTGGCCTACGTGATCACTCAGGCATGCATCGACACCAAGGACCAGTCCTGCATCGACGCATGCCCAGTCGACTGCATCAGTGGCGACGAGGGTGACCGCATGCTCTTCATCGACCCTGACGAGTGCATCGACTGCGCCGCCTGCGTCGAACCGTGCCCCGTGGACGCCATCTTCGCCGAGGAGGACCTTCCCGAGGAGCTGGCGGCGTATCTCGAGATCAACGCTCTGCACTTCCGCAACGTCGCGGCTGCCCAGGAGCGGGTGAACGCCCTCCTCCCGGCCGGCTGACGGCAGAGGGAGGGCACAGTTGGACAAGGTCCTCTCGCTGGACGACGCCATCGAGCGCCTCGTTCCCGACGGCGTCGCGGTGCTCGCTGTCGGCGGCATGCACCTCCACAACAACCCGATGGCCCTCGTGCGGGAGATGGTGCGCCAGGATCGCCACGTCGCCCGCCTGCTCACGAGCCCGTGCGGTGCCTTGAACGCCGATCTGCTCGTCGCTGCGGGGCTCGTCGGGGAGATCGAAACGTCGTACGTCGGCTTCGAGCACCTCGGGCTCGCTCCGGCCTTCCGCCGAGCCGTCGAGGCCGGAGTCGTGCGGGTCCTCGAGTGCGACGAGGCCTACATCACTCACGGGCTCACTGCGGGGGCGGGCGGCCTGCCCTTCGTGGCACTGCCCGAGGGACTCGAGGCGGCCGACGTCTGGAAGGCGAATGCCGAGAGCTACCGACTCGTCACGGACCCGTTCACCGGGAAGCAGGTCCTCGCCGGCGCTCCGCTGATACCCGACGTCGCGCTGCTGCACGCGGCCGCAGCCGATGCCGCCGGCAATGCCGTGATCGCGGGGGCACACTTCGTCGACCGCGCGATGGCGCTCGCAGCGAAGACCGTCATCGTGCAGGTGGAGCGTGTCGTGCCGACCGAGGAGATCAGCCGGCACGCCGTCGGCACGACGATCCCGGGCTTTCTCGTTCACGGGGTCGTCGAGGCTCCGGGCGGCTGCCACCCCACGGCCTCTCATGGCCACTACGGCGCCGACGAGGAGCATCTGCGACGGTACCTCTCGATGGCGGCCACGGCCGAGGGCGCCATCTCCTACCTCGAGGAGTTCGTGAGGGGCGTGAACGAGCGCGACTACCTGCTCGCGCTCCGCCGTCCCGCTGGCGACCGGAGTGGGCAGTGAACACCAGCGGAGCGGCTTCGCCGCCGGAGTGGACGACCGCCGAGCTGATGGCCGTCGAGCTCGCTCGCCTCCTGCGCAACGACGACGTCGCCGTGATGGGCACGGCGAGCGCGCTTCCACAGGTGGCCTGCGGGCTCGCCCGCGCGACGCACGCGCCCGACCTCTGGTTCGTGGCCGGCGGCACCTGCGGGGTCAATCCACACCTCGCGCCGACCGTCGCCTCGTGCTGCGACGAGGACCTGCTGCGGTCCGACACGGTGCTCCCTCTCGGCGACGTGGTGCTGCTCGAGGGCAGAGGCGACGTCTTCACCGTCTTCTTCGCCGGTGGGCTCCAGATCGACTCCCACGGCAACTGCAACCTCGTCGCCGTCGGCGACCGGGAGAGGCCAGCGCTGCGCGGACCGGGTACGGTCGGTCTTCCCTTCCTCTCCCGCGTCGGGCGCGTCCTCATCTACTCCATGTCGCACACGCGGCGGACCTTCGTCGAGCGAGTCGACTTCCTCGGCGGCCCCGGCTTCCTCGACGGGCCCGAGTCGTGGGCAACCGCAGGGCTCACCGGCGGCGGCCCCGCTGCCGTCGTGACCCCCCTGTGCACGATGGACTTCGACCCGACGAGCTTGCGGATGCGGCTGCGGTCGGTTCATCCCGGTGTCGAGGTCGAGCAGGTGGTGGCGGCGACGGGATTCGAGCTCGTGATGCCCGACGTCGTTGTCCAGACCCAAGGGCCGCGCAGCGAGGAGCTGGCGGTGGTGCGCAGACTTGATCCGAGCGGAGTGCTGAAAGGACGGTAGCGGTGAACAGCGAAGGGAGATTCTCAGGCGAGGTCGCCATGGTCACCGGGGCGGGCAGCGGGATCGGCCGCGCCACGGCTCTCGGGCTCGTAGAAGAGGGAGCGAGCGTGGTGATCGGCGACCTCTCCGACGAGCGGGCGCACGCCGTAGCCAAGGAGGTCGCCGAGCTCGGCGGCCGCGCCGAGGTGGCGGTCTTCGACGTGGCCGACGCCGGTTCGGTCCGCCGAGCGGTCGACGGGGCGATCGGGACCTTCGGCAAGATCGACGTCCTCGTCTCCAATGCCGGCTGGGACCGCGTCATGCCCTTCGTCGACACCGACGAAGCCCTGTGGGACCGGGTGATCGCGGTGAACTACCGCGGCCACCTCGCCTGTGCCCATGCCGTCGTGCCTCACATGATCGAGCACGGATCGGGACGCCTGGTGCTCGTGGCGTCGGACGCCGGGCGCGTCGGCTCCTCCGGGGAGGTGGTCTACTCCGGGGCGAAAGGTGCCGTCATCGCGTTCGCCAAGGCACTCGCCCGCGAGACCGCCCGGCACGGGGTGAGGGTGAACTGTGTCGCACCCGGCCTCACCGACACGCCGATGCTCGCCGAAGTGACCGGCCAGAACGAGCGCCTGATGGCCGCCATCATCCGTTCGATCCCGCTCGGGCGGCCGGGGACACCCGAGGAGGTGGCGCGGGCGGTGCTCTTCCTCGCCTCGTCCGACGCCGGGTACATCACCGGCCAGACCCTCAGCGTCAACGGCGGGCTCTCGATGTTGTAGGCATGCTCGAGACGGCTCCCTCTCCCGGTGCCCGGGCAGGTGGGCCCGAGCCGGGAGGGCATGGACGGAACGAGGAGGCAGCAATGACAGCGAACGCGAGGATCGAGCGTCTGGCGAAGGACGCGAGCGGAGCGGCGGAGCCGCCTGAGATGACGGCTGCCGAGACCGTCCTCGCCAGGGCCAGCGGGGCCGCCCGGGTGGAGCCCGGCGAGTACGTCGTCGCGAAGATCGACGCAATGATGATGCACGACATCTTCGCCGCCGACGTCCTCGGCATGCTGGAGCGGGCCGGGATCGAGCGCCTGCACGACCCCGGCCGCGCCACCGTGGTCTTCGACCACATGGTGCCGGCACCCTCCGTCGCCGCAGCCGAGCACCAGGCCAAGGCGCGGCGACTCGTCCGGCGCTACGGGATCGAGGCCTTCTTCGAGATCGGCCGCGGGATCTGCCACCAGGTGATGGTCGAGGAGGGCCGCGTCCGGCCGGGCGACCTCGTGGTCGGCACCGACTCGCACTCGACGACCTACGGGGCCCTCGGTGCGGCCGGCTGTGGCATCGGCAGCTCGGAGATGGCCTACGCCCTGGCCACCGGGGAGCTCTGGTTCAAGGTGCCCGAGACCGTCCTCGTCGCGCTCGAGGGTCGGCTGGCGCCGTCCGTGGCGGCGAAGGACCTCGTGCTGTTCCTCGTGCGCGAGATCGGCTCGAGCGAGGCGCAGTACCGCTCGATCGAGCACGGCGGCTCGGGTGCGGACTCGTTGTCACTCGCCGAGCGGATGACCATTGCGAACATGGGCGTCGAGATGGGTGCGAAGTTCTCACTGTTCCCGGCCGCCGGCGCAGCCACGGCGCGCGACGGTGCCCGCTACGCCGCCACCCACCATGTCGACCTGTCCGCCCTCTCGCCTCAGGTCGCCGTTCCGCACCACGTCGAGAACGTCGTCGACGTGGGAGAGGTCGCCGGCCTGCACCTCGACCAGGTATTCCTCGGCTCGTGCACCAACGGCAGGATCGAGGACCTGCGCGAGGCGGCTCGCATCCTCCGGGGCCGCAGGATCGCCTCCGGCCTGCGCATGATCGTCACGCCGGCCTCCTCGACCGTCTACCGCCAGGCGGCGGAGGAGGGCGTCCTCACCGAGCTGTCGGCGGCGGGCGCCATCATCGAGGGACCGGGCTGCGGCCCGTGCTTCGGTGGCCACCTCGGTCTGCTCGCGCCGGGCGAGCGCTGCCTCGGGACGCACAACCGCAACTTCCGGGGCCGCATGGGCAGCCCGGAGGGCGAGGTCTACCTCGGCTCCCCGGCCACGGCCGCCGCCTCCGCCCTCGCCGGGGTCATCGCCGATCCACGCGAGCTGGCGGTGAGCGACACGCGACAGGAGGTGACGAGGTGACGAGCACTCCCCCCGAGATGACCCGCCTTCGCGGCCGGGCCTGGCTGTTCGGGCCGGACATCAGCACGGACATGCTCTCGCCCGGCCAGTACGTCCACGACCCGCCGGAGATCCGGCTCCGTCACGTCCTCGAGCCCGCCCGCCCCGAGTTCGCCTCGCAGGTACGCCCGGGCGACATCCTCGTCGCCGGGGCGAACTTCGGCTGCGGCTCGAGCCGGGAGTCCGCCCCGCAGCACCTGAAGGACCTCGGCGTCGCGCTGGTCGTGGCCGACTCGCTCGCCCGGATCTTCGCCCGCAACGCGATCGCGCTCGGCCTGCCTGCGCTCAGCTGCCCGGGGGTGAGCGCGACGGTGCACGACCACGAGGTGGTCGAGGTGGACATCGTGGCGGGGGAGGTGGTCGTCGGCGAGGGACGGGCGCACCTTCGAGCCGACAGGATCCCCGAGCAGATGCTCGACGTGCTCAGCCACGGCGGCATCGAGCCGTTGCTCGTCGCCCTCGCCGCCAGGGCGAGGTGACGGTCATGCGGCCGCCCGTCCGCCGCGAGGTGCTGCGCCTGTCGGTGAACGGCGAGGAGCGCGAGCTGCTCGTGAGGCCGTACGCCACGCTCCTCGAGGTGCTGCGCGAGGAGCTCCGCCTGACGGGGACCAAGCACGGCTGCGAGCTCGGCGAGTGCGGCGCGTGCACCGTGCTCGTCGGCGGAGTTCCTCAGCTGAGCTGCCTGCTCCTGCCGGCTCAGGTGGAAGGTGCCGAGGTCACCACGATCGAAGGCCTGGCCGACGGGGCGACGCTCGACGCCGTCCAGCGGGCCTTCATGGAGCGAGGAGGGCTGCAGTGCGGCTACTGCACCCCTGGCATGGTCCTGGCGGCGAGAGCGCTCCTCGACGCCAACCCCTCGCCGACGCGTGAGGAGATCAGGGAGGCACTGGCAGGCAACCTCTGCCGGTGCACCGGCTACGCGGGCATCCTCGACGCCGTCGAGGATGCGGCGAGGTCGGGCAGGTGACGACGCCCGCAGCCGGACGCGAAGCCGGCGAATTGCACGTCGTGGGCAAAGGGCTGCCGAAGGTCGATGCGGCAGCCAAGGTGACGGGTGCGATCGCCTACGCCGACGACATCGATCTCCCCGGCATGCTCTTCTGCAAGCTGCTGCGCAGCCAGCATCCCTACGCCCGCATCGTGTCGATCGACACGAGTGCGGCTCGGGCGATGCCGGGCGTGGTCGCCGTCATCACCGGCGACGACCTCCCGGTGAAGTACGGCATCATGCCGACCTGCGAGGACGAGCTCGCCCTCGAGCACGAGAAGGTCCGCTTCGTCGGCGACCCGGTGGCGGCCGTGGCGGCCGTGGACGAGGAGACCGCCCTCGCCGCCTGCCGGGCGATCGAGGTCGGCTACGAGCCGCTCGAGGCGGTCGAGTCGATCGAGCAGGCCCTCGTCTCGCCCGACGACGAGCCGATCCACGGCTACGCCGGCCCGGCGAACGTCCACCGCCTCGCCGCCCTCGAGTTCGGCGACGTGGACGCCGGCTTCGCCGAGGCGGCCCACGTGCGCGAGGACGTCTTCTTCTTCGAGGGCAACACCCACCTGCCGATGGAGCAGCACTCGGCCACCGCGCAGGCCGTCGGCGACAAGGTGACGCTGTGGTCGTCGACCCAGGATCCCCATTACGTGCACCGCGCGCTCGCCAAGGTGCTCGGTCTTCCGATGGGCAGCGTCCGGGTGGTGGCGGCGCCGCACGGCGGGGGCTTCGGAGGCAAGTGCGACCCCTTCTCCCATGAGATTGCCGTCTGCAAGCTCTCGTTGATGACGGGCCGTCCCGTCAAGTGCACCCTCACCCGCGAGGAGGTCTTCTACACCCACCGTGGGCGGCATCCGGTGCTGATGTGGGTCCGCACCGGCGTCGACCGCGACGGCCGCATCCTCGCCATGCACTTCCGCAGCGCCCTCGACGGCGGGGCGTACGGCTCCTACGGGCCGGCGTCGACCCTCTACACCGGCGCCCTGCAGACGACCACCTATGCCATCCCCGCCTACCGCTTCGAGGGCGCCCGCGTGTTCACCAACAAGGCGCCCTGCGGCCCGAAGCGCGGCCACGGGACTCCCCAGCCCCGCTTTGCCCTCGAGGTCCATCTCGACAAGCTGGCTGCGGACCTCGGGATCGACCCCGTGGAGCTCCGGCGCCGGAACTACGTGCGGCCCTTCACCCGGACCGTCAACTGGCTGCGGATCACCTCGTGCGGCCTCGGCGAGGTCACCGACCGGGTGCTCGAGGCCTCGGGCTACGAGCACCGGGTGAAGCGCCCGGGGCACGGGATGGGCTTCGCCGTGTCGAGCTACATGTGCGGTGCGGGACTGCCCATCTACTGGAACACGATGCCGCACAGCGAGTGCATCCTCAACGTCGGCCGGGGCGGGGTTACCCTGCTGAGCGGCGCCACCGACATCGGGCAGGGCTCGGACACCGTGCTGGCGACGATCGCCGCCGAGGAGCTCGGTCTCTCGCCGGGCGACATCCGGCTCGTGACCGGCGACACCGGGCTCACCCCCGTCGACCTCGGTTCGTACTCGTCGCGGGTCACCTTCATGGCTGGCAACGCCGCCCGTGAGGCCGCCGCCAGGATGCGGGAGCTGCTCGTCCGGGCCGTCGCCGAGGAGAAGGGCTGTGCCCCCGACGAGGTGGCGGTGGCCGACGGGAGGATCGGCCTCATCGCCTTCGAGGAAGCGGCTGCGCTCGCCGAGGCGCGCTTCGGGGCGCTCTCGACGCGCGGCAGCTACACGCCCCCGCAGGGAATCGGCGGCCGTTACAAGGGCGCCGGGGTGGGGCCGAGCCCTGCCTACAGCTACTCGGCCGCCGTCGTCGACCTGGACGCAGACGGGCGCAGCGGCGAGATCCGGGTCAACAAGGTCTGGCTGGGCCACGACATCGGACGCTCGATCAACGAGCTCGCCGTGCGCGGCCAGGTGGAAGGGGGCGTCTACATGGGCCTCGGCGAGGTGCTCATGGAGGCGCAGGCCTACCGCGACGGTCTGCTCCGCCAGCCGAGCATGCTCGACTACAAGTCGCTCACCTTCCTCGACATGCCGGAGGTGGAGACCATCCTCGTGGAGACGCTCGATCCCGAGGGACCCTATGGCGCGAAGGAGGTCGGCCAGGGTCCGCTCCTCCCGGTCATCCCGGCGGTGGTCTCAGCGGTCCACGAGGCGCTCGGCGTCTGGGTCGACGAGGTCCCGGTCACGCCCGACAAGGTCGTGCGGGCGCTCGACGCCCGCGCCAAGGGCAAGGAGCCCCGCTACGGTCCGAAGAGCTTCCCGCAGATCCCCTACCCGCCGCTCGTGAAGGTTGCTCCGCCAGATGCTGCGACTGCCGCCCTGTAGCTATCTCCGCCCGGGCTCGGTCGAGGAGGCAGCCGAGCTGCTCTCCCGGCACGGGGAGCGGGCGATGCTCGTCGCCGGCGGGACCGATCTCGTCCCGAAGATGAAGCGCGGCCAGATGGAGCCGGAGGTCCTCATCGGTCTCGGGCACCTCGCCGAGCTGCGCGCCGTCACCGAGACCGAGGAGGGCGGGTTCCTGATCGGGGCAGGGGTGACGCTCGCCGAGGTGAGCGCGCACCGCCGCCTGGCGGCCGCCTACCCCGCCTACGTGCGAGCCGCCGCCCTCGTCTCGTCCCCCGCCCTGCGCAACGTCGGCACGATCGGGGGAAACCTCTGCGTCGACACGCGCTGCAACTACTACGACATGAGCTTCGAGTGGCGACAGGCATGCGGGTTCTGCATGAAGAAGGACGGCGACATCTGCCGGGTCGCGCCGGCCAGCAAGCGCTGCCGGGCGATCGCCTCGTCCGACACCGCCCCCGCCGCCATCGCCCTCGGCGCGTCGGTCGTGCTCGCCGGTCCGGCCGGACGGCGGCGGGAGGTGCCGGTGGACGGGCTCTACCGCGACGACGGGCAGTACTACCTCGAGAAGTCGGCGGACGAGGTCGTCGAGAGCGTGCGCCTCCCGGCTCCGGGGAGTTGGTGCTCGTCGTACGTGAAGGTCAGGCGGCGCAACACGATCGACTTCCCCCTCGCCGGGGTGGCCGTGGCGCTCCGCCGGAGCGGCCCGCTCGTCGACGACTGCCGGATCGTGCTCACCGCCGTCGGGTCGCGGCCCTTCGACGTGAGCGCCGCCGCCGCCCCGCTGATCGGCCGCGAGCTGACCGCCGACGTGCTGGCCGGGGCGGACGGCCTGCTGGCAGAGGTGGCGGCCGAGGCGGCCAAGGTCGCCAAGCCGCTCGACAACGCCGACCTGCACTACGTCTGGCGCAAGCAGATGACTCGCAGGGCGGTCGAGCAGGCGATCGTCGAGGCCGCCGGGCGCCTGCCCGTGCCGACCGGGCGAGCCTGAGCGCGAGGCGGCCCAGCGGGCGACGCCTGCGCCGTCGGTCGCCAGGCGGCGCTCCCGCTCCCGCTCAGTCGGTCGGTTTCACGGCCAGCACGGGGCAGTCTGCACCGAGCAGGGTGTCCTGGGCGTTGCTGCCGAGGATGAGCTTGCCCACCCTCGACCGGCGGCGGAGCCCGATCACGATCATGGTGGCGCCGACCTCGTTCGCCACGTCGACGAGGTCGGCGGCTGGGCTGCCCCCCCGTGCCAGCTCGCGAACCTCATGGGCGACACCCGCTGCCGCCAGCCGCTCGCCCACCTGCTCGAGCTCCTCTCTGTCGGCGAGCGCGTCTTCGGGGCGCTCCCCGCCGCCTCCTCGGCTCGAGTGGACGATGACGAGCCGCGCACCGCGAAGGCGCGCCTCCTCTTCGGCATGCTCCAGGGCGGCCCGCCCCTCCGGGCTGCGGATGAAGCCGACGACGATGGACAGGACCGGTGGCTCCATGACGATCATCCTCCCTGTGCCGGCTGCAGCAGCCTATGGATGCCTGGCCGTTCGCGCTGCGCCTCGGCGAGGCGCTGCATCAGCCGCTCCGCCTGTGGGAACTGCCCGAGATCGCGCGCTTCGAGCAGCCCTTCGGCGAGCATGAGGTCGATCCAGGCCCGGGCGAGCGGCGAGCGGACGAGACCGACGGTCCACCCGTCGAGCCCGAGGCCCCCGGCGGACAGGTCCGACCATTCGGCGCTGAAGTCCGAGCACGACGCGCACTGGAGGCGGGCGAGGGGGCGCGCCTCGGAGAGTGGGATCTCGATCCGGCCGTCGCCCCCGACGCGCGCACGGCTGCCCGCCACCGGACCCGAGGCGAGGTGGCCGTGGTGGGAGCCCTCGGTCGAGACGACCACCCTGCCCTTCACGTTCACCTTCTCGATCTTGTGGAGATCGAGCCCGAGCCTGGCGGCGAGCAGGCCGTCGAGGAACGGGGCTTCGGAGAAGGTTTCGCTGCACATGAGGCCGATCCGGAAGACGACCGAGCGGAACCGCTTGAGGCGCGCCTGCTGGGCGGTCACAAGGCCGCTCACCTGACATCCGACGCCCACGAGGGCAAGGCGTTCCTGCGGCGCCGCAGCGGCGAGAGCGAGCAGGTTCGGCACGTAGGTGTAGCGCGAGCCGGCAGCGGCGAGGATCTCGTCTCGTGTGCGGGCGATCGCCGGCTCCCCGCGAAGCGGATGCCCCGGGCGGGACCCTGCGACGACGGCTCCGTCGATCCGGCCGGTCTCGAGGGCCCAGACGAGGAGCATCGAGACGAGGCCCCCGTCCTGGGAGTGGCCGCGCCATTCCCGCTCAGCCGCTCTCAGCGCGAGAGCGGAGACGAAGACGCCGGCCGCCTCGTCCGACTGGCGGCGCCGGCCGAAGAGCGCCTCGTCGACGCCCGTCGGCCCAGCGCGAAAGCGGGGGCAGGCGCGGGTGCAGGCGTCGCAGCCGGCCTCACCGAAACGGCAGGAGTGCGCGGACGAGCCGTCGTCGTCCTGGAACGGGGAGGTGTCCCGATAGCCGAGCACGCCTCGCGGGCAGGTGACCACGCAGGCGCCGCAGCCGCTGCAGAGGCGGCTCCCGACGACCTCGGCGTAGAGATCCGCCCAGTGGGGCCGTGCCGCCTTCTTCCGATCCGGCTCCGAGGCGCGGGCAGCCGGGGTCCGCCGTGCCGCCTCGTCGCCACCCTGCCTTGTCGCTGACCGGGCGTCCTCCGCCTCCCGCCGCCGGGGCATCGCGCCTCCCCAAGAAAGAACTTGACCGACCGGACAGTCTAACGTACTCTGGCTACTACGTAGTGCTAGCCACAGTACGTAGAGCAAAGTACCTGGCATAGAAGGGGTGATCCCGGTGCAGGGGTGCGCCCTGGACGCACGCCTGCCATGCCCGCCGGAGGCTGTAGCGGGCAGGAGGGGCGTGCACGCGGGGGCTCGGGCCCCACGGGCCGCCCGTAGGTGGCGAGAGCGGGAGGGAGTCCTGTGGCACGCAGCGAGCAGCGGACGAACGGAGCGGGGCGGACGACGAGTCGCAGGTCCCAGACGACGCCGCCCGCGGCGGAGGCCGGCGAGGAGCCGACCGACCTCGTCTACGACTGGAACGAGATCGCCCCGCGCCTGTGCCGGCTCGAACCGGCGACGGTCATCGAGCTCAACGACGAGACGCTGCGCGACGGGCTCCAGTGCCCATCGGTTCGCCAGCCGTCCCTCTCCGAGAAGCAGGAGTTTCTCCGCCATCTGCCCCGAGTCGGCATCGACGCGGCCGACATCGGCTATGCCGGCGCGAGCGAGGCAGCCTTGCGTGACGTCATCGGGCTCGCCCGGACGATCGCCGACGAGCGGCTCCCTCTCCGGGCCAACTGCGCCGGACGGACTCACGTCAACGACATCGACCCCATCGCCGAGGCGCAGCAGCGCTCGGGCGTGCCGATCGACGCCGCCCTGTTCATCGGGTCGAGCCCGATCCGCCAGCTGGTCGAGGACTGGGACGTGTCGAGCCTTGCGAGGACGATCGAGCAGGCCGTCTCTTACGCCGTCCGCGCAGGTCTCGAGGTGATGTTCGTCACCGAGGACACCACGCGGGCGCGCCGCGAGGACATCGCCACCATGTACCTCGCCGCCGCCGAGGCGGGCGCCACCCGCTTCTGCATCTCGGACACCGTCGGCCACGCGGCACCGTCGGGGGTCCAGCAGATCGTCCAGTTCGTCGCCGGCGAGCTGGCCTCGCACGGCTTCGCCGACGCCGCCATCGACTGGCACGGCCATCGCGACCGCGGGCTCGACGTCGTGAACGCCCTCGCCGCCCTCTCGGCCGGAGCGAGGCGCGTCCACGGGTGCGCGCTCGGCATCGGCGAGCGCGTCGGCAACACGGCGCTCGACCTCGTGCTCGTCAACATCGCCCTTCTCGGATGGAAGGACATCGACCTGCTGGACCTGCCCGCCTACTGCCGGATCGCCAGCAGGATGACCGGCGTCCCGATCCCGCGCAACTACCCGGTGATCGGCCGAGACGCCTTCGCCACGAGCACGGGCGTCCACGCGGCCGCCGTCGCCAAGGCCTACGCCAAGGGCGACTCCTGGCTGGCGGACCGTGTCTACAGCGCGGTGCCGGCATCGCTCGTCGGGAGGAGCCAGGAGATCTCCATCGGGCCGATGAGCGGCAAGTCGAACGTCGTCTACTGGCTGCACGAACACCACCTGGACCCCACGCCGAGTCGTGTGGACGCCGTCCTGGCGGCGGCCAAGACTCGCTCTCGTGTCCTCGCCGACGACGAGGTCGCCCGGATCGCCGAGGGCGCCGGTCGGCGTCCGAAGAAGTCCGTCCAGGCGACCCCGACGACGACGCTGGCACTGCTCTCCGGCAACGAGGCCGTGGCCCTCGCCGCCTACCACGCCGGGGCCACGGTCGCGACCGGCTATCCGGGGACCCCGAGCACCGAGGTGCTCGAGCACCTCGCCCGCATCTCCGAAGCGGGCGAGGTGGACGTCGACTGGTCGACGAACGAGAAGGTCGCCCTCGACGTCGCCATCGGGGCGGCGCTCGCCGGGGCGCGGGTGCTCGTGACGATGAAGCACGTCGGGCTGAACGTCGCCATGGACAGCCTGATGACGAGCGCGTTCATCGGGGTGAACGGTGGTCTCGTGCTCATGAATGCCGACGACCCCGGCATGCACAGCTCACAGAACGAGCAGGACAACCGCTACCTCGGCCGTTTCGCCGGCATCCCGATCTTCGAGCCGGCCGACAGCCAGGAGGCCTACGACTTCGTCCAGGCAGCCTTCGAGGCGAGCGAGCGCTTCGACCTCCCCTGCCTGGTGCGCATGACGACTCGCACCTCACATGCCCGCTCCAAGGTGGCGGCGGGAGGGAGGAAGGCGGACACGGGCGGGCGCTCGTTCACCCGCAACCCGTCGAAGTACGTCATGCTGCCCGCCTACGCCCGCCAGCGTCACCTCGTCCACCTCGAGCGCCTCGAGCAGCTACAGGCCTGGGTCGAGGAGCATCCCTTCACCGTCGAGGAGCTGCGCTCGCGCGACGTCGGCGTGGTGACGGCGGGGATCTCCTACCACCACGTCCGCGAGGTGCTGCCCGACGCGAGCACCCTCAAGCTCGGGATCGAGTTCCCGCTCCCGGTCGAAGCCATCCGGCGCTTCGCCGCAAAGGTGGACCGGTTGCTCGTGGTCGAGGAGCTCGAGCCCTACATCGAGGAGGAGATCCGCAGGCTGGGTATCCCGGTGGAGGGCAAGGAATGGGTCCCGCGCGCCGGGGAGCTGTCCGCTGCCACGGTGCGCAAGAGCTTGGTCGCCGCCGGCGTGCTCGATCCTGGCGCCGGGCCGTCCGAGCGCCCGGACACCCCGGCCGTCGGGCCGCGTCCGCCGGTGCTCTGCCCCGGCTGCCCACACTCGACGCCGTACCTCGCCCTCGGCGAGCTCGACGCCATCGTCGCCGGGGACATCGGCTGCTACACCCTGACGGCAGGACCGCCGATCACCTCGATGGACACCTGCCTGGCGATGGGCTCCAGCATCGGCATGGCCACCGGGCTCGCCCTCTCGGGGCGCTCGAATCAGCCGGTCGTCGCGACCATCGGCGACTCCACCTTCTTCCACGGCGGCATCCCGGCGCTGCTGGATGCCGTCCACCGGCAGGCGAACATCACCGTCCTGATCCTCGACAACGGGACGACGGCGATGACCGGTGGGCAGCCCCATCCGGGCATCGCGAGCGACATCCGGGGCCGCCCGGCGCGGGCGGCCGACATCGCCGAGGTCTGCCGGGCTGCCGGGATCACCTCGGTGACGGTGGTCGACCCCTACGACGTGGCGGCGACGCGCCGGGCGCTGCGGGGGGCGACCGCCCATCCGGGCGTCTCGGTGGTGGTGACGAGCAGGGCCTGCGTGGAGGCTCCCGTGAAGAGCCGTGGCCCGACCTACACCGTCATCGCCGAGCGCTGCGACGGCTGCCAGGCGTGCATGAGGCTCGGCTGCCCGTCAATCTCCTGGGACCTCGAGGTGGGATCCACCCCGCCGAGGGTGAAGATCGACCAAGCCACCTGCTCGGGCTGCACCATCTGCGCCCAGCTCTGCCCGTCGCGGGCGATCGTGTCCATCCGTGACGTGGCGGCGAGCTCCGTGCCGGTCGCGACGACGACGGCGGTGGCACCGTGACCACCGGGCAGGTCGCCGCCGCGGCGCCGAGCGAGCTGCAGGCACCGCTCGTGTCGGGGAACCTCGTCGTCGCCGGCGTCGGCGGCCAGGGTGTCATCCTGGCGAGCAACCTCATCTCCCAGGTGCTGCTCGACGCCGGCTACGACGTGAAGAAGTCGGAGGTCCACGGCATGTCCCAGCGCGGAGGCACGGTCGTGAGCCACGTGCGCTTTGGACCAGAGGTGCACTCGGTCATGCTCGAGCCGGGCTCGGCCGACTGGATCGTCGCCTTCGAGTGGGAGGAGGGGCTGCGGGCCCTCTCCTTCCTGAAGCCGGGTGGAGTGGCCCTCGTCAGCACAGAGCAGCGGATCCCGCCGGCGGCCATGCTCGACCACCGTGAGCGCGCCCTCGCGTACCCGGGGCTCGGCGACGTGCCCTCCGGGGTCGTGGCGGTGGACACCTTCGCCGTCGCCGGTGACGCGGCGGCCGGGGCGCCCGTCGTCGCCCAGACCGTGCTCCTCGGGGCCCTGTCGACGCTCCTTCCCTTCCCGAGCGAGGCGTGGCAGTCGTCGATCGGTGCCTGGGTGCCGCCCAAGGCGCTCAGCGCCAACCTCACCGCCTTCGAACGGGGACGGGCACTCAGCGGCCGGGTCGCCGCCGCCGGCGAGCCGGCCGCGGTGGCCGGGGCCTCGACGAACGGCACCGCCGCTCATGAGGGCCGGTCCGGGCGCGCCGGGGCGGGAGGCGTCGCCAGCGCCCCCGAGGGTGCCGCCGAGCGGCTCGTCCCTGCCGTGCACATCGAGCGCAGCTGGTGCAAGGGGTGCGACATCTGCGTCGCCGTCTGCCCGGAGAAATGCCTCGTCCTCGACAGGTTCGACGTCGCCGTCTTCGCCAACCCGCAGCGCTGCACCGGATGCGGGCTGTGCGCCTGGCTGTGCCCTGATCTCGCCATCGACGTCGGTCTCGTCCGCGAAGCTGGCGCCGGGGGGCGGTCCTCGTGAGAGGAGAGGGGAACATGTCGCAACAGCTGATTCAGGGAAACGAGGCCTGTGCCCGTGGCGCTCTGGCGGCGGGCTGCAGCTTCTTCGCCGGCTATCCGATCTCGCCCTCGTCGGAGATCGCCGAGCTGCTGGCGCGCGAGCTCCCGCCGCGGGGCTCGGTCTTCATCCAGATGGAGGACGAGATCGCCTCGATGGGCGCCGTCCTCGGCGCGTCGCTCGGCGGCAGGCGCGCCATGACGGCGACCTCCGGTCCGGGCTTCACGCTCATGCAGGAGCACCTCGGCTACGCCTCGCTGGCCGAGATCCCCTGCGTCGTCATCGACGTCATGCGTGGGGGGCCGAGCACGGGACTGCCCACCTCCCCGGCCCAGGGCGACGTCATGCAGGCCCGCTGGGGGTCGCACGGCGACCGGGCGACCATCGCCTTGGCGCCGGGCAGTGTGCAGGAGGTCTACAGCCTCACG
This sequence comes from Actinomycetes bacterium, assembly GCA_021797795.1. Taxonomy (GTDB): domain Bacteria; phylum Actinomycetota; class Acidimicrobiia; order Acidimicrobiales; family Bog-793; genus JAKACF01. Next base: position 10,301 of record JAJZZB010000003.1, on the reverse strand, counting down.
ATCGAGGCGTTCCGGCTCGCCGAGACGCTGCGCACGCCGGTCGCCGTCCTCTACGACGAGGTGATCGGCCACATGCGCGAGGGGGTCGAGCTGCGCGAGCCGACTCCCGACGAGCTCGGACGCCGCACATCGCCGCGCACCGCTTTCTCGCCAACCTTCCTGCCCTACGCGCCCGACGAGAACGGGGTGGCCATGGTCCCGGACTTCGGGCGCGGCTACCGCTTCCACGTGACAGGGCTGATGCACGACGAGCGCGGCTATCCGACCTCGGACAACGCCAAGGTGGCCGAGCTGCTCGAACGACTCGAACGCAAACTCGAGCCCGCCGTGGCGGCCGTGCCACCGGAGCGCTACCGCCTCGATGACGCGAGCGTCGTGCTCATCGCCTACGGCATCGTCGCCCGGACCGCCCGGGCTGCGGTCGACGTCCTTCGCCGAGAGGGCATCCGCGCCGGGCTGCTGCGGACGCGCTTGCTCTGGCCGCTCCCGGCCGCCGCCCTCACCGAGGTGAGCAGATCCGCCGAGCTCGTCGTGGTGGCGGAGATGAACCGCGGGCAGTGGGCCCTCGAGGTCGAGCGTCTCGCAGGCGACACCACGGTGCTCTCGCCCTATCTGAAGGCAGGCGGGAGCGTCATCACCGCCGAAGAGCTCGCCGGGCATGTTCGCCGCTTGACGAGAGAAGGGGTGGCAGTCTCATGACCCTCGAGAGCCTGGAGAAGACGGCTGCCGAAGGGCCGCCTCCCGAGAGCCCCGCCACCGCCGGCGAGCCGACCCTTCCCGAGCCGCCGCCGAGTGCCGAGAAGCGGTTCCTCCGCTACGGGATGATGCCGCACATGCTCTGCCCCGGCTGCGGGCACGGCATCGTCTTCGAGGCGATGCTGCGGGCACTCTCGAGCCGCTACGAGCAGCTCGACGACATCGCCTTCGTGGCCGGCATCGGCTGCTCGAGCCGGGTCGTCGGCTACGTCGACGCCTGCACCCTGCACACCACCCACGGCCGACCGCTCACCTTTGCCACCGGGCTCAAGCTCGCCCGCCCGGAGCTGAAGGTCGTGGTCGTGACCGGCGACGGGGACGGGCTGTCCATCGGCGGCAATCACCTGATCCATGCCGCCAGGCGCAACGTCGACCTCACCTGCGTGCTGTTCAACAACGAGATCTACGGAATGACCGGTGGCCAGCTCGCCCCGACCACGATCCCCGGTGCCTACACCTCGACCTCACCCCAGGGCAACGCCGAGACTCCTTTCGACGCCGCCCGTCTCGTCGAGGCCGCCGGTGCCACCTACGTCGCCCGTGCCCAGAGCTACCGCACCCGCGAGTTCGAGGAGGTGTTCCTTCAGGCGCTCGACCACAGAGGCTTCTCCTTTGTCGAGGTGATGACCGACTGCACCGAGTACTTCGGGCGGACGAACCGGCTCGGCAACGGCGCCGACCTGCTGTTCAGCCAGGCGAGGGTGGAGCCGGCGATCGACGCCGACCTCGCCGGGCGGTCGACCCTGCAGGAGGTGCCCCCGAGGCCGGTGCGCCCCGTGCTCGAGATGGGCGTGCTGCACGAGAGCAGCCGCCCCACTCTCGACCAAGCGATGAAGCTCTCGGGAGCGGGCTCGTGAGCTGGCGCCTCGACGTGCGCTGCGCGGGCTCGGGCGGCCAGGGCCTTGCTCTGGCGGCCGTGGTGCTCGCCGAGGCCGGGCTCGCTGCGGGCTGCCAGGTCGCCCTCACCCAGGAGTACGGGCCCGAGGCGCGCGGCGGGGCGAGCCGCGCCGACGTCGCCATCTCCGACGACGTCATCGCCAACCCGCAGTGCGGCGTGCCCTCGATCCTCCTCGCCCTGCACGACAAGGCCTGGCGGAAGTTCGCCACTTCTCTCCCCGCCGTGTCGGCCTCCCTCGAGTCCGGCTCGACGACGGCCGTCGTCGACCGCGACCTCGTCGCCGTGGCGCCCGGCACGCCCGGCGTGCTCGCCCTGCCCTTCGAAGCCATCGCCCGGGACGAGCTGCGGGCCAAGGTCGTGGCGAACATGGTGGCGGTCGGGGCCCTCGGCCGGCTGATGGGGCGCTTTGGCAGCGAGATCGTCGAGTCGGCCGTCGCCAAACGGTCGCCGAGCGCGTTCAGTCAGCTGAACGTGGTCGCCTTCCGGCGCGGCTGGTCAATGATGGACGACCTGCTGCCGGCAGCGGTGCCGGCGGGGAGGTGAACGGCCATGCAAGGGCCACGCGTGCTTGACGGGGTCCGTGTGCTCGACCTCTCTCAGGGAGCGGCAGGGCCGATCGCAGGCATGATCCTCGGCGACCACGGGGCCGAGGTCGTGAAGATCGACCCTCCCGGCGGCGAGTGGGGCCGAAAGCTCGGACCGCCCTTTGTCGGGGACGACGCGGCCGCCTACTTCGGCATGAACCGCAACAAGCGGTCCATCGCCGTCGACCTCAAGCACCCGGACGGCGTCGCCGTGGCGCGGGCCCTCGCCCGGAGCAGCGACGTGCTGCTCGAGAGCTTTCGCCCGGGCGTGCTCGAGCGCCTGGGGCTCGGTTACGCCAGCCTCTCGGCCGACGACCCGGGGCTCGTCTACTGCTCGATCTCGGCCTTCGGCCAGGACGGGCCGTGGCGGGACAAACCGGGCGTCGACGGCATCGTCCAGGCCATGAGCGGGATCATGTCGGTGACCGGAGAGCCCGAGGGCGATCCGGTCAAGGTCGGCGTGCCGGCCGCCGACACGATGGGTGCCATGGCTGCGGTGCAGGGAGTCCTGCTCGCACTGCTCGCCCGCGCCCGCGCCGGGCATGGTCAGCGGGTCGAGGTGTCGCTCCTCGACGCCATGCTCATGTTCCAGACCGTCCCGCTGTCGATGTTCCTCGCGAGCGGCTCCTCGCCCGGCCGGCACGGGAGCGCCGCTCCCTACTCCGCCCCCAACGAGGCCTTCCCGACCGCCGACGGCCACGTCATGGTGGCCGCCTACTGGCCGGACCGCTGGAGGTCCCTGCTCGAGGTGCTCGACTGCGCCGAGCTCGGTGAGGATCCTCGCTTCCAGACCGGTGCCGCCCGGGTGGAGAACCGAAGGGCGATGCGGGCCGAGCTGGCAGAGAGGTTCCGCTCTCGGACGACGGCGGAGTGGCTGGTGGCGCTCGAGGCGGTCGACGTGCTGTGCGCGCCGATCAACGACTACCGCGCCCTCTCGGCCGAGGCCTCGGTGATGGTGGAGGACCGCTTCCCCCGTCTCGTCCATCCCGAGCTCGGACCGGTGCCAGGCGTCGCCACGGCGGCCCGGCTGTCGGAGACCTCGGCCCGCCCCGAGCGCGCCGCTCCGCTCGTCGGTGAGCACTCGACCGAGATCCTCCGGGACCTCGGCTTCGACGACGCAAGGATCGAGGAGCTGCTGGCGTCGGGCGCGGTCGTGCAGTGGCAGCGCGCCAGCGAGGCGGTCACGGTGGCGGGGTCCTAGCGGTGGGGGAACGAGGGGCCCGTGCGGGCCGCGGCGGCCGTGCAGGCGGTCCCGAGTGAGAAGGAGGTCCACATGGAGGAGCTGATCGGTCTCGAGCGCTCCGGCAACGTCGCCCGGGTGACGATCAACCGGGAGTCGGCTCTCAACGCCCTGACACCCGAGATGTTGACGGACCTGCGAAGCCGCCTCGGCGAACTGGACGAGGACGACACGTGCCGGGCGGTGGTCCTGGCCGGCCAGCCCCGCGCCTTCTCCGTCGGAGCCGACGTGAAGGGGCGGGTCGCCGAGTACGAGGGCGGAGGCGGGCGCGACCCGCTCGGAGCCGTGATCCGGGGTCTGTTCGGCGCGATCGAGCGGATGGACAAGCCCGTCATCGCCGCTCTCGCCGGCTACGTGCTCGGCGGCGGCCTCGAACTGGCGCTGGCGTGCGACCTGCGCGTGGCCGACACGACGGCTCGCTTCGGCCTGCCCGAGGCGAAGGTCGGGAGCATGCCCGGCGCGGGGGGAACCCAGCGCCTCACCCGGCTGATCGGGCCCGGCAGGGCGATGGAGCTCATGTTCACCGGCGAGCGGATCGACGCCGACACCGCCCTCGGCATCGGGCTCGTCAACCGGGTCGTGGCGGAGGGCACGCTCCTCGAGGAAGCGGGCCGGCTGGCCGAGCTGATCGCGTCCCGGGCGCCCCTGTCGATCGCCTGCATCAAGCGGTCGGTGCACGTGGCCCTCAGTGCCGACATGCAGAGCGGTCTCGACTTCGAGAGCCAGTGCCACGCGTTCCTACGCGGTACGAAGGACCGAGAGGAAGGCATGCGCGCCTTCGTCGAGAAGAGAGAGCCGAACTTCACGGGTCGGTGACCGACTGTCCGGGATCGACTCCCGGAGAAAGAGAGAGGTGAGAGATGGGTGTTGGCGGACGCGTGGCGGTGGTGACCGGGAGCGGCCAGGGCATCGGCCTCGGGATCGCACGCCGCCTCGCCGCCGATGGGGCCAAGGTGGTCCTCAACGACGTCGACGAGGCACGGGCGAAGACGGCGGCGAGCGAGCTCTCGGCCGAAGGCGGACAAGTGGCCTATGTGGCGAGCGACGTCTCGACCGCCGACGGGGCGGCGGCCTTGGTCGACCAGGCGCTGTCGGAGTTCGGCTCGCTGGACATCCTCGTCAACAACGCAGGCGTCGCTCGCGACAAGTGGCTCGTCAAGATGTCCGAAGAGGACTGGGATCTCGTGATGAACGTGAACCTGCGCTCCCAGTTCCTCTGCACCAAGGCAGCCGTCGCCCACATGATGGAGAAGAAGTACGGGCGGATCGTCAACATCGCCTCGCGGGCGTGGCTGGGCGGTCCGGGACAGGCCAACTACAGCGCCTCCAAGGGCGGCGTGGTGTCGTTCACGAGGACCTGCGCCCTCGAGTTCGCCAAGTACCAGATCACCGCCAACGCGATCGCACCGGCCCTGGTCGACACCCCGCTGTTCCGGGGACTTGGAGCCGAGGTGCAGGAGCGGCTGATCAGCACCATCCCCGTCGGGCGCATCGGCGGCCCGGAGGAGATCGCGTCGGCGGCGGCCTTCTTCGCCGCTGACGAGTCCTGGTACGTGACCGGCCAGCTGCTGTACGTCTGCGGCGGGAGGAGCCTCGGCGCCTCCTAGGGCGGCCGGAGTCGTCGCACGAAGTCCGGCGACAGAGCGAGAGAACGAGACGGAGGAGAGACAAGGACATGGTGGGCCTGGACGAAGCAACTGTGACTAAGCGTCCCTACGAGCTGGAGGGCGGACTCGTCCGCCTGCGGGCGGGGAGGTGCCCCGAGTGCGGGGCGGTGTTCTGCCCGGCACGGCTCGTCTGCGACGGCTGCGGCCACCGCGGGCTCGACGAGATCCTGCTGGCCCCGAGGGGGACGATCTACACCTTCACCCAGGTGCACCAGTCCACGCCCGAGTTCGCCACGCCCTATGACCTCGTCTACGTCGACTTCGACGAGCAGGTGCGGGTGATGCTGCCCTGCGCCGGCGAGGAGACCCCGCGGATCGGCGAGAGCGTCGAGATCGTGCTCGGCCGGGGCCCGCGCCTCGTCGAGGGTGAGCCGGAGGAGGGACCGCAGGCTGTGATGGTCGTGAAGGCGGGGACAGAGAGGAGTGACGGCAATGGATGAGGTGTTCGTGATCGGAGCGGGCATGACGCCCTTCGGCAAGCACCCCGACACGACGGCTGCCGAGCTCGGTGCCTCGGCCATGCTCGAGGCGCTCGACGATGCCGGCGTCGCCCTGAAGGACATCGAGGCGGCCTGGGTCGGCAGCGTGTTCCAGGGAATGGCGATGGGCCAGCGGGCCCTCGGCGAGGGAGGCCTCTCCGGCATCCCGATCACGAACGTGGAGAACGCCTGCTCGAGCGGCTCGACCGCGATCTGGGACGCCGCTCTCGCGATCAGGGCTGGTGCCGTCGACGTGGCGCTGGCGCTCGGCGTCGAGCACCTGACGGGACGCTTCCGGGGCGCCTTCACGCCCGACGAGAGCGACGTCGAGGCTCAGCGTGGTCTCACGATGCCCTCTGTCTACGCCATGCGGGCGCAGCGACACTTCGCCCAGTACGGCACGAACTCCGAGCAGCTGGCGGCGATCGCGGCCAAGAACAAGCGCAACGCAGTGGCGAACCCCCTCGCGCAGTTCAAGAAGGCGGTCACCGTCGAAGAGGTGCTGGCGTCACGGCTGATCGCAGCCCCGCTCCACCTGCAGGAGTGCGCGCCGGTGAGCGACGGCGCTGCCGCCGTCGTCCTCGTCAGCAAGCGCAAGCGCGCCGAGCTCGGTGCCAGCAGGGCGGTACGCCTCGCCGCCTCCGTGCTGAAGAGCGGGCGTGCCGAGGTGGGCCTGAAGGACATGACCGTCGAGGACCTCACCTGGCGGGCAGCCGAGGCGGCCTACGAGCAGTCGGGACTCGCTCCGAGCGACGTCCGCTTCGCCGAGGTGCACGACTGCTTCAGCATCGCCGAGGCGCTCAGGGTCGAGGGTCTCGGGCTGTTCCCCCACGGCGAGTACCCCGGCCGCGTGGTGAAGGGCGAGGCCGACCTCGACGGGCGCCTGCCGGTGAACGGGAGCGGCGGCCTGCTCGGCAAGGGGCATCCCCTCGGTGCGACCGGGGTCGCCCAGGTCGTCGAGGTGGTGCGCCAGCTGCGGGGCGAGGCCGGCGCGAGGCAGATCCCCGGTGCCCGCGTGGGCCTGGCCCACTGCAGGGGAGGGAAGGCGCAGGGCGTCGAGGGCACGGCCTGCACGGTCAACATCCTCACGGTCTAGGACGAGAACGATGGCAATCACCGACGGCGCCTCACCGCCCGAACCGCAGGGATGGCTCGAGGAGGGCGAGCTGATCGCCGTCCCGTGCTCGCTGTATCGGGGCGGGACGAGCAAGGCGGTCTTCCTCGACGAGTCCGTCGTGCCGGCGCACCCCGACGAGCGCGCCCGCTTCCTCCTCGCCCTGATGGGAAGCCCGGACCCCCGCCAGATCGACGGCCTCGGCGGTGCCGACCTGCTCACGAGCAAGGTCGCCATCATCGGCCCTCCGAGCGTCCCCGGGGCCGACCTCGACTACACCTTCGCCCAGGTGAGCGTGCGCGACGCCCGGGTGGACTACGACATCAACTGCGGGAACGTCTCGGCGGCGGTCGGCGTGTACGCGGTCGAGCGCGGTCTGGTCGCGAGCCACGGCGAGCGGGTCAGCGTGCGGATCAACAACGTCAACACCGGGCGTGTCTTCTACGCGGACGTGCCCGTGGCCGCCGGGCACGCCCGTGTCGAAGGCGCCTGCAGGGTCGACGGCGTACCCGGCTCGGGTGCCGAGATCCTCCTCGACCTGCGCGAGACGGTCGGCACCGTGACGGGCAGCCTCCTGCCGAGCGGTTCGCCGGTCGAGCTGCTCGACGTGCCCGGCCTCGGCCCGATCGAGGTGTCGATCGTCGACATCGCCTATCTCTGCGTGGCGGTGAGGGCGTCCGCCCTCGGGGTGCCGGCGGAGGCGCTCCCGGTGACGCCGTCCGAGGGCCTGCTCGATGCGGTCGACCGTCTGCAGCGAGCCGCCGCCCGCCGCCTCGGACTCCCGGAGGGGACGCTCGTGCCGGTGCCGATCCTCGTGGATGAGCCGCACGACTACCTCACCCTGCAGGGAGAGCAGGTGGCCGCCTCGGACATCGACATCGTGGCGGAGGTGATCGGTGGCCAGCCGCTCGCGCAGCACAAGGCGTTCCCCGGCGGGGCGGGCGTGACGCTGGCCGTGACGGCGCGCCTCGCCGGCACGGTGGCGGCCGTGCCGAACGGCACCGGGCCGGTGAGGATCGGCCACCCGAGCGGGCGGACGCTCGTCGACGTCGCCCTCGGGGCGGACGCCACGGGCGCTCCGAGCGTCGAGCGGGCGGCCTACAGCCGCACCGCCAGGCGGTTGCTGGACGGCTCGGCCTACGTGCCGGCGGCCTCGCTCCGCCCGGCACGGGAGCCGGCGAGATGATCCTGCAGCCCGACCTCGAGACGCTGCCGCATCATCGGCTCCGGGCACTGCAGGCCGATCGCCTCGGTGAGATCGTCCGCTTCGCCTACGAACGCGTGCCGCTCTACACGCGGCGCTTCGAGGAGATGGGCGTGAAGCCCGACGACATCTCCGGGCTGGAGGACCTGGCCGGCCTGCCCTTCACGAGGAAGTCGGACCTGCGGGACACCTACCCCTTCGGCATGTTCGCCGTCCCGATGTCCGAGGTCGTCCGCATCCACGCCTCGACCGGGACGACCGGCCACCCGACCGTCGTCGGCTACACGCGCGACGACCTCGAGGTCTTCGCCACCGTCTGCGCTCGCGCGCTCGCCGCTGCCGGGGCGACACCCGGCATGATCCTGCACAACGCCTACGGCTACGGGCTGTTCACGGGCGGTCTCGGCTTCCACGCCGGCGGAGAGCGCCTCGGCCTCGCCGTCCTGCCGGTCTCGGGTGGGTCGACCTCGCGCCAGGTCGACCTGATGCTCGACTTCCGGCCCGAGGTGCTCGCATGCACGCCCAGCTATGCCCTCACCCTTGCCGAGGAGCTGGCGCGCCGAGGGGTCCCTCCACAGGAGGTGCCCGTCCGCTTCGCCGTGCTCGGCGCCGAGCCGTGGACCGAGTCGATGCGAAAGGAGATCGACGGGCTCCTCGGGGCGCGGGCGACGAACTGCTACGGGCTGTCGGAGATCGTCGGGCCCGGGGTCGCCTTCGAGTGCGCCGAGGCGCGCTGCGGCTCCCACGTTGCCGAGGACCACTTCCTCGCCGAGGTGGTCGACCCCGACACGGGGGCTGTGCTGCCCGACGGCGAGATGGGCGTCCTCGTCGTCACCACGCTCAGCAAGAGGGCGCTCCCGCTGCTCAGGTACTGGACCGGCGACGTCACGAGCCTCTCGCGAGAGCCGTGCGCCTGCGGGCGCACCTTCGCCAAGATGTCGGCGGTGAGAGGCCGCACCGACGACATGCTCATCGTGCGCGGCGTGAACGTCTACCCCACCCAGATCGAGGGGGTCCTCGGAACCCTCGCCGAGCTGACGCCGAACTACCGGCTCGTGGTCACCCGTCCAGGCACCTTGGACGAGTTGCGGGTCGAGGTCGAGCTGACCGAGATGCTCTTCAGGTCCGTCGCCGCCGAGATGCTGAGCGAGGACGAGCTGGACGCCCACCACGCCTTGGCAGGACTACGCGAGGCGCTCACCCAGGCCATCAAGTCCGCCGTCGGCGTGACCGCCAAGGTCCGTTTCCTCGCGCCCGGCACGGCGCCGAGGTCGCAGGGCGGGAAGCTGGCCCGCGTCGTCGACGAGCGCCGGCTGGACTGAACCGGCGTCGGCGTCCCGGCTCCTCGCCGTGGGCCTCGAGGAAGCGGGCGCCTCGCTCTCACCTGGCAGCCCCGGGAAAGCAGCCGCGGCACGTCCGCGCCCCTGCCTGGCATGTTCACGACGCCCTACAACAAGCAAGGCACTTGACGTGAGACGACGAGAATGATGTACTACAGAATAGGAACGATGATCAAGAGAATGTAGAACTGGTCGGAAGGACGGGTGAGTCGATGGGGTTCGAGAAGCTGCCGCAGGTCGAGTACACCGAAGTGGGGTACACGAAGAGCGACTGGGTCGCCCGCATCACGATCGAGCGGCCGGAGTTCTACAACGCCTACAGCACGCGAACGCTGATCGAGCTGGCTGCCGCCTTCCACGACGCCGCCTTCGACGACGAGGTGGCCGTCATCGTCTTCACCGGGAGCGGCACCACGGCGTTCTGCACCGGCGGTGACGTGAAGGAGTACGAGCAGGTCTACACCCGGTCGCCGCACGACTACTGGAAGTACATGGGGCTCTTCAGCGCCTACATCGAGAGCATCGTGACGAGCGGCAAGCCGGTCATCGCCCGGGTCAACGGCATGGCGGTGGGCGGGGGCAACGAGAGCCACCTCGCCTGCGACCTCTCGGTGATCGCCGAGCACGCCTACGTCGGCCAGGTCGGCACGCGGGTCGGCAGCGTGGCCGCCGGTGGGGCCACGCAGTGGCTCCCGCTCTTTGTCGGCGACCGCCGGGCCCGCTGGATGCTGATGCTCAACCGCCCGGTACCTGCTTACCAGGCGCTCGAGTGGGGGCTCGTCAACGAGGTCGTGCCGTCGGTGACCAAAGACGGTGACTTCGTCGTTCACGCCGGTGCCGACGAGATCAAAAAGGCCCAGCGGGGCGAGGATGGCTACGCCATCGATCTCTCCCGGCTCGACGAGGCCGTCGACTCCCTCTGCGCCGATCTCGTGGACAAGTTCCCCGAGTGCACCCGCTACACCAAGCAGCAGACCAACTTCTGGAAGGACCTCGCCTGGCACCAGACCGCCGGCCAT
>JAJZZB010000206.1 GCA_021797795.1 Actinomycetes bacterium | reverse complement strand
GGTCGAAGGGATCGAGGCAGCCGTCGGGGACGCCGTCTTCGTGCGTCGATCGACAGGCGCGGTCCTGTCCACCGAGGTGGTGGCCCTCCAGAGCGACAGCCTCACGTGCATGCCGCTCGGCGACGCCGCGCGGGTGCGGTACGGCGACGAGGCCACGACGAGCGGCCGGCCTCTCCCGGTCGTCGTCGGCGAAGCGCTCCTCGGACGTGTGCTCGACGGTCTCGGCCGTCCTATCGACGACCAGGGCCCGCTCGACGACTGCGAGGAGGTCACCATCGAGGCGCTGTCTCCCCATCCGTTACGGCGCGAGATGGTCGACCGTCAGATCGCTCTCGGGGTGCGCGCGATCGACACCGTGATCCCGTGCGGCCGTGGGCAGCGCCTCGGGATCCTCGCCGGCTCTGGAGTGGGGAAGTCGACGCTGCTCGGCATGATCGCCAAGGGCACCGACGCAGACGTCTCGATCGTGGCGCTCGTCGGAGAGCGTGGCCGTGAGGTGCAGGAGTTCATCACGCGCGATCTCGGAGCCGCGCGCTCGCGCTCGGTGGTCGTCGTCGCCACCTCCGACGAGCCGGCGCTCGTGCGCATCCGGGCCGCCTTCACCGCCACGCGGATCGCCGAGTGGTTCAGGGACCGGGGTGCCCATGTCGTCCTCATGGCCGACAGCATCACCCGGCTGGCCATGGCCCAGCGGGAGGTCGGGCTGTCCGCCGGAGAGCCGCCCACGACGAGAGGGTACCCGCCGTCGATGTACTCGCTGCTTCCCAGGCTCCTCGAGCGCGCGGGCGCCGCCGAGCACGGCAGCATCACCGGCCTCTACACGGTGCTCGTCGAAGGTGACGACATGAACGAGCCGGTCGCGGACGCCGCCCGCTCGATTCTCGACGGCCACATCGTGCTCTCGAGGAGGCTCGCGACGTCAGGGCACTTCCCGAGCATCGACGTTCTCGAATCGGTCTCCCGCCTCGAATCCGCGATCACCACGCCCTCCCAGCGCGCCCTCGCGCGTGAGCTGCGTGAGCTGCTGGCCGCGTACCGTGACGCCAAGGACCTCGTGGAGATCGGGGCCTACGCACGGGGATCGAACCCGGTCGTCGACAGGGCGCTCGACTTGAAGCCGCTGATCGACGCGTTCTTGCGCCAAGACGTCTCCGAGGTCTGCGCGGCCGACGTCGCGTGGGCGCGGCTCCGCGCGCTGCTCACCCCGCCTGACCTCTCGGATGCAGACGTCGTCCCGATCGCGTCATGAGGTACCGCTTCCCCCTGGAGACGGCGCTCCGTGTGCGCCGGGCAGAAGAGAAGGTGGCGCGCGCGAGGTTGCTCCTCGCCAATGCGTCGCTGGTCTCGGCCATCGCGGCCCGTGACCTCGCCGACGCCCACTATCGCGCGACGGGTTCGTTCGTGGTCGACCTCGCATCCCTTCTAGAAGAACGATGTGCGGCCGAGCTGGCCGCAGTCGCCCTCGAGCATGCGAAGAGCACGGTCAGCCGAGCGGCGAGCGACGCCGCCCTCGCGCACGTGGCATGGACCAGTGCCGCGAAGCGCGTCGCGACGCTCGAACGGATCGACGAGCGCCGTCGCCGCGAGCATCTCGCGGAAGAAGCGAGGCGGGAGGTCGCCATGGTGGACGACATCGTGGCTGCACGCTACGCGATGGCGGCGGCGCGGTGAGCGTCACGGCAGGAGCCGTGGAGAGCTGGGTGCGCGAGATCGGCGCCACCATGGCGGCGCTGCCTTCCCAGCTCCGGCAGGCGGCGCCGCAGGGGGCCTTCGCGAGCGTGCTCGAGCAGGCGGAAGCGGTCTTGGACGCGACGCCGGCGACCACCGCTCCGGCGACCACCGCTCCGGCGACCTCAGGTTCCCTGATGTCGGCAGCTTCCCCGACAGCCACAGCCCTCCCGTCGGCCACAGCCCTCCCGTCGGCCACAGCCCTCCCGTCGGTCTCGGCTCCTGGGCTCGCCGGATACCGGGCTCTCTCCTCGGGCACGGCGGGATCACGTGGCTCGACGAGCGGCGCCGCGGTCGTGTCCGAAGCCGAGAGGTTCCTCGGCGTCCCCTACGTCTGGGGAGGCGCCACCCCGACGGGGTTCGACTGCTCTGGGCTCGTCCAGTACGTCTACGGCAGCGTCGGCGTCCACCTGCCGCGCACGACCTACACACAGGTGAAGGTGGGCTCCCCTGTCGCGAGCCTCACACAGGCGCAGCCCGGCGACCTCGTCTTCTTCGCCGGCTCGGACGGGACGCCCACGTCGCCCGGCCACGTCGGCATCTACGTGGGCGACGGGAAGATGATCGACGCTCCCTACACCGGGACTGTGGTCCAGGTGCAGACAGTGACGAGTGCGGGGACGGTGGTCGCGATCCGCCAGATCCTGCCAACCACGGAGGTTGCGACAGCGGAAGCGCCCTTCGAGCCGATGGGAGCCGCGGCGTCCCCGACACCGACGACGACCAGGGCGGCCACCGTCCCGTCGAAACTGGCCCCGCTCTTCCTCGCCGCGGGAGCCGAGTACGGGGTCTCACCCACGCTGCTCGCGGCGATCGCCCGCCGAGAGTCCGGCTTCGCACCCGACGCAGTGAGCACAAGGGGCGCGGAAGGCATGATGCAGTTCATGCCCGGGACTGCCGCCGGGCTCGGGATCACACCTTTCACACCGTCTCAGGCAGTCGACGGCGCTGCGCGACTGGTCTCCGGGTACATCCGACAGTTCGGGTCGGTGCCGCTTGCGCTCGCGGCCTACAACGCCGGGCCCAACGCCGTCCAAGAGCACGGCGGCATCCCGCCGTACCCGCAGACGCAGGAGTACGTCGCCGCCATCATGAAGACACTCGGAGCCGCGTCGTGAACCCGGTCTCCGCGGCCAACGCCGGCCCCACCGGCACGCACGAGCACCCCAAGGGCACACACGTGGTCGGAAAGGACCCGAAAGGCAACCGATTCCAATTCGACACGCTGCTCCAGCAGGTCGCCTTCCCGCAGACTGCTTCCCAGCACGGGACTTCCCGCCAGCCAGCCCTCAGCCATCGGGTACCCGGGCAGCCGCAGCCGGTGACGCTGAGTGAGCACCCCTGTTCTCGCGGCGCCGGGGGCGAAGCGACGGCCCCGGACCTCGCGTCCTGTGTGGCCGGCCGGGCTCCTGAGGAGGTGACGAGGGGGCCTGCGCAGGATGCCGACCCCGACCCCGGCCACGCCGCCCATGTCGGTAACGGCACGGCTGTGCCCGCAGGCCCTTCGTCGAGCGTGACCGCGCTGCGCGCCCCGGTAGCGTCGGGCGTCGTCTCGGAGGCAACCCCGCGTCGGGCGGCGGGGAGGTTCGCGACCGCTGGCCGAGGGCGTGGCCGGACGAGCCGAGAGGTGCACGCGCCGGTCGACGCTGTCCCGGGGCAGGGAGGGGCGGCAGCACCCCGTCCAGCCGGCGCCGGGCTCCCAGCCTCAGCGCTCCCAGCCTCACGGGCGCAGCACCCGGCACACGGGTCTGTAGCGGAGACCCACGACCCCGTCTCGCTTGGCGGCGCCCGTTCCCGAGCTCCTGTGCAGCGTGGAGAAGGCGCGAGAGCGGCTGCACGACCCGCCGCTCGCCCGCTTTCCGCGGCCGGCTCGAACCCCGCGGCCGGCCCGAACCCCGCGTCCGGCCCGAACCCACAGGAAGGTAGCTCGCTTCCCGGGGTCGCCGGCCAGCTCGTGCGTGTCCTCTCGACGCCACAGCCGCTCCCAGACGGGAGCACCACGGTCACCGTCGCCTTGGATCCCCCTTCTCTCGGTGTGGTCAAGGCGACCGTGGTGGCAGGGGCAGACCGCCTCTCGGTACAGCTCGTGACGACCACGGCCGCCGGGGCGGAGGCTCTGCGGCTCGCGCTCGGCGATCTGAAGAGCGTCCTTTCCACGAGCGGCCAGCAGGTGCAGGTCACGGTGAGCGACGGCTCCTCCTCGACGTCGGGGGGCCTCTCCTCGGCCCCTCAGGGCGGTGGTGGCAGGCAATCGCCATCCACAAGCCCGCACCATCCTCCGGCATCCCCGTCGCCGCCTCCCCCTCCACCGCATTCCGTTCCGACAGCGCGGCGCACGACAGCTCTGCGCAGAGCAACGCCAGCCTCGAGCTCCCACCTCGTCGATATCCGGATCTGAGGAACAGATGACCACGCCGATCACGAGCACGACTTCCGCACAGGCAGCTGGGCAAAGCACTTCGAGTGCCACACGACTCAGGAACCAGCTCGACACACCAGCGCTGTTCATCAAGCTCTTCATGGCCGAGCTCCAGCACCAGGACCCGACAAACCCCGCCACACCTGCGAGTATCGCCCAGCAGACCGCGGAGCTGTCCCAGATGGAGGCGTCGATGTCGCTCACCGACGCGATCAAGACGCAAGGGCGTTACGCCGAGGACTCGGCGGCGACCGGCCTCCTCGGCAAGCAGGTCACGGCCACGGTGACAGGCAACGAGCTCACGGGAACGGTGTCGGAGATCTCGCTCTCCGCGGCCGGGACACCGCTCCTGAAGGTCGGGCAGGTCACAGTTCCCCTGTCCGCCGTCACCACCGTCGGCATCGCGACCGCCGGCCAGACAAGCACCGCCTGACCCGAGAAAGGACCCTCAGCATGGCAACACGATCGATGATCGCCGCGGTCTCCGCGATCGCTGCGGAGCAGTCGTACCTCCAAGAGACCGGAAGCAACATCGCCAACAGCGGCACCGTGGGGTACAAGCAGGGCGAGGTGCAGTTCGCCGACCTGCTCTCAGAGCAGATCGCCGGCGGGACGGCACCGACCACAGGAAGTGCAGGGGTCAACCCGGTCGCCATC
>JAJZZB010000205.1 GCA_021797795.1 Actinomycetes bacterium | reverse complement strand
CAACGCGAGCGGGTCGCGGTGGACCCGGACCGCACCCCCGGCGGGCATCACCACCCGAGCAAGCTGTGGGCCCTTTGGTTGGCTCATCCCTCCAGCAGCACCCGAGCGGCGGCGATCACCTCGGCACCCGCCTCCTCAAGCGGCGCCTCGGCGATCACCGCGAGCGGGGCCTGGTCGCCGAGAAGCGGGTTGCTCCCTCGCAGGAACGCACGAGCGGTCTGGGCGTCGTAGGCGCCCGCCACCATGCGAGCGACACGGTAGAGGAGCCGAAGCCGCGCCTCGCGCTCGGCGCTCGGGGACCCCTCCCCTCGGGCATAGCGGCGCAGCAGGCTCGCGTCGGCGAGCCCGAGCCCGACGGCGCTCACCCGCTGACCCAGGTTGTCCAAGCACCACCGGGCCATCTGCGCCGGAGACTCCCGCACCGATGCCCGATAGGCAGTGGCCTCCGCTTCGGTCAACGTGGCCATGGCGTCCTTCCCTCTGCGATACCGCTCTGTGTACCTCCAACAGTACCGCATCGGAGGTGACTTTTTAGGGCGTGCGCCGGGGCTGTGAGCCATCCTCGCCCCGCCCCCACGCCGGTCCGTATCTCCATGTCTCCGTACCAGCGTACCAGCGTAACTCCGTACCGGCGTAACTCAGTAGCTACGTCCCGGGCCGGTTGTGCTGCCGCCGTCCCGGCCGGCGTCTGGAGAAGGCGGCGACGTCAGCGTGTCTTCCAGGTGCTCGACCGCGGCCTCACCGCGGCGCAGCGTGGCTCGGGCCGTGCGCACCAGGGCTTCTGCCTGGCCGGCAAGGCTGGCCACCTCCTCGGGTGCGAGCTGGTCAGAGCGCGCCAGGCGGTCCCGGATGTCGGCGAGCGTGGCGAGATCCTCGCCCCAGCTCATCGGAGCACCGCCAAGACGACCACCAGCGTCACGAGCGCGATGAAGGCGGTGGCGGCAGCGATCAGCGCTACGTGGCGCCACCGTGTCTCACCCGAAGTCGCCGCCGGCACCGGCAGGGGATGGGGGAGCGGACCAGGGGAGCCAAGCGGGCGCTGCGCGATGGCGACCTCAAGGCGGTCGAGGTCCCGCCGAGCCTTGTCGAGGTGGCGGCGGGAGAGAGCGGCGATCTCGCGCCCGAGTTCGACGACCTGGCGGTCTGCGTCGGCGATCAGCGAGCTCACCAGCCCGGCGGCGGCCGAAGGGGTGGCGACCGAGCGCCAGGCGACCTCGTCGCTGAGGCTGCGGTCGCCGGCATGCCCGATCGCGGCGATCACCGGAACCGGGCAGGTGGCCACGGCCCGAGCCACGACCTCGGTGTCGTAGGGCAAGCGGATAGCAGATCCGCCGCCACGGGCGAGGATCACGACGTCCGCGTCGAGCGCGGCGAGGCGCATCGACGCGGCGACACGCTCGGGGGCCGCCGCACCCTCTGCGGGGGAGCGGGCCACTTGGAGCCGGCACGCCCACCCAGAGGCACCCAGGAGGGCCTTCAGGTCGCCCAGGCCGGCGCCGTCGGGTGCGACTACCCCGACTTTGAGCGGCGGCCCAGCGAGGCGCAAACAGCCCTGTGCGTCGAGGAGCCCGTCGCGGGCGAGGGCGTCGCGGGCCTCTCGCCGGGCAAGCTCGTGTTCACCGAGGGACAGGCGGGGGTCGACGTCGACCACGCGCAGCTCGACGCTGGAGCGCTCGGGGTAGATCTCGAGTGCTCCAAGCACCCGCAACGACACCCCCTCGGCCAGCTCGACTCCCACCGCGGCGAGCACCTCGAAGAGCGCCTTGGCGTCACGGCCGAGCGCGACGCAGCTCAGCCGGGCCGACCCCTCGGCCAAGGTCAGGTACAGGTGCCCGGCCCGGGAGCGGGTCACCGAGACCACCTCGCCGGCCACCCACACCTGAGACGGGGTGTGGGCGGCGACCACCGCGGCGAGGAGACCGAGCACCTCGGTGACGCTGTAGCCGGCCGGGACGGCACCTCGGGCATCGCCAAGAGGGGCTGCCCATTGGGGGGGATCGGCAGGGCTCGGGGCGGTGCTCACAGCCTCGGGCAGGGAGCGCGTGTGTGATGGCGTGCCGCGGTGCTCGGCGAGGCGGCGACGGGGTGGCGCGACGAGGACGATGCGCCAGGCCCCGGGCCGAGGCGCCGGGGCCGCTCGATGCCGCGGGCGAGCCCGGAGCGGATCGTCGCCATCGCCTCACGTGCTCCGAGGGGACGTTCCCCCAAGCGGCTGGCCGCAGCCGCCGCGGCAGCCAGAGACTCGACCACCAGCGCCTCGTCGAGCGTGCCGGAGCCGACCAGGGTGCCGAGTGAGAACGCAGCCCGGTTGAGCGTGTCGGAGCGCTGCCCCTCGGGAGCTGCGGCCACCCGCCGGCACTCGCCTTCGAGGGCCGCGGCCGCGTAGGCCGCTTGGCGATCGGCACGCGCCGGGCGCGCTGGGGTGCGCGGCGCGCCAGCGTCGGGACGCTCGGCTATGAAGGCCGGCATCGCGGCGAGCGTCTCGGGTCCGCTCGCCCAGGTGTAGCGGCCGCCGGAGCGATGCCCGGAGGGGGCGGCGACGACGTAGCCGCCGTCGGCTCGCAGGTCGACGCCCGGGACCGTCCTGGAGCCCAAGCGGCCCGTCGAGTTGGCGACGTGGTGGCCTGGGTGGGCGTAGAACAGGTGCCACCCTCCGCCGCCGGTGCGGGCGTAGAGCGTGCGGGGAAGCTCGGAGCGCTCCGAGCGCAAGGCGGCGAGGCTCTCTCGCCCGCCGTGTGCGGGGTCGACGTCGACCACCACGAGACCCGAAGGCGCTCCGGTGAGAAGCCCCACCCCGGCCCACGGCCAGTGCGCCCACCACTCGCGCACCTGATCTGGGTCGGCGGACGCCGCTTTGATCCCTCCAGGGGTGAGAGGGTGCTTGGCTGGGTGCTCGCAGCCGGCCCGACGCCGACATCCGCAGTGGTCGCCGATCATCCCGGCGATGGGCACCACCGGCCAGCCGAGACGCCCGGCGTAGAAGGCGGCAGCATCGCCGGCGGGCAGGTCGTTGAGCCGGGCAAGCGCTGCACCGATCGGCTCAGTCATCGCTGTCGGCCAGAGGAACATTTGGGGCTGGATCGTTGTCGAGACGGCGGCGGACTACGTGCAACTCGATAGGGACGGCGAGCCCGGCGTGCCGGGCTGCGCACCAACGATGTTGACCATCTCCGAAGCTCCAGCATTCCGACTCGATCCACGCCGCGCCAGGAGCACGGTGCCGGTACAGTTCGTAGGCCCGGGCCACCTGCTTGGCATCTACGTCGCCGATCGTCCCGTAAGGCGCCGACCAGCCCGAGCGAGCGGCGTCGACCGCCTCGGATACACCGCCAAGTTCGCAGTCGGTCTCCCGCAGGTAGTTCTTCACGAACATCCACAGGGACGCAACGTCGGCGAGGCCTCGGCAGTAACCCCAGGACGCTTCGGACCTCTCGTCATCCGAGGGCGCGTCCAGTTCGAGCGAGCAACGACCCGTCCGCCGCTCATGACAGTCGCTGTGATCGAGCCGCAACTCGACACGGTCGTCATCGGGGATCGGGCGGTACTCGGTCGCGTAGAACACCTCCGGGTCGCCAGTCGCCTCGTCGAACCGCACCGGCTCAGTGTCTTTCCAGGATGGGTTCTCAAATCTCCACCGGTCTGCCCCCCCGTCGTAGCGGCAGGTCCCGAAGGTCACTTCTCGCCAGCCTTCGTCTTCGTCCTCGGGGGCTTGCACCCACCGGACAGACCTCGGGTCGAGGATGGCGGTAGGGACCAGATCGGCAACCGCCGACGCAGCATGCTCGATGCTGTTGGTGAGCGAGTAGCCCCAGTCCGTCTCCAGGCCGTGAAGCACGACGGTCGGCTGTCCGGCACCGCCATCGGGTATGACCTCCACCAGGCAAAGCGACGGACCGGTCCCCGCCCAGTAGGTAATGGGGAACCGGTAGTACCTCCGGGACTCGCAACGCACCGTAGCTGCAAGCGGGACAGGAACCTGCCAGGTTGCATCACCCATCGCGGATCGCCTCGAGGTCGGCCAAGGTGGTCTGCTCGATGCGGGTGAGGAAGCGGTGGCAGTCACCGGGGGAGGCCGACAGGTTGGCGCAGACCATCTCGGTGACGACCTGACGCCACCAGCGGGCATGGGTCCTGCCTTCGCCGGTGCGGACTTGCACCGAGAGTCCGTGGTGGCCTTCGGGGAAGATCTCGCCCATCTGGTTGGCGAGCGCGTGGGGGTCGTTTCGTACTCCGGGCGGGGCGACCCAGATCGCCCAGATTCCGCCCGGGCCGACGGCGATGGTCACCGGGTCGACCCATCCCGGTAGGCGACGGTCCCAGCAGATGGTCCAGCTGCGGTCCAACCCGGTGCGCAAGCAGCGGGCTGCCTGGTCCCAGGCGATCCTCCAGGCCGCCCAGGAGCGCACCGGGCCGTCGAGTCCATCGAGGCGCCGGTAGGGCAGCGCCGCAGCACCGCCCAGCACCACGAGTGCAGTCCCGCCGCCGGCGAGGTCGCCGGCTGCCGACGCCACCATGAGACCCGAGAGTGACCCGGCGACGATCCCGAGGGGGACCGCCCAACGTTCGGCGGAGAGGACCTCGCGCCGTGCCCTGGCTCGCCAGGCGGCGCGGGTACGGGCCAGTTGCGCCGGAGGGTAGGTGAGGCGACCCACCTCGACGGGCTTGCCGCCATGGCGCAGCGCATCGAGAACCGCCATCCTCGCCTCCTAGGCCCCAGGCGCTGCCACTGCGGGTTCCCGCCCGGGCGGCTCGCTTCGAGCTTCGCCCGAGGTGGGCTCCGGCCCTGGCCCAGATGGAGAGGAACCCTCGGCGGCCGCGCCGGCGT
>JAJZZB010000204.1 GCA_021797795.1 Actinomycetes bacterium | reverse complement strand
TATCGCCGAGGTTGTCGGCGAGACGTCCCAGGCTCACCGTCGCGTAGCGGTAGAGCGTTGCCGAGTTGAACTCGACGTAGCCCATCATGGCTGCTCCGGTCTCTTCATCGCCAGCCAGGTCGTCGACCGTCGTGAAGAAGTCGAACTCCGATGTCACCCGATGGGTGGAGAGCGCGTGGGCGACCTGGCACGCCGCGTCGATGTTCAGTTCAGGAGTATCGGCGATCATCCGCCCGAACAGCGCGACGTCAAGAGAGTGGCCTTCACCCATCGCATTCCGGAGCGCATCGTGATCGAGCGTCCCCCCGTCGAAAGCGCCGACCAGCTGGTCGAGCGCGGCGTCGATCGCGCTTCCCGAGATGAACAGCGCTGCAAGCTTCTGCAGACGCTCCGGCTTCACGCCAACGAGCACCCCGCTCGCCTCGTTCGCCAGCTGAACGAGCCGCGCCCTGTCTCCCGCAGCTCGGTCCCCGAGCCTGGTCGCCAGACGTTCGACGAAGAACTCGGGAAGCTTTCGCGTTCGCACACCTTGTGCCAGCGCGTCGAGGTGCTCGTTGAAGTACCGACGCGTGGCCCGCTTCCAGGACTGGGAAGAGACCCTGGCCCGACGTGCCCCGCCGTAAATAGCCGTCTTGGGAGCGCCCGTGTCGTCACGGTTGAGACAGGACGGGGGAACGGTCTGGAGGACGTGGACGTCAATCACTGCACGACTCGGATTCACTTGCTTGCCTCCTCTTGCTCATCTCGGGCTGTGATCCCGAAATATTCGCGTGCCCAGCGCAGGGCAACCGAACGTTGGCGCTCGGAAGAACGCCACGACGACAGGTCCCAGAAGAGCTGGGAGTAGTCCAAGGGGATCGCCTCAGCCCGCAGAAGGGTCACGAGACCTCGCAGATGTACCGCGAGGGATGTCAACGAGTCGGCGCTCAGCGCGGCGCGTACTCGACGCTCGACACCTTCTTCCGAACCTCCGGCCTTCGCTCGCCGGGACTTTAGGGTCGCGCAGGCCCGGCCAAGACCCCATCCGTGCACGTGCATCGAGCCGGGTTCCTGCGACTGGTGATGCAGGGCGAAAAGCCCGAGGACGACGTGTGCCGCCTCCTCTCTCCGACGGCTCCCGCCAGCCGCCTCCATCACGAAGGGCCACGACGCTGGTGCATCGTCGAGTGGACGCCCTACGCCGCGGCGCAACGCTGCCAGCACCTCAGCTCTCGTGGAGATCCGCTCGAGCACTCGGTCAATCGGGTAGGTGGTCATGGTCATGTGCCCTCCACATTGGTCGAAAATGGGGCAAAGTCCGCGCGGGCCCGAGAAAGATTTCCGAGGAACCAGCCTTCAGCCATCGCCCCGAAGAAGGCTTCGCTCGCAGAGAGACGCTCAAGGCTGCGGCGGGCGATCCTGAGGGCGGTTCTCGTCACGACCTCCGCCCAACCGACGCGCGCTTCGAGGCGGTACTGCGGTGTGCCGAGATCGACGAGCAGCTTGCGGAATGGGGCGTCGAGCTCGCTGTAGAGTTCCTCGGCGATCGCGTCTCGGCCCGCTCTGGCCTGCCCTTGTGCGCCGTCGGGCACCTCGTACCGGCCATGCTGTTGGTCGTACGTGAGGAATGGCGCGTTGGCGACGTTCCATAGTGCCCGTCCCGCCTCGACGGCGAGGCTTGCAGCACCGAGAGCCAATGCGGCTGCCTCTGGGTCGTCTCTTCGCAGCAGTGACACCGCCGCGTCGAGGCGGTCGCCCAGGAAGTCGTCGAGAGTGGCCGCTTGGTCGCCGTACTTGGCAGAAGTGACGAGAAGCGACAGCGTCGGCACGTGCTCTTCGATTGTTGCAAGCCAGGATAACACGCCTGCGCGAGTGCTGTCGGGCTCGAGAGCGAGCAAGGATGCGAGTCCGCGCCAAACTTGCTGACCGACGTGGACCTTGATCGGCATGTACTGGATCGTTCCACCTGGTTGCTTGCGCAGTCGCCAGCCCGTGTGCGGGTCGGCGTTGCGTATCGCTTCTTGCAGGACGTCGTCGCCTGCGCAGATGAGGACTCGTGCCACGACCAGCTCACCGTCTCGGTCCTCGGGGTAGAGGCGGATACGGCGTCCCTGCCAGGTGAAGAGGTCGCAGGTCCCATCCGGGGGTCGCATCTCCCGAGTTGGACCGGTAGGTGGGCGCTCCCAGGCAGGTAGGTCGTCCGGCCCACTCGTGACGAGCGTCGTTGTGCACCATGGCACGAGGTTCAACAAGAGCGTCTCTTTGAGAGTGCGCCCGAGCGGTGCAACGAAGCCGATCCACCCGAGATGACCGATCCTCGGAGTGTCTCTCCCGTTCTTCACCTGAGGGTTGTCCTTGGCACCGGTTCTGTCCGCGGTCGTCCCCCAGGCATGGCGTTCGACCAGCCACCGAGCGGCCTCGCTCGGGCGGAGGACCAGAGCCATCGCTCTGGTGATGGGCGTGAAGACTGGGATGCTGTTGTCTGCTGGTGCATGCGCGACGAGCCAGCTCGCGGGCCTGATGCCGTCCTTGCCCGCGGGCTCGAGATGGGGAGAACCGAAGAACGGGGCTGCTGGGTGGAAGAGGTCGAAACGTTCCCTCCAGCGCGCGAAGTACCGAGAAAACCGCTCGACGGGTAGGGTGGGGCTTGCCCAGAGGCCCTCCCACTCATCCCTATTTTCCGGGCCCTCCAGGGCTCGGTAGCAGATGGCCAGGAGCAGCCGAAGGAGGGCGGGTTCCTGGGTAGGGAACTCGACGTCGAACCCGGCGATGTCATGGGCCAGCGCGAAGGCGTCGTGGAGACCGACCTCGCGGGTCCTCCCGTCGCGCATCCGCACCGGGAGCCAAGGTTCAGTGATGAGATCGAAGCTCGGACTCTCAGCGCTTGTCATTGTGAGACACCTCCAAACCCAGCGCCTCGGTGTACCGCAATCTGATAGTGCCGATCAGCGCTCCGCCTGCCCGATCGATGCCGAGCAGGAGAAAGTGGCGGAGCCACGGGTCTCCTTCCCACCCAGGTGGGACCGCCAGGCTTCGGAGCGCCGCGCTCGTCAACGACGACGGGAGACGCAGCGTCGAGCCGAGCGCACGGTCTTCCTCCTCTGGAGTCGGTCGACGCTTCAGCGGCACAGGTCCCGAGACGCATGTGATCGTGTCGGCTTCATGACTGGTCCATGCTGCGACCACTTCGATGCTCGGAGCGCCCCCCCGGACGGCAGCTTGGACCCCGGGGTCGTCGTCATCGCGGTCCCCGATCCCGATCCGGCACAGCTCGAGCAGGTTGGCTGCATCTTGGGGAGGAGGCAGGGCGAACTGGGCTGCCACCCGCTCCTGGGCCTTCTCGGTGTTGCGCCACTTGCCCTCTGCGACGGCCGCCTGGGCAGCCCAGCTCTCGGGCACGACTTGATCTGTGCCGTAGGCCCGTTCGACGAGGAGTGGAACCTCGTCTGGCAGGACAATCGACTGTCGTGTGTACAGCAAGGCCGCCGAACGGAGGAGGAGGTGCTCGGCGTAGACGGCCCGGGAACCAGATGGGAACTCGGGCGGTCCTGTCTTGCTACGAGACAGCCCCACAACGATCACGAGCGGTGCTTCGAGCCCCTCGGGGCGACGGATGCCTGGATGGCGGTGCACGCGACCGAGACGTTGGAGTACGAGGTCGATCGGCGCAAGGTCGGTCACGAGCACGTCGAAGTCGACGTCGAGGGACTGTTCGAGAACCTGGGTCCCGACGACCACGTGCCCGCGGGGCCGGTCGCCATCAGGCCCAAAGCGTGCTTCGAGCCACCGTTCCTTGGCGAGGCGGTGTTCGGCCAAGAATCGCGCGTGCAGGAGCGTCACGAAGCGTTCGCCGAGATGGCGGGCGACGGATCCATAGATCTCCTGGGCGCGACGGACGGTGTTGCGCACAACGAGCACGTTCGCCCCTCTGCGCGCGAGCGCGACCACGACCTGGGCGACCTCGTCGCCGTGTTGCCCAGAGGGCTCTGTCATCACCCGCAGTTGCGCGCGGATCGGCGGGCGGTCGAGGGTGACATGAGACGAGGTGACCTCGCCCGACGCTGCGATGTGGACGACACCGGGGTACCCGACGTCGTGGAGCTCAACCGGCGATCCCGTGTACGCCTCGATCAAGCGCGCTCGAGATCGCGGGGGCAAGGTGGCGCTGAGGAGGATCACCGACACGCCGGCTTCGCCGAGCCATCTGAGTGCCCGACGCAGGAACACCGACATGTGCGCGTCGTAGGCGTGCACCTCGTCGACGACCACCACCTTTCCCATGAGACCCGTCTGGCGGAGCGCGACGTGCTTGATCTTCGCGGCGCTGAGAAGCGCCTGGTCGACAGTGCCGACGACGAAGGGGGCAAGGAGGCGACGCTTCGCGCCGTCGAACCATTCTTGTGCGGTGACCTGCGCTCCGCCGTTCTCGTCCACGTCGATGGAGCCCAGGGATCCTTTCAGCTGCCGGAACGCCGGCACCTGGGCTGCCCTGCCATGGGCCAACTCCATCACATAGGTCCCGGCGTCGAGGTGCTCGAGCCACCTCCGAGCTCGAGCGAACATCTGGTTGCTCGTGGCCTGGCTGGGAAGCCCGATGAAGGTCCCGCCAAGCCCGTGCGCTCGTGCCAACACCTCGATCGCGACGAAGGCTGCTTCGGTCTTGCCCACGCCCATCGGCGCCTCGACGATGAAGAGACCGGGTGCGTCGGTGCTTCGTGCCGTGACGATCATCTGCTCTTGGAGCCGGTTCGGAGGGAACCCGAAGCGGCGCGCGAAGTCGACGTGGACCGTCTTGGCGTCGAAGCGGTGCCAGCCGATCGATGTGAGCGCGTGGCGCGCCCGGTCAGCTGACTCTTCGAGGTAGGACGAGCG
>JAJZZB010000203.1 GCA_021797795.1 Actinomycetes bacterium | reverse complement strand
TCGGAGCCGCCGGTGTTGTCGCATGCCGCCCGGCGGCTCTCCCGCCCGATCCGGTGGGGGGAGACCTCGACCGGTGGCGCTCGCGACGATCATGCCTGGGTCCGAGGCGGCGGCGCACCCCCCCCCTCGAAGGCCTGAAGCTACCGCCCGCTCGCTTGGCAGCCCTCCGGCGGCGGCACCTCCCGGACGGGCAACGCTCGCGGAGCCTGGACCGGCGGACCGCTACGCGTCGCCGCTCAAGACTCTGATGCGCTGGGCGCGCGCGAGAGCTCGCATCGTCTCGAGCCCGTGGCCTGCCAGCTCGAGAGGATCGTCGTAGAGGTCCCGCCAGAGCGCGAGCGTTCCGACGAGGTCGTCGGGCACCAAGGAGCGCGAGAAGGCTTCGAAGGTCACGACTCCTTCGTAGCCCACGCGGTGCAACGCCCGGAACAGCGCCGCCAGGTCGACGCTTCCCGACCCAAGGCGACCCCGGTGACACTCCCCGACATGCACGTAACCAAGCAGCTCCCCGGCTATTGCGACCGGCTGGAGCATGTCCGGCTCTTCGATATGCATGTGGTAGCTGTCGAGGTGCACCCTGACGTTCGGCTCGCCGATCAACCCGATGAACTCGACGGCCTGTGCCGCAGTGTTGAGGAGATTGCTCTCGTATCGGTTGACGACCTCGAGGGCGACCGTGATGCCCTGCAACGCCGCCTTGCGGGCGATGTCCCTCAATACCTCCGCAGCTCTCATGCGTCCTTGCTCGGATGCCGGCGCGCGGTACTTGCCCATGGCCGAAAAGATGACCCCGCCGACGAGGCCGGCACCCAGCTCGGCTGCGGCATCCACCACCTCGGAGAGCAATGTCGCTCCCCGCGCGGCGACGGCGCTGTCAAGGCTCGAGATGTCCTCGTCGAACCCGAGCCCGAGCGAGCAGGTCAGCCCGAGCCCGCGTTCGGCCGCCGCCCTCCGGACGGCCGAGATATCCAGAGTGCGCGGCTCGAACATCGGCAGCTCGAGCACGTCGTAGCCGAGATCTGCGGCTTTCTCGACCGCCTCGAGCGCGCGAGCTGTCCCCCAAGAGGGGACCAATGCGAGCGCGTGGACGCCGAAGCGGAAGGTACCCCCGGTGTCGGTGCCGGCCCTCACGGCCCTGCCGCCGCCCGGTGGCGACGTGCCACCTCGGTGCGTAGCGCCTTCAGTCCATTCTGTCCGAGGATGACGAGGATGAGCAGCAGACCGGCGGCGCCAGTCTCGATGACCGAGTTGATCGTGGCGAGGCTGAAGCTGTAGCCGAGGATCGTCGCCACGGCAGTAGCGAGAGCCACGCCGATGACGGTCCCCTGCCCCCCGAAGATGTCGACTCCGCCGAGCACCGCCACCGTGATGGCCTCCAGCACGTCAGTTGCCCCCGCTGTCGGCCTCGCAGTCGCGAAGCGCGAGCTGTCGATTATCCCGACCACAGAGGCGAGGAACCCGGCGAGCACATAGCCCGAGAAGCGGATGCGTCGGACGTTGATGCCCGACAGCAAGGCGGCCGTCGCGTTGGTCCCCGTCAGGCGGAGCTCGTAGCCGAACTTTGCCCGGGAGGTGGCGAACCACAGGAGGGCCGCGATCGGCACGAAGACGCAGGCAAACTGGACCGGGAGCCCGAGAATAGTTCCCTGGCCGATCGTGAGATACGACGCGGGAAAGTCGGCGATGTTGACGCCGTTGGAGAGCACGAGCGCTAGCCCGCCATAGCCAAAGAGGGTGGAGATCGTGGCAATGAGGGGCGGCAAGCCGACCCCGACCACGAGCGCACCGTTGAAGGCACCCATGAGCAACCCGACGCCGAGGGTGACCAAGATGGCGACGACCACGCCAAGATGGTCACCCACAACGTCGGCGGCGACGACCTCGGACACCGCCGCCATCGAGGCGACCGACAGGTCGATCCCACCGCCTCCGGCGGAGATGACCACCATCTCGGCGAATGCGAGGAGGCCAAGTTGGACCCCAAAACGGGTCATCGAAGCGAGGTTGGACACCGACATGACGCCTGGGGCGATGATCTCGCCTACTGCGAGCACGATGATGAGCACCAGTGGCAGCAGGCCATACTGGACGACGAAAGGCGACTCGAGCAGGCGGCCGAGGCGCGACGCCCGGCCTGCTGGCCGCGCCGAGCGGGGCGGCTCGGGCGTCGGCTCGGTGAGCGGGCTCACTGGGCCCCCCAGGCGGTCCGCGCCCGTCGGCGACGCAGCACTCCGATCGAGACGGCGACGACGATCATCGCCCCGAGGACGATCTGTTGCCAGAACGAGCTGACGTTGTAGAGGATCGCGCCATCTTCGACGACCTCGACGAGGAGCGCGCCTAACAGTCCCCCGACGATCCTACCCTCGCCGCCCATGATGCTCGTCCCGCCCACGACCGCCGCGGCGATCACCGTCAGCTCGAAGTTGTGGCCGGTGGTGGCCTGCACGAGCGGGCTCTGACCAAGGGTCATGAGAGCGGCGATCGCCGTCAGCCCTCCGAGTAGCGCGTAGACAGCGAACTTGATGAGCTTCACCCGCAGACCGGCAGTCCGGGCGGCTTCGGCATTGTCACCGACTGCATAGATGCGCCTTCCGACCGGGCGCTTTCGCATCACCCAGCTGAACACGGCCACGAGGACCACGGCCAGCACGAAGCTGTACGGCACCGGACCGATCCGGTCGAGCACGACAAGTTGGGTCATCACCGGGGGGATGCTCGAGATCCACACCCCTCCGAGGAGCTGGTAGGCGAGCGCCCGGTAGAGCGACAGCGTGCCGAGGGTCATGATGATCGGTGGGACTCCGCCCCAGGCGATCACCGCCCCGTTGACCGCGCCTCCGGCGACACCGGCCGCGAGCGCGACGAGGATGACAGCGAGGAACGGCCAGCCATGCTGGAAACCGAGACCGGCAACGGTCGCCACAACACCGACAAGGGCTCCGATCGAGACGTCGATCCCCGCCGTGATGATCACGAGGGTCATCCCGATCGCGGGGATCGTCGAGATGGCGGCGTCGACGAGCACGCTCGAGAGGTTGGCGGAGTTCCAGAACGACTGCCCGATGGTGAGGCTCATGACCGCGACGCTGAGCACCAGAACGATGAGCAGGTAGCCCTCGTACTCGACCGATCGCGCCGCTCGCCACAGGCTGCCGAGGATGCTCCTGCCTGATGGTTCGCGCCCGACGGACAGCGTCGACGTGCTCACGACCCCTTCACCTCTTCGCTCACCCTGGCTGCCATCATTCGCGGGCCCGTGCTCCCGCCGCCGCGTGCCCCGCCCAACTTCTCGGCCGGGAGGGGTGGGACAGCTTCGGAGTCGCTGTCGCCGGCTTCCTCGCCACCCGCCACCGCCGTCAGCAGCACCTCCTCCGGCGCGACCGTGCCGTCATTGTTGTAGGAGGCGACGAGGCTGCCTCGACGCATCACGAGGACGCGATCGGCGACCGCCAGAACCTCCGGCAGGTCCGACGAGATCACGACCACGGCCAGCCCCGACCCGGCGAGCTCTCGAATGATCCGGTGGAACTCGCGTTTGGTCATCACGTCGATGCCCCGTGTGGGCTCGTCGAGCACCATCACCCTCAGCTTCTCGGCCATCCACCGGCCGAGGACCACTTTCTGCTGGCCCCCGCCGGACAGAGAGAGGATGGGCGCCGACGGGCTGGCCATCTTGATGTCGAGGGAGCGACGGCTCCCCTCGGTGACCTCCTGAACCTTGTGACGGTAGACATAGCGCGTGAGGAGGGCGGACAGCTTGCCGAGCACCACGCTCACCGTGTTGTCGCTGATGGGCTGGGTACTGAAGATGCCCTGGGTCTTGCGATCCTCGGGGAGGTAGCCGATCCCCCGGTCGATCGCCTGGCGGGGCGAGCGGAAGCGCACCTCCTGCCCGTCCAAGAGGATCGAGCCTGCCGAAGGCGGCAGCACGCCGAAGATGCCCTGGGCCACCTCGCTGCGCCCCGCGCCCACCTGACCGTAGAAGCCGAGAACTTCGCCCGGTCGCACCTCCCAGGAGACGTCCTCGTACAGCGGTGGTCTGGACAGCCCACGAACTTGAAGGACAGGTGGGGCGTCACGGACCTGCGAGGCCGTCCTCGGCCCTGCTTCGTAGGCGCGCGTCGTCGTGCCCGACATGAGCCGCACCACCCCGTCGATGTCGAGCGGGCGGGCAGGAAGCTCGCCGACCACGCGGCCGTCGGTCAGCACGGACACCTCGTCGGCGATCTGCTCGAGCTCCTCGAAGCGATGCGATATGTAGACGACGGATCGCCCCCCATCACGCAAGCGGCGGATGATCCCGAAGAGCCGCTCGGTCTCGGTGGC
Organism: Actinomycetes bacterium; assembly: GCA_021797795.1. GTDB lineage: Bacteria > Actinomycetota > Acidimicrobiia > Acidimicrobiales > Bog-793 > JAKACF01. The sequence goes on along the minus strand of JAJZZB010000203.1, from coordinate 525 downwards.
CGAGAGAATGGACGTCGGCTCGTCGAAGATCACGAGCTGTGCCTGTTCGATCAACGCCTTCGCGATAAGGACGAGCTGCTGGTAGCCGAGGCGAAGGCTGCCCATCGTCTCGCCGAGCAACTGGGGCGCGAGGTCGAGCTCCTGAAAGACCCGGCGGGCGCGAGCTTGCATGGCGCGGACGTCGAGACCGCCGACGCGGTTGCGGATCGGGTCGGCCACAAACAGGTTGTCGAGCACGCTGAGGTGCCGGTAGAGGAGCGTCTCCTGGTAGACGGCGGCGAAGCCGAGCCGGCGGGCGCTCTGGGTGTCCGGCACGGTGACCACCTGGCCGTTCAGCTCCATGCGGCCCGAGTCGGGTTGGATCACCCCCATGATCGCCTTGATGAGGGTGGACTTGCCCGCTCCGTTCTCTCCGCAGATCGCCCGCACCTGACCGAGGTCGAACGACACGCTGACCTCGTCAAGGGCACGCGTGCCACCGAAGCTCTTCGTGATCCCCGACAGCCGGAGCAGCGGCGCTTCTGA
>JAJZZB010000202.1 GCA_021797795.1 Actinomycetes bacterium | reverse complement strand
GCCCTGTGAGTGCATCGGGGTCGAGGATGCCGCCGCGCCAGGCTGAGGGGCGTCCGCTCGCCGAGTACCGCCGGCGAAGGAGGCCGGGCGCCACACCTGAGCCTGTCCCCTCGTCGTCGGCGGCAGCCCGGCGGCGGGCGAAGAAGCCGGCGTTCGTGATCCAGGAGCACCACGCCCGTTCGCTGCACTGGGACTTCCGTCTCGAGCGAGGCGGCGTGCTCGTGAGCTGGGCGCTGCCGAAGGGCCTCCCGAGCGACAAGGAGACGAACCACCTCGCCGTCCACACCGAGGACCACCCCCTCGAGTACGCCTCGTTCGAGGGGGAGATCCCCGAGGGTGAGTACGGCGGGGGCATGGTGACGCTCTGGGACACGGGCTCCTACGAGGAGCTGAAGTGGAGCGACCGCGAGGTGAGGGTGGCGCTCGAGGGGACGCTGACCGGCCGCGCCCGCGGACGGTTCGTGCTGTTCCAGACGAGGGACAGGAACTGGATGATCCACCGCATGGACGAGGCGCCGGAGGGCTACGAGCCGATGCCGACCGACATACAGCCGATGCTCGCCACGCTCGGGCGCCTCCCGACGAGGGACGAGGAGTGGACCTACGAGTTCAAGTGGGACGGCATCCGTGCCCTCTCCTACGTCGACGGCGGCCGGGCCAGGCTCGTCTCGAGGAACGGGAACGAGCTGACGGCGTCCTTCCCCGAGCTGAAGGGTCTCGGAGAGGCGCTCGGGTCGGCACGGGTCGTCCTCGACGGCGAGATCGTCGCCTTCGGCCCGGACGGCCGCCCGAGCTTCCAGCTCCTCCAGCCGCGCATCCACACCGCCGACAGCACCAAGGCCAGGCGGCTGGCGGAGGGCCAGCCCGTCACCTACGTCGTCTTCGACTTGCTGTACGAGGACGGCGAGACGCTTCTCGACCGCCCGTACTCCGAGCGTCGCGCCCGGCTCGAGGGTCTCGGTCTCGACCGGGGAGAGGCATGGACCCTGAGCCCGCGCTTCGAAGGCCCCGGATCCGACGTCCTGCGCGCCAGCCAGGAGCAGGGCCTCGAGGGGGTGCTGGCGAAGCGGACGGACTCCCCCTACCGCCCCGGGCGGCGTTCCCCGGAGTGGACGAAGGTGAAGAACGTCTCCATGCAGGAGGTGGTGATCGGGGGCTGGACACCCGGCCAGGGGCGCCGGAAGGACCGCATCGGCTCGCTCCTGCTCGGCATCCCCGAGCGAACGGGCCTCCGCTATGTGGGCCAGGTCGGCACGGGCTTCACCGAGGAGGTGCTCGCCGAGCTGAAGCGCCGCCTCGAGCTGCTCGAGCAGGCCTCGAGCCCCTTCTCGAACGCGGTCCCGCCGCGCTACCGCAAAGACGCCCGCTGGACCGCTCCGGAGCTCGTCGGCGAGGTGGTCTATGGGGAGTGGACGAACGACGGGAGGCTCCGCCAGCCCTCGTGGCGGGGGCTGAGGCCGGACAAGGAGCCGGGGGAGGTGACCCGTGAGTCCTGACACGAAACGGGTGGTCGCGACGGTGGGTGGGCGGCAGATCTCGCTCAGCAACCTCACCAAGGTGCTCTATCCGAGCGGCTACACCAAAGGTGACGTCATCGAGTACTACACCCGCATCGCACCGGTGATGCTCCCGCACCTGAAGGCCAGACCGGTCACGGTGAAGCGCTTCCCGGAGGGCACCGACCGCAGCGGCTTCATCGAGAAGAACGTCCCGAGCCATGCGCCGGAATGGGTGAGGACCGTGACCCTGCCGCGAAGGGGGACGGGCTGGGGGCGCGAGCGGGACTCGGGGCGCCAGGTGACCGAGTTCACGGTCGTCGACGACCTCGCCACCTTGACGTGGCTCGCCAACCTGGCCGCCATCGAGCTCCACACCCCCATGTGGCGGACCGGACGGGACGGTCAGCCGAGGACGCCCGACCTGCTCGTGTTCGACCTCGACCCGGGCGAGCCGGCCACCATCACCGAGTGCTGCGAGGTCGCGCTCGCCCTCCGGGAGCGGCTGGAGGACGACGGCATCGAGCTGTTGGCGAAGACGAGCGGTTCGAAGGGCCTCCAGTGCTATGGGCGGATCGGCTCACGCAGGTGGGCGGCCGGCCGCTCGAACGACTACGCCCACGACGTCGCCGAGGAGATCGAGCGGTCCCTGCCCGACCTCGTGGTCTCTCGCATGACGAAGTCCGTCCGGGCAGGCAAGGTCCTCATCGACTGGAGCCAGAACAACACGGCCAAGACCACCGTCTCGCCGTACTCGCTGCGGGCGCTCGACCGCCCCTCGGTCTCGACCCCCGTCACCTGGGACGAGGTCGCCGAAGGCTCGGGGCGGCACGTCGACCTGCTCGGCTTCTCGCCCGACGACGTCCTCGCCAGGGTGGCCGAGCGGGGCGACCTGTTCGCCCCGCTCCTGCCCGCCTCCCGGTAGGGAGGCATGCTGGGACCTCGAGCCCGAGTCGAGCCGCCGAGAGGGGAACAGGACCCTTCGCCGCTTTTCTGCCGCTCGGGAGCAGGCCAGACTGAGGGGGTGAACGCCGGACTGCCGCCTCCCACCGCCTTTGCCTCGGATCGCTGCGCGCGGAGGGTCGCCTCCCATGTGTGACTACTGCGGCTGCCGCGAGGTCGGGGTCATCGGCGAGCGCTCCGACGACCACGAGCAGCTCGTGGACCTCGCCGCCCGCATCCGGCGGGAGCTCGGCCGGGACCGGGCCGAAGCCGCCATCGCGCTCGCAGAGCTGCAGTCGAGGCTCCGGCTGCATCTCGAGCGGGAGGAGGAAGGGATCTTCCGCCAGTTGGCCGTCGAGCCGGGGTTCGACGGCTACCTGGCCGATCTGGAGGGCGACCATCGCGAAGCCCGCCAGGGGCTGCTCTCGGTCGACCCGCTCGCCGAGCTGTCCGAGGCGACGGTGCGCGCCGGGCTCGAGGAGCTCGAGGCCCACATCACCCGGGAGGAGCAGGACCTCTTCCCGGCCTGCCGAATGCTGCTCTCCGCCGAGGCATTCGCCGAGGCACGGGTGGCGCACGACCGGATCACCGCCCGGGAGACCGGGAACGAGGTGGCCTCTTCCTCCTGAGGACTGAAAGGCGCCCTGTGGGGTGCTGCGCAGCCTCGTGAGCACCGGCGGCGGCCCGAAAGCCCCTCGCCTACGCGACGCGGTAGCGCTCGGCGTCGGCCTCCTTCAACTCCATTCCGTTGCCCGGCCGGGAGAGGTCCGGCACGAGCGTGCCCCCCTTCGGGTCGAGGGTCCCCTCGAAGAGCATCTGCTCGACGCGGTGGTGGTCGTGGAAGTACTCGAGGTGGCGGAGGTTCGCAACGCCGACCCCGACGTGAGCGTGCAGGTTGGGTGCGCAGTGACCCGACACCTCGAGCGAGCGGGCGCCGGCGAGGGCCGCCGCCCTCTGCCACTCGAGGTAGCCGCCGCACCTCGTGACGTCGATCTGGAGGCAGTCGATCGAGCCGGCCGCCACCATGCGGTCGAAGTAGACGAGGTCCCAGCCGTACTCCCCTGCCGCCACGTCGCTCGGGACCCGATCGCGCACCTCGCGCAGGCCGTCGAGATCGTCGGAGGAGACGGGCTCCTCGAACCAGGTGACGCGCGACTCCTCGAACATCGAGAGCCCCACCCGGACCGCTTCTTTTCGCGTGTACCCGCCGTTGGCGTCGACGTAGACCTCGACGTCGTCACCGACAAGCGAGCGGACATGGCGGACGCGCTCGAGGTCGCGGTCCACCCTCGTGCCCCAGGACTCCCCGATCTTGATCTTCACCCGCGGGATCGACCACTCGCCGACCCACAGGTCCACCTGGGCCCGCGTCGTCGCGTCGTCGTAGGTGGTGAAGCCTCCGCTGCCGTAGATCGGGACCTCGTCGCGTCCCCGGCCGAGGAGGCTCGCGAGCGCGACGCCGAGCACGCGGGCCTTCAGGTCCCACAGGGCGGTCTCGACCGCCGAGATGGCGCACGAGGCGATGCCCGGGCGTCCGTAGTTGCGGCAGGCCCGCACCATCGTCTCGAGGGCGCGAGGCACGTCGGCCAGGTCGAGGCCTGTGACGGCGTCGGCCAGCACGTCGGCGACAAGGCGCGCACAGGCCGCAGTGGTGTAGGTCCAGCCGAGCCCGCGCTCGCCTCCGCCCGAGACGTGGACGACGACGATCGTGGTCGCGTCCCAGGCGAGGGTGCCGTCTCCCTCGGGCCGGTCGGTCGGGATCGTGTAGGCCGCCGCCGAGACCGCCTCGACCGGGGCGGAGACGGCGTCGCGTGAGCGGGCCGTCACGCCACCAGTCCCGTGCGGCGCGTGCTCGCGAGGTAGTCGGCACAGCGTGCCGCCAGGCTCATGATCGTGAGGGCCGGGTTGGCCGAGCCCTGGGTGGGCAGCACGCTCCCGTCGGTGATGAAGAGGTTGGGGACGGCGAAGCTGCGCAGGTTGCGGTCCACCACGCCCTTGTCCGGCGACTCCGCCATCCTGCAGCCGCCGACCAGGTGGGCATAGCGCTTGATGGTGATCACCTCCTCGGCACCCGCCGCGGTGAGGATGTCCTCCATCACCGACTGGGCCGCGTCTTCGAGCCTGTCGTCGTTGTCACCCTGGGAGTAGGAGAAGTTCGCCACCGCAAGACCGTGCCGGTCCTTCTCGCCGGCGAGCGTCACCCCGTTCTCGTGCCGGGGGAGGAACTCGCACAGCGCCCCGAGGACGGCCCAGTGGACGTAGTCACGCATGTACTCCCGGAGCACCTCGCCCCAATGCCCCTGCGCCGTGACGTGCTCGGAGTAGGTGATCGGCAACGGTGAGACGTTCTGGATCGCAAAGCCCCGCTTGTAGTCCTTCGAGGGGTCGGTCTCGTAGAACTCCTCGCAGGTGACCTCCGGCGGAGGCGCCTTGTACATGCGGACCTCCTCGGAGAACCGTCCTGC
>JAJZZB010000035.1 GCA_021797795.1 Actinomycetes bacterium | reverse complement strand
TACACTATCTGGAACACGATCGCGAGCCTTTGAGCAGGACGTTCGCGCTGGTCAGCGCCTATTTACCGAAGAAGTTCCAGAGGGTCCGACGGGCAGCTCATCGAGATAGCCCGGAAACTACCGCTAGGGGAGAAGGACCCATGGGTGGCCGGGACAGGCCGCCGGAGGTGACTCAGTACGCCGACGACACCCTCCGCAGCACCCGCAGGCTTCCGCGCCCGAGCTCCTCGTCCTCCTCGAAGCCCTTCGAGGAGAGCGCCCGGCAGTACAGCTCGTAGGGCGGCCTGCCGCCGTCTGCGGGATCGGGGAAGACGTCGTGGATGGCGAGCAGGCCCCCGAGGGCGACGTGCGGCACCCACCCGAGGTAGTCGGCCCGGGCAGGCTCCTCGCCGTGGCCGCCGTCGACGAACAGCAGCCCGACCGGGCTCGACCAGTGGGCGGCGACGGCAGCCGACTCGCCGACCACCCCGACGACGTAGTCCTCCGCGCCGGCGTCGCCAATGGCGCCCCTCCAGCGTGCCAGGGTGTCCATCCTGCCGGTGCGCGGATCGACGAGGGTGGGGTCGTGGTGCTCCCAGCCTTCCTGGTTCTCCTCGGAGCCGTGGTGGTGGTCGACACTGAAGACGACCGGCCGAGCCGCCCCCTCGGCTGGCCTGGTGCCGCCCTCGGCGAGGCCGGCAGCAAGGTAGAGAGTCGAGCGCCCGCAGTAGGCGCCGATCTCGACGACGAGCTGGGGGAGCTCGCCCGGGCCCGCCTGTGCGAGGAGCCGCGCCAGCCTCGTGAGGGCGAGGCCCTCCTCGTCGGGCATGAAGCCCTCCGCCGAGCGGGCGGCGGCGAGCAGCCGGTCGGCGGCGGTCACAGCAGCTCCACGATCGTGTAGATGCCGAGGCCGAGCAGGATCACACCCGAGATCCGCCGGACGACCGACAAGGGGACGACCCGGATGATCGTCCGCCCGCCGAGGACGCCGATGCCCGAGACGAGGACGAAGGCTGCCGAGGCGCCGAGGAAGACGGCCAGGGGCGCGTGGTAGCGGGCGGTGAGATTGGCGATGACGATCTGGGTGATGTCACCGAACTCCGCCAGGGCGACGATCGAGAACGTCGTGAACAGCGGGCGCCACGGTGACGAAGCGGCGCCGGCCGCCTCCTCCTTGGCCTCCTCCCTCTCCTCCTCCTCCTCGACGAGGGCTTCGGAGGTCGAGGTCTGCTCCCGCTCGGGGAGGAGGATGAGATAGGCCGCGCCGGCGATGAACAGCGTCGCCACCACGGCGTGAAGCGGCGTCGCCGGCAACAGGGCGAGCAGCCGGCCGGCGATGACGGCGACTCCCGCCTGCAGGATGAGGGCGGCGGCTCCGCCGAGCCACACGGGCATCGCCCGGTGACGTGACGACATCACGATGCAGGTGATCATCGTCTTGTCCGGCAGCTCGGCCGGGATGACGATGGCGAAGGTGGCAAGGAGCGCGCCGAAGTTCACCGGGCGGCTCCCGGCGGGCCGGCGGCCAAGGGGGCTAGACCTTCGCCAGCAGCTCGGCGAGGCGGGGGTGGGCGGCGCTGACGAAGCGGGCGTTCACCGTCTGGCGCTCGAGAGCCTGGTCGACGAGCCGCTGGTGACCGCCGAAGTCGTGACTGGCGACGAAGTGCCGCAGCGGTTCGAGGTGGCGCGCCCTGCCGTCGGGGCCGAGCTGGACGAGCAGCGCTGCCCCGCCCACCACCGTCGGCATGGCGTGGGGAGGAAGCCGCCGCTCGAGCTCGTCGTAGTGGGCCCCGACGAAGGAGAACGCCGCCTCCCCGGCGTCCTTGTTGGCGAGCATGCGGGCGAGGATGTGATGTCCGTCCTGGGTGCGGATCTCGCCGAGGGTCATCTCGAGCAGCTCGGCGACGAGCGGGGGCTGCCGGGCCGAGGTGAGCGCGTAGAGGTGGCGGGTCTCGCTCAAGGGGTCGACCGGGTGCCGGTAGCCCTGCCTCACGGCATCGAAGTCGTCCTGTGCTCCGGTGGAGACGACGACGTGGAGCACCGACTGGGCGATCGAGGCCGGCAGCCGGGAGGCGGCGCCGGCGAGGTGGTGGTCGAACAGGTCGCGCGCCCAGGCGATCACCTCGTCGTCGCCGCCGGCGGTCCCGAGCAGGCGGACGAGCAGCGCCCGGCTCTCCTGATCCTCGGGCGAGTCGCTCCTGTCGAGCTCGAGGCCGAGCGCGTCGAGGGCGGGGCGGGCGGCGCGGCGCACGAAGGCCGCCCAGCCCGAGGCGACCTCGCCGTCCGCCGCGAAGCCGATCAGCCGCACGGCGCTCGAGACGACGCTCCAGATGCTCGGCTCGCGCTCGGGCCCGATCCTCGCCAGGAGGGCGAGGAAGTCCGACAGCTCGCTGCGCTGGGCGAGGGCGGAGGCCCAGGAGTCGGCGACGAGGTTGAAGCGCTCGAGGGGCTCGAGCGAGGCGAGGCCGGCCAGCACCCGGTCGAGCAGCTCGCCCTCGTAGCGCAGTCGGTACACGCCCGTGCCACCGGCCTCGACCACGGGGAGGCCCCGCACCGTCCCGAGCCGGCGGCCGTCGTCGGCATCAGCCGGGTCGAGCAGCACCGAGCGGGACTCGCCGGGCCGGTCCTCGACCCGGACCGGCACGATCCAACCGCTCCCGATCCCAGATGGCGGCGCGGACGGCGGTCGCTCGGACTCGGGCAGGTAGCTGAAGGGCTCGGAGCTGATCGTGAGCTGCCCCTGCTCGAGCGAAGCGGTGAGGATGGGGTGGCCCCCCTGGAAGATCCAGGTGTCGAGCATCGCCCGTACCGGCTCGCCGTCCGAGACCGCCTCGAGGGCGTCCCACAGGTCGGTGGTCTCGGTGTTGGCATAGGCGTGCTCGGTGAGGTAGCGGCGGACGCCCTGCCGGAAGCGCTCGGGCCCGAGGTACTGCTCCAGCATCCGAAGTACGCTGCCGCCCTTCAGGTAGGTGAGATGGTCGAACATGGCGTCGGCCTCGTCGGGCGCCCGGACATGGAACTCGATCGCCCTCGTGGCGTGCAGTCCGTCCACCTGGAGGGCGAGATCCTTCTCGACGCCGAACTGCACCCAGCGGTGCCAGCCGGGCCGGAAGTCGTCCAGGCATGAGAGTGACATGAAGGTGGCGAACGCCTCGTTCAGCCAGATGCCGTTCCACCAGCCCATGGTGACGAGGTCGCCGAACCACATGTGGGCGATCTCGTGCTCGACGACCTCGGCGATGAGGGCGAGCTCGGAGATGGAGGAGTCCTCCGGGTCGCACAGCAGGTCCTGCTCGCGGAAGGTGACGCAGCCCAGGTTCTCCATGGCGCCCATGGCGAAGTCCGGGATGGCGACGAGGTCGAGCTTCTTCGTCGGGTAGGCGATGCCGAAGTACTCCTGGTACCACGAAAGGGCATGGGACGCCGCCTCGAGGGCGAAGGAGGTGAGGTGGAGGTTGCCCTCCGGGACGACGGCTCTGATCGGCACGCCCTCGGAGACGACCGGCTCGCTCAGCTCGAAGGGTCCGATGCAGTAGGCGACGAGGTAGCTCGACATCACCATCGTGTCCTCGAACACGATGCGGCGCCGGCCCTCCCCGAGGTCGACGACCTCCTTCTCGGGAGCGTTGGAGACGGCCACGAGACCGGCGGGAACCTCGAGGGTGACCGAGAAGACCGCCTTCATGCCGGGCTCGTCGAAGCAGGGGAAGGCGCGCCGGGCGTCCGCCGCCTCGAAGTGGGTGGAGGCGATCACCCGCTCTCGTCCGGAGGTGTCGGTGAACCGGCTCCGGTAGAAGCCGCAGAGCCGGTCGCCGATGGGCGCGGAGAACGAGCAGGTCAGCACGGCCGGGCCCTCCGGGACGACGTCGCCGGCGAGGAAGTGGACCCGCTCGAGTCGAGGCTCGGGCTCGATGCCGAGGGGCCGCTCGGTGCCGTCCTCGCCGCGAAGCGTCGCCCGGGAGATCTCGAGCCCGACGGCGTTCAGCACGATCTCCGGCGTCGGCTCGAGGACGGTGAGCTCGATCGCCACCTCGCCCTCGAACGAGGAGAGGTCGGAGTCGGGTAGGACCGTGATCGAGTACCGGTTCGGGACGACGGTCCTCGGGAGGCGGTACTCGTCGTGCTGGGCAGCCGTGGCCATCGCAGCGAGGTTAGCCCTGGGCTCGATGAACGGTGCCTGACGGCCCCGGGTACGGTCTCGGGTCATGCCGGCAGCGATCCCCCCACCCGTGCTCCCCGACGGCGGACGGCGGCCGCTGGCGGTGGTCTGCCTCGGCCACGCGCTCGTCGACCGCCTGGCCGAGGCGCCGCCCGGGGTCGTCTCGGCCGCAGGCCTCGAGCTCGGAGCGATGACCCTTGTCGGGGCTGAGGCCGCCCGGGTCATCGAGCAGCAGTGGGACCACTGGCAGGAGGTGGCCGGCGGCTCGGCCGCCAACACGGCGGCGGGTGTCGCCTCGCTCGGAGGCAGTGCCGCCTTCGTCGGCTCGATCGGCGCGGACGAGGCGGGCCGGCGTTACGTCGCCGATCTCGAGGCCGCCGGGGTGCGCTGCGTCGCCCATCCCGCCGGGGAGGGGAGCCAGACCGGGCTCTGCCACGTGCTCGTCGGTGCCGACGGCACGCGCTCGATGGCGACGAGTCTCGGGGCGGCGGCAGAGATCAGCCCGGCCGCCGTCGAGGAGGCGGGGATCGGCCAGGCGTCGGTCGTCTACATCGAGGGCTACTTGCTCGACGCCCCGCCGGCCGCCAGCGCCCTGTCGAAGGCTGTTGAGCTGGCCCGCGGCGCCGGAACGCTCGTCTCGCTCTCGCTCTCGGATCCCTTCGTGGTCGAGCGCCACCGGGACGCCATCCTCGGGCTGGTCGAGGGCGGGGAGGTGGACGTCCTGTTCGGCAACGAGGAGGAGGCGCGCTCGCTGGCAGGGGTGGCGAGCCTCGAAGAGGCGGTCGAGGCGCTCCGGCGCCCGGGGCTCCTCGCGCTCGTCACCCGGGGCGCCGAGGGGTCGGTCGCCGTCTCCGCCGACGCCCTCGTCGAGACGGCCGCCGAGCCGGTGTCCGAGGTGGTCGACACGACCGGGGCGGGCGACCTGTTCGCCGCCGGCGTGCTCTACGGCCTCACCTCGGGCCGCGACGCCGCCGCGGCGGCGCGGGTCGGCTCGTTGGCGGCGAGCGAGATCATCGGCCACTTCGGGGCGCGGCCCCTGGCGGACCTGGCGGAGATCGTGGCGGGGTCCTGAGCCCGCTCAGGCGTGCTCGCTGTCCTCCTCGGGGGGAAGGAAGGGAAGGTCGAGGTCGGTGAGGCGCACGAGGGCGCTCGCCACCCAGCGGGCGAGGTCGGCGATCTGCTCGTCGAGGCGGCTCGGGTCCTCGAGCGTCTGATCCTCGAGGCGGATGCTCCCCTGGTAGGAGACCTCGAGGGCGCTCACCGTGTCCCCGGTGTGCTCGAAGACCTGCTCGAGGGTGGGCGCCGTCCGCTCGAGGCGCTCGGGGCCGAGCTCGGGACCCTCCTCGTCGAGAACGGCGAGGACCGAGGCGGGGTCGGGCCGCGTGGAGAGGCGCTGGAGCCGGAAGGCCAGCCCGATGACGAGCTCGGGCGGCTCGGCGGGGGGCTCGCCGATCGACCAGGACCGGTATGCGCTCTGGCTCCAGGTCGGCCAGTCCAAGGTGAGGTCTGCCCTCACCCTGGCGGGATTGCTCTCGCCGGGGAGGCTGTAGGACGTCTCGAAGGACAGGTCGCCGAGGAAGACGTCCACCTGGAAGCGCTCCTCGACCGCCTGCTGCTCGAGGAGCGCTTCCTCGAAGGCGTCGCGAAGTGCACTGATCAGGTCGAGCAGGATGTGGTCGATCATCGCGACGGCGAGGCTACTGCGGGCGGAGGCTGGTAGACACAGGTGATGACCGAGAACCCGTGGCTGGAGCGTCGAGTCATCGCCTACGCCCACCAGGGCGGGGCGCGCGAGGCGCCGTCGAGCACCCTGTGGGCGATCTCGAGAGCGGTCTCCCTCGGGGCGCCGGCAATCGAGCTCGACGTGCACGCGACGAGCGACCGCCAGCTCGTCGTCTGCCACGACGCCACGCTCGACCGGACGACCAACGGCTGCGGCGAGATAGCCCGCCACAGCCTCGCCGAGCTCGCCGAGCTCGACAACGCCTACTGGTTCGTCGAGGGGGAGGAGGTCGTCCACGACCGCCCGGTGGAGCAGTACGCCCTGCGCGGGCGGGCGCCGGGCGACCGCCGCTTCGGGGTGGCGAGCCTGGCCGAGGTGCTCGAGACCTTCCCCGGCGTGGTGCTGAACCTCGACATCAAGCAGACGGCGCCGGAGGTCGAGCCCTACGAGCAACTGCTCGCCGAGCTGTTGAGAGCCCACGAACGGCGGGACGACGTCATCGTCGCCTCGTTCAACGATGCCGCCACCGACGCCTTCTCCGCCGCCGCACCCGAGATCCCCACCTCGGCGGGGACGTCGGCCACGGCCGCCTTCTACTACGCCGCCCGCTCAGGCGCCCCGGCGCCAGAGTCGGCCACCCGCCACGTCGCCCTGCAGGTGCCGGCGAACCACGGCGACATCACGGTGGTGGACGAGCAGTTCGTCGAGGCCGCCCACCGTGCCGGGCTGGCTGTCCACGTCTGGACGATCGACGAGGCCGCCGAGATGGAGCGCCTGCTGGAGCTCGGCGTGGACGGCCTCATCACGGACCGCCCGAGTGTCCTCGTGCCGATGCTGGCCGCCCGGGGGGAGGCCTGGCGACCGTGGTGAGCGGGTGGGTGCGGCCCGGTGTCGCTCAGCCGCGGCCGCAGTTCGGCTTCTTGCCGTGGTTGGCCTTCTTCTTCTTGCGCAGCTTGCGCTTCACGGTACGCTTGGACACAAGTTGGGCAGTGTAGTCGGCCGAGGGGATGCGAGAATCGGGCCCTATGGCGTGGCTGCTTCGTGACGGGCAGGTGCTGGCGAGCCTCGAGGTCCTCGAGTCCGCCCGCCCCGTCGCCCTCCGCCGTGCGCCCGAGCACGCCGCCCGGCTGGTGAGGGGTTCGAGAGGGCTCACCGCCCTGGCCGGCCCCTCCGGCATGGACGTCGCCTGGCTCGACGGCGACCTCGTCGTCCTCGCCCTGCGCTCGTTCCGCCCCTACGGCCTCCCGCGGTGGCGCCCCGGGGCGGCCGGCCTCCTCGAGGCAGAGCGCGGGGCCTTCGGGCGCTGGGGCCTTGCCGCCGGCGACCGCCTGGAGATAAAGGAGTAGGGCGCCGCCCATCCGGCCGGCGGCCCGGTCTGCCGCCCACCTGCTGTGGGACAGTGGTGCGTGCCCCCGTCATCCTCCGGCCGGCTCGTCCTCGTCGCCACGCCGATCGGCAACCTCGAGGACCTCCCCCCGCGGGCGGCAAGGGTGATCGCCGAGGCAGACGTCGTCTGCTGCGAGGACACCCGCCACTCAGGCCAGCTCTTCAGCCGTCTCGGGCTCCGCCCCCACCGCCTCGTCTCCCTGCACGGGCACAACGAGGCCGCCCGGGCGCCCGAGGTGATGGGCTGGCTGGGCGAGGGACTGACCGTGGCGCTCGTGAGCGACGCCGGCCTGCCCGGCGTATCGGACCCGGGCGGAAGGGTGGTGGCCGCCGCCCACGAGGCGGGGGCCCGGGTGACCGCCGTGCCCGGGCCGTCCGCCGCCCCCACCGCCGTCGCCCTCGCCGGCCTCGGGGACGGCCGGTGGCGCTTCGAGGGCTTCCTCCCCCGCAAGGGGCCCGAGCGCCGCCAGCGGGTCGCCCTGGCGGCCCGCTCGGACGTGGTGACCGTCTTCTACGAGTCCCCCAGGCGGGTCGACACCCTCCTCGAGGAGCTGGCCGTCGCCGCAGGCGACGCTCGCCTGGTGGCGGTCGGGCGCGAGCTCACCAAGCTGCACGAGGAGCTGTGGCGCGGACCGATCGGAAGGGCGCGGGGCCGGTGGCCCTCCGAGAAGGCGCGGGGAGAGTTCGTCCTCGTCCTCGACGCTGCGCCGCCAGAGACACCCGAGCCGCCGCCGCCGGGCGAGCTCGCCGGCGCCGTGGAGGAGCTCGTGGCCGGCGGCCTCAGCCGGCGCGACGCCGTCACCGACGTGGCGGGCCGGCTCGGGATCAACAGGCGCGCCGTCTACGACGCGCTCGCCCGAGGGTCTCCAAGGGGTCGCCCGGACGCCTTGTAGGCTCGGCGGCGTGCCCGGGCGTTACTACCAGACGACACCCATCTACTACGTCAACGACGCCCCCCACCTCGGCACCGCCTACGCCACGATCTGCGCCGACAGCCTCGCCCGCTGGCACCGCCTGGTCGGCGACGAGACGCTCTTTGTCACCGGCACCGACGAGCACGGCCTGAAGATCCTGCGGGCGGCCGAGCAGCAGCACAAGAGCGCCAAGGAGTGGGCCGACGAGACGAGCGCCCGCTTCGCCGAGGCCTGGGCCGCCCTCGGCGTCACCAACGACGACTTCATCCGCACCACCGAGGAGCGCCACCACCGCTCGGTGCAGCGCTTCATGCGGGCGATCCACGACAACGGCTACCTCTACAAGGGCACCTACGAGGGCTGGTACTGCGTGAGCTGCGAGGCCTACTACGCCGAGGAGGACCTCACCGGCGACCACCTCTGCCCGGTGCACGAGCGCCCCGTCGAGTGGTTCGCCGAGGAGAACTGGTTCTTCGCCCTGAGCCGCTTCGCCGACCGGCTGCTCGCCTGGTACGACGAGCATCCCGGTGCGGTCTACCCCGAGACCCGGCGCAACGAGGCGCTCGGGATCATCAAGGGCGGCCTGAAGGACATCTCGATCACGCGCACCTCGATCGACTGGGGCATCTCGGTCCCCTGGGACCCCGAGCACGTCTTCTACGTCTGGTACGACGCCCTCGTGAACTACATCTCGGCCATCGGCTACGGGGAGGACGAGGAGCGCTTCGCGTCCTGGTGGCCGTCGGTCCACCACCTGCTCGGCAAGGACATCATCCGCTTCCACTGCGTCTGGTGGCCGGCGATGTGCATGGCGGCGGGGATCGACCCGCCCGGCCACTACCTCGTCCACGGCTTCCTCCTCGTCGGCGGCCGCAAGATGGCCAAGACGGCCTTCAACCAGGTCGATCCGGTGGCGCTGTCCGCCGACGTCGGCAACGACGCCCTTCGCTACTACCTCATGAGGGACTTCCCGATCGGCCAGGACGGCGACTTCAGCTACGAGGGGCTGATCGAGCGCTACAACGCCGATCTCGCCAACAACCTCGGCAACCTGCTCGCCCGGGTGGCGACGGTCGTCGGCTCGAAGTGCGGCGGCATCGGCCCGGCTCCGCGGCCCGCCTCGGCGGGATCGGCGCTGGCCACGGCGGCCGCCGCCGTCACCGGTGAGGTCGTGGCCGCCTGGGGGCGGTTCGCCCCCCACGAGGCGCTCGAGGCGGTGTGGCGCCTCATCCGGGCGGCCAACGCCGAGCTCGAGGCGGTGGCGCCCTGGAAGCTCGAGCCCGGGCCGGAGGTGGACGGGGTCCTCGGGGACGCCCTCGAGGTGCTGAGACTGGTTGCGGTCATGGTCTCGCCTGTGCTCCCGGCGACGGCGGCGGAGATCTGGTCGCGCCTGTCGGTGGAGGGCTCTCCTGCCGCTCCCGGCAGCGCCGGCCCGGCCGGCGTGCTCTCCTGGGGCGGATACGGCGGCGGCGTGCCCGTCACCAAGGGCTCCCCGCTGTTCCCGCGCCGGGCTGCAGAGTGAGCGATCGGGGGAGGCGATGACCGGAGCGGGCGCCCGGGGAGGGCTCGGGCGTCTCTTCGGCCGGCACCGCCGGGATGCCGCCGGCGAGGAGATGGAGCAGGCGGACCCGGACGAGCCGGTCGACGAGCGCGACCTCGAGCTCGCCCGGCTCACCTTGTGGACCGACAGCCACTGCCACATCCAATACGCCGACGACGACGCCGAGGCCGCCGCCGTCGTCGACCGGGCGGTCGAGGCGGGCGTCCGGCGCATGATCTGCATCGGCACCGACGTCCACAGCTCGCGCCGGGCGCTCGAGATCGCGAGATCGCGCTCGCGGGCCGGTGCCCTCACGGTCGAGATCTACTCGACGGTGGGCCTGCACCCCCACGACGCCCGCCACGGCACCGAGGCCATCTCCTCCCTCCTCGCCGAGCTCTCCTCCTCCGGTACGCACCTGCCGGTCGTCGGCGTGGGGGAGTGCGGTCTCGACTACCACTACGACCATTCCCCCCGCTCGGTGCAGCGGAGCACCTTCGCCGCCCAGGTCGCCCTCGCCAACGAGCACGGCCTCACCCTCGTCATCCACACCCGGGAGGCCTTCGACGACACGCTCTCGATCCTCGCGAGCGAGGGCCCGCCGGCGAGGACGGTCTTCCACTGCTTCACCGGCGGTCCGGCCGAGGCGGAGCGCTGCCTCGAGGTGGGGGCCTTCCTCTCGTTCTCCGGAATCGTCACCTTCACCAACGCCTCCGAGGTCCGCGAGGCGGCGCGGGCCTGCCCGGTCGACCGCCTGCTCGTCGAGACCGACTCCCCGTACCTCACGCCGGTTCCCTACCGGGGGCGGGCGAACGAGCCGAGCTACGTGCTGCTCGTCGGCGACGCCGTCGCGCGCGAGAAGGGCCTCTCGGCCAAGGAGGTGGCCTCCCTTACCTCCGCCAACGCCGTCGCCGCCTTCGACCTGCCTGCGACGCCGGGGTGAGGGCCCTGCCACTGCGCCCGCCCGGCCGGGCCGGCATCGTCGCCCTGCTCGAGCACCACGGGCTCACTCCCTCGAGAGCGCTCGGACAGAACTTCCTTGCCGACCCGAACGTCGCCGAGCGCATCGCCCGGCTGGCGGGTGTCGGGCCGGGAGACGATGTCCTCGAGGTGGGGGCCGGGCTCGGCTCGCTCACGACGGCGCTGTCGGCCACCGGGGCCCACGTGGTCGCGCTCGAGCTCGACCGGCACCTCCTGCCGGTCCTCGAGGAGCTCGTCGGCCCCCTCGGGGTCGAGGTCGTCCACGCCGACGCGATGTCACCTGGCTGGAGGCCGATGCTGGCTGGACGATCCTGGGTGCTCGTCGCCAACCTTCCCTACAACCTCGCCACGCCGCTCGTGCTCGACCTCGTCCGCGGCGCACCCGAGATCACCCGGTTCCTCGTGATGGTGCAGCGGGAGGTCGGCGAGCGCCTGGCGGCCGGGCCGGGCTCGCCCGCCTACGGAGCGGTGTCGGTGCGCCTCGCCTACTTCGCCGTCGCCCGCGTCGTCGCGAGCGTCCCGGCGAGCGTCTTCGTCCCGCGGCCGAAGGTCGAGTCGGTCCTCGTGGGGATCGAGCGGAGGAGCGGGCCGGCGGTGAGCGAGGACCTCGCCAGCTTCGCCGAGATCGACGAGCTCGTGTCGGCCGGCTTCGCCACGCGCCGCAAGATGCTGCGGCGGTCCCTGTCGTCGCTGGCCGGCGAGGCGGTCTTCGCCGCCGCCGGGGTCGCCCCGACGAGACGCCCCGAGGAGCTGTCGGTCGAGGAGTGGGGGCGGCTCGCCCACGCCAGGCGCCCGGCCCGGCCGCCGGAGGCCCGGTGACGCGCCTCGTCGCTCCGGCCAAGCTCACCACCGCCCTCGGTGTCGTCGGGCGCCGGGAGGACGGCTACCACCTGCTCGAGGCGGAGATGGTCTCGCTCGACCTCGCCGACGAGCTGGAGCTCGCCGAGGGCGAGGAGGGCTCCGAGGTCCGTGACCTCGTCGACTGGGCGGGACTTCCCGGCACCGCCCCGTCAGAGGAGGCGGGCCTCATCGCTGCCAACCTCGTCGGGCGGGCGCTCGAGCTGTGCGGGCGGCAGGCGCGCTGGCGCCTCGACAAGCACATCCCGGCCGGGGCGGGCCTCGGCGGCGGCTCCTCGGACGCGGCCGCCGTGCTGCGCTGGGCCGGTGTGGAGGACCTCTCGGTCGCCGCCGCCCTCGGAGCCGACGTCCCGTTCTGCCTGGTCGGAGGGCGGGCGAGGGTGTCGGGGATCGGGGAGGTCGTGGAGCCGCTGGCCGACGGGGGGGATTCCGCCTTCCTGCTCGTCACGCCGCGGGTGCACGTCTCGACCCTCGTCGTCTACCGCGCCTTCGACGAGCTCGGTGGCCCCCGGGGCGAGCACGGCAACGACCTCGAGCCTGCCGCCCTCGCGGCCTACCCCGGGCTGCGGTGGTGGAGGGACCTGCTCGGGGCCGCCTCGGGCAGCCGTCCACGCCTGGCGGGGAGCGGAGGGACCTGGTTCGTCGAGGGTGAGGCCGGTGCGCTCGGCGAGCTCGCAGCGGGCGTGCGGGGAGAGATCGTCTCAGGGCGCGAGAGCGCCTTTGTCACAGTGGCGAGGCGAGCGGGTCCCTCGACCGGGCAGCCGGCGCAGCCGTAGCCCGAGGCGCTACTTGCCGGCGGCGCGCCGCTGCCAGCGAGTGCGCTTCAACATCTTCTTGTGCTTCTTCTTGCGCATGCGCTTCCGGCGCTTCTTGATGAGGGATCCCATGGCGTCGGTGAGGTTAGCCGACCGTCACGGCGACCTGATCACGGCGCACCGGCGCCGCCCCCGTAGCGGGCCCGGTAGCGCCCGGACGGATCGAAGCGTCGCGCCTGGCGCTCGGGGTTGAGGACGCGGTTCGGGCGGGTGTCGTTCCCGGTGCCCGCCATCCACTGCCAGTTGCACGAGTTGCTGGCGACGTCGCCGTCGGTGAGGGCCCGCAGGAAGTGGTCGGCACCTTCTCGCCAGTGGTGCCGGAGCGTCTTGGTGAGGTACGAGGCCGCCACGAGGCGGGCGCGGCCGTGCACGTACCCCTCCGCCTCCAGCTGGTGCATGGCGGCGTCGACGAGCGGCACGCCGGTCTCGCCGCCGCGCCAGGCCTCGAGCTCGGCGTCGTCCCGCCGCCAGTGCCGTGCACGCTCCCGGTAGTCGCGGCGGGCGACGTCGGGGACGGCGTGGGTGACCGAGAGGAAGAAGTCCCGCCAGCACAGCTGACGGATGTACTCCGGTGACCGCTCGGCGAGGCGGGCCTCCACCTCGAGGGCGGACAGGCAGCCGAAGTGCAGGTCGGCGGAGAGGCGCGACGTGCCCTCACGGGAGAGGTCGTCCTTGTCCGCTTCGTAGGCCGCCGAGCCTTCGGCGAAGGCAGCGAGCCGCCGGCGGGCGGCCCGTTCGCCGCCGGGCTGGCGGAGGGGGGAGGGTCCCTCGAGCACGAGCGGTGGGACGTTGCGGCGCCCGAGCGGGTCGGCCTGCCTCCCACCGCCGGCGAGCTCAGCCAGCGAGGGGATGCGGCCCGGCTCGAGGCCGTCCGGCAGGGGAGCCAAGCTCCGGGGCGCCCGCAGGAGCGGGCGGCGCGGCACCTCTTGCCAGGCCCGCCAGTAGGGCGTGAAGACCTTGTAGTGATCGCCTCCGGCTGGGGCGAGCGAACCGGGCGGGACGATCCCGACACCGTCGTGGAGCACGAGGGTGCACCCCGCACGCGAGCACAGCTCGCCGAGCACCTGCTGGCGGCGGCGGGCGAAGGCGCTCACGTCCCTCGTGGCGTGCAGCTCGCTTGCGCCGGCCGCCCCGGCGAGTGCGAGCACCTCCTCGCCGAGACGCCCCCGCCTGACGACGAGGTCGCCGCCGAGCCCCCGGCAGGCCCGCCGCAGCGCCTCGAGGGCCTCGAGCAGGTAGGCGAGCCGGTTGGCGCCGAGGGTCGGGAGCGCGAGCAGCTCCTCGTCGAGGACGAAGGCGACGACGCCGCCGGCGCCAGCGGCGCGCAGGGCGGGGTGGTCGTGGAGGCGCAGGTCCCGGTTGAGCAGCACGAGCCGGCGCCCGGTGCCGCCGGGCATGGGTGGAACCTAACTCCCGGCGGCACCGGCGGTCCCGTTGCCTCATTGCGGGGCCGGCTTATGCTGGTCGTCCAGGTCTCCCCGCGAGGCCGCGGCACTCCGGGGTAGTTCAATCGGCAGAACGTCGGCCTTTGGAGCCGAATGTTGGAGGTTCGAGCCCTCCCCCCGGAACCGACCGAGGCCCGAAGCGACCGCCGCCTGTGTTCGGACGGTCAGCTGGCGCGCCGGCAACGGGCTCACGCCGCGCCGACGTCCCGCTCAGGACGACGGGTTGGGGTGGGGGACGAGGACGCTCATGATCCGCACCCGCCGGCACGCCGGAGGACGTCCCGCCTCGTCCGACCGTCCCCGATACGGCTCGAGCACCCCCTCGAGCTGCCGGGCCACCTGCGCCAGCTCCTCAGCGGTCAGCCAGAGGTCGACATTGTGGAGCGCTGCAGCCTGCCAGGCTTCGGGCTCGTGGTGCGCGCCCTCGACGAAGTCGACGGCGATGGCGCGGGTGGTGTCGATGTAGGCCGCCACGACGGCGGCAGCAGCAGTGGCTCCCGCCGTTGTCGACCCGTCGAGGTCGACGGCGGTCGGTCGTCCGGCTGCTCGCCACGGTCGCTCCCGGCGGTCCGCCGTCGGGGGTACGGCCTCGGCAAAGCCGTACCGTTCCAGGAACTTGAGGTGGTACGCCGTCGCGCTCGGGCTCAGGCCGGTCAGCTCCGCGCACTGCGTGGCGGTCAGTTCCGCCCCCGTCGCGAGGGCGTTGATGATCGCGAGGCGGGCGGGGTGGGCGAGTGCGCGGATGGCGCGGGGATCCTCGAACCGGTGCCGAGAGCGTCCCGGCGACGCCGGCGCCTCGTCTGCTCCCTCGTCCATCGGCTCCGAGGCTACCTGTTGTGCGCAGGACATTCAGCAAATACTGTTCAGTAAGTGCTTAATAACTTTCCCGGCAGGAGGGACCTGCTCATCGCTCTCGCTGGGCGGACGGTGTCGATCTTCGGTGACGGGGTCGCTCTCGTCGCCCTCACCCTCCGCCTGCAGGCCGACGGCGCCCGCCCCTATGACGTCGGCCTGCTCCTCGCCGCCGGGACGCTCCCGCTTCTGCTGCTCGCCCGCCCCGTCGGGCGCCTCGTCGACTCGCGCGACTCCCGCCACCTTCTCGTCGGGACGGGCATTGCCGAGGCCGCCTGCACGGCGCCCCTCGTGCTCGTCCACTCGGTGGTGGCGGTCGTCGCCCTCGTCGCGGTGCTCGGCGCGGCCGCGACGCTGGCCGGTGCTGCCTGGTCTGGCCTCATCCCCCGCATCGTCGGCGAGGAGCAGGTGGGAAAGGCGGTGTCCGCTCAGCAGGCGCTGTACGCCCTCGCGCTGGTCGGCGCCCCTGCAGCCGGCGGCCTGCTCACCGGGACGTTCGGAGCGGGCTGCCCCGTCGCCCTCGACGCTGCCACCTTCGTCGTCATCACCGGCGCGGCGGCGCTGGTCCGCACGCGTCGCCGCCCGGCAGAACTGGGTCTCGCCGGGGGCCCGTCGCGAGCACGCGGTGGTTTCGAGGTGCTGCGCTCGGACGGCGTGCTCGGGCCGCTCATCGTCGGGCTGGCGGTGGTGGTGCTCGTGGTTGGCATGCTCGACGTCGTGCTCGTCTTCCTCATTCGGGTGACGTTCCACTCATCTGGGGTCTGGTACGGCGGTGCAGGGGCCGCCTGGACGGCTGGCATCGTGGCTGGGTCGCTCGGCGCCGGCCGGCTGTCCGACGAGGGCGCCCGGGTCCGGGCGACGAGCGGCGGCGCGGCTGCCGCCTGCGCCTGCCTCGCGCTCTGCGCGGTGGCGCCCACCGTGTGGATCCTCCTGCCCCTGTCGATCCTCGGCGGGGTCGGGAACGGCTACACCGCCGTCTGCTTCTCGAGCCTGCTCGTCACCCGTACTCCCGATGCCGAGCGGGGCCGGGTCTCGGCCGCCGCCAACGCCGCCGTCGGGAGCGCGCAGGGTGTCTCGCTCCTCGTCGGCGGCGCAGTCGCCACCGTCCTCGCCCCCAGGGTGATCTACGCCATGGCGGGGATGCTCGGTTTCGCTGTCGCCGGCGCGATCGCCCTGGTTCTCGCCGTGCGGTCGGCCAGGTCGAGCGAGGCCCATCCCCGGTAGCGGCCAGATTGGCACGGTGGGGGCGTGTCTTCAAGACTGGGGTGATGGACGAACGCCTGCCCGTCGGCATCGTCGACTACGCCGCCGGCAACTCCGCCAGCGTGTTGCGGGCGCTCAGACATCTCGGACTACCGGCGAGGATGGTGACCCGCCCGGCCGAGCTGGTCGGGTGCTCGGCGGTCGTCCTGCCGGGGGTGGGCGCCGCCGGGGCCACGATGCGCTCGCTGGCCGAGTCCGGCCTCGACGAGGCGCTCGACCGCCGGGTGCGAGAGGGCCTTGCCTACGTCGGCATCTGCGTCGGCCTTCAGGTGCTCTTCGAGCACTCGGAGGAGGACGATGCCGACTGCCTCGGTTGGCTGCCGGGCTCGGTCCGTCGGCTGCCGGCGTCGGTGCGGGTTCCCCAGATCGGCTGGAATCTCGTCACCTGGACGCGCCCACCGCCCGGACTCGGTGACGGCGCCGATGCGCACTACTACTTCGTGAACTCCTACGTGGCGGCACCGGCACACCCCTCCTGCGTCGCCGCCGAGGCGGACTACGGAGGGCCGTTCCCGGCTGTCGTGCACGAGGACAACGTCTTCGCGACCCAGTTCCACCTGGAAAAGAGTGGACCGGCCGGCCTGGCGCTGCTGTCCCGCCTGCTCGCGCCGGGAGGTGTCCTCGGATGCTGACGCGTCGCCTCGTGGCGTGTTTCGACGTGATGGCCGGCCGTCTCACAAAGGCCCGACAGTTCGAGGACAACGTCGACGTCGGCGACCCGGTCGACTTCGCCGAGCGGCTGTACCACGACGGCATCGACGAGATCGTCTTCTACGACATCACGGCCAGCAGCGAGCGCCGGAGGATCGACCTCGAGACAGTCGAGAAGGTGGCCGAGAAGGTCTTCGTCCCCTTCACCGTCGGCGGCGGCATCCGCTCCGTCGACGACATGCGTGCCGTGCTGAAGGCGGGCGCCGAGAAGATCAGCATCGACTCGATGGCGGTGCGCGATCCCTCGCTCGTCACGGCGGGGGCGAGGGCGTTCGGCTCCCAGTGCGTCGTCGTCAGCATGCAGGTGAAGGCGGTCCCACCTACGCGGGCGATCCCGAGCGGCTACGAGATCGCCATCGACGGGGCGAGGGTCATGACCGGGATGGACGCCCTCGAGTGGGCCGGACGGGCTGTCGAGCTCGGGGCCGGGGAGCTCGTCGTGAACAGCATCGACCGCGACGGCACCCACGCCGGTTACGACCTCGCGGTGACAAAGAGCATCGCCGAGGCCGTCCCGGTGCCGGTGATCGCGAGCGGGGGAGCCGGCAACGCCGAGCACGTGGCCGAAGCGTTCCTCGATGCTGACGCCCAGGCCGCCATCATCAGCTCGATGCTGTACTCCCCGCGCATGGCCGAGCACTACTCGGTACCCGAGCTGAAGGCCGAGCTCCGCCGGCTCGGGCCGATCGAGCTCCGGCCGAGCCCCTAGCTCAAAGGCGCAGCTCCTCGGCCGTCCGGCCCGATTCGGGGTTCATTTCCGTCAGTGGCCCGACGCGCTTCGTGGCCGTTTGACCACTGAGAGTGTTAAAGGCACCACAGGTTGTGGTCGATACAGACCACCATGCAGTTCAGGAAGTCCTTCCGGTTGGGCCGCGCTGTGGCAGGCCTGGCACTTGCTCTCGGCGTAGGGGTCATCCCCCTCGCCGGCGTTCTCATCGACTCCGCCCGGGCGGGAGCAGCCGATCTCTCGGCGGTGACCTCTCAGGCAGACTGGATCCTGAGCGCCCAGGCCTCGAACGGTGCCATCGCTGCGTGGCCTGATCGCCCGACGCTCCGCCTCGTCTGGCCATATTTGTCGAACTTCGCCGCCATCGGCCTGGCGCAGGCGACACAGGTGACCGGCAATACGGTGTACGCGGAGCACTCCTGGGAGTACCTCCGGTGGTACCAGAGCGTCGAGCAGCCGGGGACCGGCTACGTGACGAACTACTCGAGCCAGAACGGCGTCGACTGGACCTCCACGGGACGCTACGACTCAACGGACGCCTACGCCGGGACCTATCTCGCAGCCGTCTGGGACACCTACTCCGCCACTCACGACCTCGGCGCACTTCGCTCGCTGCGTTCGGGGATCGACGGGGCTCTCGAGGCGATTGCCTCCACCCAGCAGTCGGACGGCCTCACCTGGGCGACGCCCGGGTGGCACGTCGCATATCTGATGGACAACGTGCAGGCGCTGGGCGGTCTCGAGGCAGCAGCGGCCATCGGTCGGACGCTCGGTGACCCGTCGCTCGCCTCGGACGCAACCCGGCGTGCGGACGCCATGCAGGCGGGCATCGCCAGCCTGTGGAACCCGGCGACCGGTGCCTATGACTGGGCCCGCCAGGCAAACGGCTGGCAGCACCCGACGGCCTGGAGCAACCTCTATCCGGACTCGCTCGAGCAGGTGGCCGCCGTCGAGTGGGGTGCCGTCCCGGCATCGCGTTCAGCGGCGCTCATGGCCAAGTTCACTGCGATGCAGCCTGAGTGGAGCGATCCGACCGCGATGGCGAACTACCTGAACGGCAGCACCGTCCAGCCGGCAAAGGTCTCCTACTGGCCGTCGGCTGCGATCGCCTACAACTCCGTTGGTGACACCGGGCTTGCGTCAAGCGGCCTCTCGACGATGCTCGGCTCAGCTGCGAGCGTGCACTACAACTGGCCCTACACAACCGGCGATGCGGGCGAGGTCGTTGTCGCGGCTTCGGGAGGCCAACTCCTGTTCCCGACGAGCGGGTCACCGACTACCCCCCGTGCTCCGGGCCCGACCGGGAGCGGCGGCCACAACCCAGCCACGCACACGTCGAAGACAACCGAGGTTTCTCACCCTGCTCGCCCGGCGAAGGGGTCGCACGCCGGCAGCGCCCAGGTCGCTCACGAGAAGAGCCCCTACCGCGCCCGGCAGTTCCCGCAGAAGACGTCGAATAGCGGTGGTGGGTCGCACCATGCGAGCGGCCGATTGCTCGCCGAGCGGACGCTCGTCGGCTGGCGTAGTGGTGGATCGCCGAAGGTGGCCACCACCATGCTCACCGGTGACACCGCCGTCGTCGGCGGCGGCGGGCCTCCGGCCGAAGGGGTTCTTCTCATCATCGGTGTAGGGCTCGCTGGCGGCCTCGTCGTGGTTGGCCTCTCGCGCCGACGGAGGGCGCGCGCCCCGGCGCCGTAGCCGTCCGGTGGATGAGGAGGCAACGCGTCTCACCGCCGCGCGCCAGCAGGCGCATCGCGTGGCGATGCCACCTCGGCAAGAATGGGTCACGTGACGGGGGCACACATTCTGTTCACCGGCGGGCTCGCTCTGCTCGTGCTCGGGGCGGCAGCGGTCGTGGTGGATCGCTGGCGGTCGGCCCAGCGCTCGCGGGCTCGTCACCTTGTCGCTCGGGACGCAGCGGACCCTGTGGCCCCCCGGACACATGTCGTTGGTCCCTTCGAGCTCGTCGTCCTTGCCATCTCGACGCTCTACGTGATGTGGACGGTCCTGAGCTCGCCGGTGAAGGGACTGGCAAACCAAGGCGACTACCAGCGCTTGACGACGCAACTGGGTGTGGCGCCGGTTCCCTCGCAGCCCTACTCGCCGTACTCGCTCACCTACGACTACCGGGTGCACCAGACTCTCACCCAGCTCGGTTTCGCGCCACGTTTCGTCACCGATCCTTCGCTGTACCACTACTACTTCGGCTACCACAGCTCCGAGCTTCTGCTCGCGAAGGTCGCCATCGGTTTGTCATCGCTCCTCGGGCAGGGCTCGAGTTTTGACCTGCGCTGGCTCGGAGGCCTGAACGCGCTCGTCTGGCTGCTCGCGCTCACCTCGCTCGTCGTCGCCACCCGGCAGCTCAGTCACCGCGCCCGTCCGGTCGCGGTGGTGTTGCTCGCGCTGGCGTTCACCGACTTCGGCTACCTCCAGTACGCCAACTCCTTCTTCTCCGAGCCGGCCGAGATCGGCTTCCTCCTCCTCGCGCTCGGACTCGCCGCCTGCATCCCGCTCGTGAGACGGCCTGTGATCCCCTTCTCCGGATTCGTCGTGGCCTCCGCCATGGCGGTGTCAGCCAAGACCGAGGACGCCGTCGTCACGATCCCACTCGTCGCCCTCGGGGCCTACATCGCGTGGCGGCGGCTCAACCCGAAGAGCGTCAAGATCGCCGGCTCCGCTTCGCTCGTCCTCATTGTCGCAGCCGGGCTATGGAGCTGGGTGCCAAAGGTCCCCTACTACACCAGGTACCAGCTGTATCAGGCAGTCTTCGACGGGATCCTCAGAACGACCCCACACCCGGCTCAGACCCTCAAGTCGCTCGGGCTGTCACCGACCCTCGCCCGGTACGCCGGATACGCCGCCGGCTCTCCGAAGAGCGGGTTCGCGGACTCCTCGACCCAGACCCTGTTCTTCCCTCACATCACCGTCGGGAAGATCGTCGGCTTCTATCTGACCCATCCAGGGAACCTCGTGTCGGCGCTCTCCTCGGCGGCGCCGCACATGCTCTACCTGCGGCCGCCCTACGCCAACCTGCCGGCATCACCCTCCTCGAATTGGAGGGGATATCTCACCGACTCGCCGTGGACCCTCGTGCACCGCGACCTCTTGCCACACTCATTGTGGTTCGTCGTGGCGGTCCTCATCGCCGGGGCGGCGATCGGGGTGTGGTCGCTCACGCGCGGGCGCCGGCAGAGCTCGCCCGAGGTACTGGTCGCAACAGCGGTCATCGCCGGCCTCCTTTTCGTGGAGTCGCCGGTCGGGGGCGGCCTGGAAGGACTCATCAAGCATTCCGTCGCCTTCAACGCGCTGTTGGACACCGTCCTGATCGTCCTGATCGCGCTCGTGGTCGACACCGCATGGTCGACGGCGCGCCCCGAACGCCGCCGGCAGTCGCGGTCGGGCTCAGTGGGAGCCGGATCGGGTGGCGAGGCGGAGGCTCGGTCCACTCACGACGACGCTGCCGCCGCGGACGACGTTGACGACCACGTTGGCCACATCGGCATCAGGGGGAGCTGAACCGGCCTGGGCTACGCTCACCGAAGTGCTCGTCGGGCGACGCAGCACCGTGGCAAGCATCCCGAGCGACCGGAGGTTCTGTGGACCGCTGCGGTGGTACCACTCGAGGGTGATGGTCACCGAGGCTCCTTGCGACAGCCGGCTCACCTGGACGAGGAAGCCCTCCTCATAGATACGCCCGCTTCGGACGGGGACCGAGAAGAACACGCCTCCGGTGTCTCCATGAGGGAGGGACACGAGCTCCCCGTGCCGACCGCCGGGCAGCTTCACGACTCGAAAGAGCGGGGCCGTCCCCCAGCCCAGCAGCCCTCGGGCGAGGGCGGCACCTCCGTGATCGACGAGTCCTGGGTTCGGCACGAGGTTGGGACCGACCTGGCGGAGACTCGCGACAGGAATAGCAGCAGCCGTGTTGAGGCTCGCCGACGGACTCACGTGTTCGGCACGGGGCGAACCCCATTGAAATCCCGCGACGAGGACTCCAGCGGCAGCGAGCGCGCCACCGGTCGCGGCCAGCACGCCGCCGATCCGGCTGATGTGACCGGAGCCGGTCGGGCTGACGGGGAGGCTGGACATCGCCCGCAGTTGTAGCAGCTCACAGTCTTCTCGGCGGACGAAGGGCCGGACCCCGCGAGGTGAGGGCGTGCCATCCCCGTAGGGTCGCGCCCATGAACGAGAGCGGACGATTCAGCATCGGCGGCGATCTCGAGGTGTCCCGGCTCGGTTTCGGGGCGATGCGCATCACCGGGCCAGGCATCTGGGGCGAGCCCGAGGACCGCGACGAGGCGCTGAGGGTGCTCCGGCGCGCGGTCGAGCTCGGCGTCGACTTCATCGACACGGCCGACTCCTACGGGCCCTTTGTGAGTGAGGACCTGATCGCCGAGGCGCTGCACCCCTACCCCGAGGGACTCGTCATCGCCACCAAGGGCGGCCTCGCCCGGACCGGCCCGGGCATCTGGGAGTCGGTGGGGCGGCCGGAGTACCTGCGACAGTGCGTCCACATGTCGCTGCGGCGACTGAAGCTCGATCGCATCGACCTCTACCAGTTCCACCGGCCGGACCCGAAGGTCCCCCTCGCCGAGAGCGTCGGCGCCCTGACAGAGCTGCAGGACAAGGGGCTCATCCGGCACATCGGCCTCTCGAACGTCACCGTCGAGGAGCTGGCCGAGGCCGGCCGCCTCGCCGACATCGCAACGGTGCAGAACCGCTACAACCTCACCGACCGGGCCTCGGAGAATGTCCTGTCGGCCTGCGAGGCGGGCGGCATCGGCTTCATCCCCTGGGCGCCGGTCGCCGGCGGCGAGCTCGCCCGGCCGGGGGGACCGCTCGACCGCCTCGCACGGGCGCACGACGCCACCGTCTCGCAGTTGAGCCTCGCCTGGACGCTGCACCGGTCGCCGGTCATGCTGCCGATCCCCGGCACCTCCAAGGTGGCCCACCTCGAGGAGAACATGCGGTCGGCGTCGCTCGTGCTCTCCGAGGAGGAGTGGGAAGGGCTCGAGAAGGAAGCCGTCGAGGCGGCCTGAAGCAGCACCTGGCGCAGGCGGGTCGTATTCTCGGCCGGTGGGAAGACCGGCCTACCTCGAGGGCTACAGCCCCACCGGGGAGATCGAAGAGCGCGACCTCGCCCGCCTGCTCCGCCTTCACGACACCGTGCCGTCGCCCTATGACCGGGCGCTCCCCCTGCACGTGACTGGTTCTGCGGTCGTGCTCGACCCCACGAGCCGTCGTGTCCTGCTCCGCTGGCACGAGCGGCAGGGCGCCTGGCTGCAGGTCGGCGGTCACGGCGACCCGGGCGAGGTGGACCCCGTCTCGGTCGCCGTGCGCGAAGCCCGCGAGGAGACAGGTCTCGATGACCTCGCCCTCTTCCCGGCGGCAGCCGTGCGGCCGCTCCACGTCGTGATCGTTCCCGTGAGACGGCGGGGAGCCGAGGCCGCCCACGAGCACGCCGACGTCCGCTACCTGCTGGCGACGGCCTCACCGGGTCTCGCCCGCCCCGAGCACCCCGGCGCCCCGCTGCGCTGGATGCCCATCGGGGAGGCAGCGCAGAGCGCGGAGCCGAACCTCGCCGAGACCCTCTCACGCGTCAGCGAGGTGTTGGGGTCCGTCCGGGGGCCGACCGCTTCAGCGTGAACGGGAGCCGGCGAGCCGCCAAGCGCTCGGCAGCAGGCCGGCGGCGATCGCCGCCTTCAGGGCGTCGCCGGCGAGGAAGGGCGTGAAGCCCTTCGAGATCGCCTCGGCGGCGCCGTAGTGCATCACCGCCGCCAGCCAGGCGACCCCGACGGCGTACATCACGAGCTCACCGGCCACCATCGCCGGCACGGACTTGAGCACGGAGCGGTCGGCACCGCGCTCGGCGAGGAAACCGCACAGCGCCGCGCAGAGGACGAAGCCGACGATGTAGCCGAAGGAGGCGCCGACATAGCCGCTCGCGTGGCCGGCGAACCACGGCACCCCGGCCACGCCGGCCAGCCCGTAGAGCGCCATGGCGGCCGTCGCACGCTTCCAGCCGAGTGCCGTTCCGCAGACGAGGACGCCGAGGGTCTGGCCGGTGACGGGCACGGGCGTGAAGGCGAGATGGATGGAGACCTGGGCGAGCAGGCCGACCAGACCGGCGGCCCCGACGACGAGCAGGGCGTCGCGGACGAGCGCTCCCGGGAGGAGGTCGGCGAGGACGAGCGGCGTTCGCCGCGGCAGGCTGACGGCGTCGGACATGCAGCAGGACCTCCTGTTGGGGACTCCTCGGCGTGGGTGACCGCTCACCCTACCAACAGGGCACCCGCCGCCTCCTCGGACACAAGGGCACCCGCCGCCTCCTCGGACAGATCCGCCGACGCGGCAGACTCGGCTTCGTGCGGATCGCCGACACCTTCGACTTCCTCGCCGGCCGCTGGCGCCTCCTGCGGGTGTTCGACGACCACCACGGATCCTCGAGCGGGTGCTTCGAGGCGGTAGCGAGCCTCTCCCCCGAGGACGGCACCCGCCAGGGCTGGTACCTCGAGCAGGGCCGGTTCGCGGTCTCCTCGGGGGAGGCCCCGGCGAGTCGCAGGCTGCGCTACTTCGCCTGCGACGACGGGTCGGTCGAGGTGCGTTTCGCCGACGGGCGTTCCTTCTACCGACTCGACCTCGGCCGGGGGCTTCACCGCGCCCTGCACCTGTGCGGCGAGGACCGCTACGAGATCGAGACGGCGGTGCTGTCGCCGTCCCGGCTCGAGGAGCGGTGGCGGGTCCGCGGGCCGGGCAAGGACTACGACGCCGTGGCGGTGCTCGAGCGAGCCGGCGACTCGTCATCGGGGCACGGCCGGCCTTGCGCCGCCGCGGTGGCGGTGGGCAGCCCGAGGACGGCTCCCGACCTCGCCGGGGATCAGGCCGGGAGCCGGTACCCTGGTGGTGCCGGCAGCACCGCCCGATCAGACGGAGCGGGGCCGGAAGGACCTCTCACAGGACAATGACCTCGCGCGCCGATCTCCGCAATCTCGCCATCGTGGCCCACGTCGACCACGGCAAGACGACGCTCGTCGACGCCATGCTGTGGCAGTCGGGCGTCTTCCGGGCCAACCAGGACGTGAACGAGCGCGTGATGGACTCGATGGACCTCGAGCGGGAGAAAGGCATCACCATCCTCGCCAAGAACACCGCCGTCCGCCACGGCGGGGTCAAGCTCAACATCGTCGACACGCCCGGCCACGCCGACTTCGGTGGCGAGGTCGAGCGGGCGCTCTCGATGGTGGACGGGGTCCTGCTCCTCGTCGACGCCAGCGAGGGCCCGCTGCCCCAGACGCGCTTCGTGCTCCGCAAGGCGCTCGAGCGGCGCCTTCCGGTCGTGCTCGTGGTGAACAAGATCGACCGGGCGGACGCCCGGCCGAAGGAGGTGGTCGACGAGGTCTACGAGCTGTTCCTGGACCTCGACGCCGACGAGGAGCAGATCGAGTTCCCCATCGTCTACGCGAACGCCAAGGCAGGGCGGGCCTCGCTCGATCCGGGCGAGGAAGGCGAGGACCTGGAGCCGCTCTTCCGGACGATCTCCGAGCACATCCCGGCGCCCTCCTACGAGCCCGAGCACCCTCTGCAGGCCCTCGTGACGAACCTCGACGCCTCGCCCTACGTCGGCCGGCTCGCCATCTGCCGCCTGCTCAACGGGACGATCAGGAAGGGCCAGCAGGTCGCCTGGTGCCGCTCGGACGGGACGATCGAGCCCGCCAAGGTGGCAGAGCTCTACGTGACCGAGGGCCTGCAACGGGTGGAGGCGGCCGAAGCCGGCCCTGGCGAGATCGTCGCCCTCGCCGGCATTGCCGAGGTGACGATCGGCGAGACGCTGGCCGACCGCGACGACCCGCGTCCCCTCCCGGTCATCAGCGTCGACGAGCCCAGCCTCGCCATGACGATCGGGATCAACACCTCGCCGCTGGCGGGCAGGAGCGGCTCCAAGCTGACCGCCCGGCTGCTCCAGAACCGTCTCGCCACCGAGCTCGTCGGCAACGTCTCGCTGCGCGTGAACCCGACCGAGCGCCCCGACACCTGGGAGGTCCAGGGCAGGGGGGAG
>JAJZZB010000201.1 GCA_021797795.1 Actinomycetes bacterium | reverse complement strand
AGAACGGGGTCCGCCTCCCGTCCGGAGGGAACCTGTCGGGGACCATCCACCAGCCCGTGGTGGTCGTGAGCGACGTCGAGCTCGCCGTCCAGCGGCGTGACGAAGGCTTCCGGTCCGGGTTGGCCGAGGTGGCCAAGCACGCCGTCATCGCCGACCCCGCACTGCTCGACCTCCTCGAGGAACGTGCCGACCGTGCGCTCCTGGGTGACGTCGAGGTGCTCGTCGACCTGCTCGCCCGCTCGACGGCGGTGAAGGCGGCCATCGTGACGGCCGACCAGCGCGAGCAGGGCGAGCGTGTTCAGCTGCACTACGGCCACACCTTCGGCCGGGCGTTCGAGCAGCTCCTTCCCCCCGGCCCTGACCGCCACGGGGACGCCGTCTCGCTCGGCATGGTTGCCGCCGGTTTCGTGGCGGCGCGCCTCGGGCGGATCGACCGCTCCGTCGTCGAGCGGCACCGACGCGTGCTTGCCCGCCTCGGCCTGCCGACGCGGGTGACCGTCTCGCTCGACGAGATGGGCGACGCCTGGCGGCGGAGCCGCCGGGCAGCCGGCCAGCTCCGGTTCGTCCTCCTGAACCGAGCGGGTGTCGCCGAAGGGCGCGTGGCCGCCGGACGGGAGGAGCTCGCCGGAGCCCTCGACGACCTCGCCGCCGGTTGAGCCAGAGAGGAACCGGACGGCTCAGGTCCGGCGGCGGGTCGGGAGGTGGAGTGACCGGCCCGGGAGGGGCCGACAGCGGAGGAAGGTCACGTGGCCGGGCGGTTGGGCCACGGACCCGTGTAGGCAGGCAGGACGGAGGGAGGCATGGGCCCCTTGATTCGGGTTCCGTTCCCCTGCTCCTCGGCGGCGTGGGCCAGGATGCCCACGCTCCGCGAGAGACAGAAGAGACCCCGGGCCAGTTGCGGGGTGAAACCGAGCTCGCCGTAGATCGCGGCCGTCGCCCCGTCGATGTTGAGGGTGACGTGCCTTGGACGACCGAGCGACAGGTAGGCCTCGACCGCCCGGGCGGTCCGGGCGAAGCGGCCGGAGACGGCTCCCTGCCCAGCAGCCCGGTCGACCAGCCCGAGGAGGGGAGCCGCCCTCGGGTCGACGGGGTGGAAGCGGTGGCCGAATCCCGGCAGGTAGCGCTGGCGCGATCGCCAGCGGTCCACCACGCGTGCCACCGATGCGTCGAGGTCGCCGTCCGGCTCCCCCTCGTCTGCGAGGACCTCCAGGTAGAGCTCGAGGCACTGCTGGCCCGCACCGCCGTGGACGTCGCCGAGCACGTTCACGCCCGTGGCGATGGCGTTGTTCAGGCCGACGCCGCACGTGACGGCCATCCGGGCTGCCGCGATGGAGGGCGCCTGGGGGCCGTGGTCGACGGACGCCACCATGGCCGCCTGGAGCAGCGCTGCTTCCTCCGTGCTCGGTACCGTCCCCCGCACCATGAGCCAGATGACCGAGACGAGGTCCCAGCCTTCGAGGAGCTCGACGATGTCGTGGTCGCGCAGCCGGATGACGCCGGGGCTGATGTCGGAGATGGCCGTCGACCACCACTGGGCCATCCGTTCGTGCTCGCTCACCTGCCCGCCGCCGCTCACTCGAGCGCTCCCGCCTCGTCGAGGTACTCGGTCCCGGTAAGGGTCGGCATCGCGGCGAACACCTCGACGGTGTGCTCACCGAGCATCGGAGGTGGGGACTCGGGTGCGCACGGCTCGCCGTCGACGACGACCCCGTTCCCGCTCAGGCGGAGTGTTCGTCCCGTTCCATCGGGTCCGGGGAACGGCAGGTCGGTGAAGAAGTGGCGTTCCTTGAGCTGGTCGAGGTCGACCATTTCGGGCACGGTGAGGACCCGGGCGGCGGGGACGCCGGCGCGCGAGAGCAGCTCCTCCCACTCGATGGCCGGGCGACGGCGCAGCCCCTCCGACACCTCGCGGTTGAGCGCCTCGCGGTTGGCCTTGCGCGCTTCGCGTGTCAAGAACCGCGCATCGGTGACGAGGTCCTCTCGTTCGAGGAGCCGGCACAACGTCAAGAACTGCTCCTGCTTGTTGGCTGCGATGTTGATCAGGCCGCTCGCCGTCGGGAATGCGCCGGAAGGTGCGGCCGTCGCGTTGTCGTTCCCCATCGGCTCGGGCTCCAGGCCCGTGATGAGGTAGTTGGAGACGGCCCATCCCATCACCGACGCCGAGGCCTCGAGCATTGAGATGTCGAGCATGTGTCCGTCGCCGGTACGGCTGCGTTCGACGAGCGCCGCGCAGATTGCCATGGCCGCGGCCAGCCCGCCGACGGTGTCGGAGACGGGGAAGCCAGCGCGCAGCGGGTGGCCGGGCTCGCTCCCCGTCACGCTCATCATCCCGGCCAGCCCCTGGATGATCTGGTCGTAGGCGGGTCGGTCGGCCATGGGCCCCGACTGGCCGAACCCGGAGATGGCGCAGTAGACGAGCCGGGGGTTGAGCTCCCGGAGACGCTCCCAGGCGAAGCCCAGGCGGGCGAGCACCCCAGGTCGGAAGTTCTCGAGGAGGACATCGGCGTCGGCCACGAGCGCGGCGAAGCGCTCTTTGCCTTCGGAGTCCTTCAGGTCGATCTCGACCGAGCGCTTACCGGCGTTCTGGGCGAGGAACGATGCGCCCAGGCCCAGGGCGTTGAGCTCGGGATCGGCACCGAGCTGCCGGGCGAGGTCGCCCGAACCCGGCACCTCGATCTTCACCACGTCAGCCCCCAGCAGTACCAGCTGGTAGCCGCAGTAGGGACCGGCCAACACGTTGGTCATGTCGAGGACCCTGATCCCGCTGAGCAGGCGAGTGGTCATGTCGCTCCTTCCCCGGAGATGAGCCGGGTGATGCCGAGCGGCTCGGCCGTCGGCTGGCCGGCGTTGTGGCGGGCGATACGCGCTGCGGTCCTGCGCAACGTTGCCAACAGGTCGGGAAGCTTCCCCTCGGCGAAGCGCGTGGAGGGCCCCGAGATGGACAGGGCGGTGGCGACGCCGCCCACGGCCGCCGGGTCGATGCGCACGGAGATGGCGGAGATGAGGTCCTCACGCTCGGCGTGGCTCACTGCCCACCCGTCGCGTCGCACGTCGGCCACCCAGGCGTCCAGTGTCGTCCGGTGGGCCGGTCCGTGAGGCGAGCAGGCGGCGACGTTGTCGAGCAGCTCGTCCGGAGCCTCAGTGAGGAGGATCTTCGCCGAGGCGCCCGCCCACAAGGGGAGCTCGTCGCCCACCCGGACCACGTGGCGAAGGCTGTGCGGTCCCTGGGCATGGGCGATGCAGACCCGCTGGAGACCCTTGCGCACGTAAACGTTGACCGTCTCGCCAGTTTCCTGCGCGGCATCGTCGAGGATGTGCTGGACGTCGGGGGGCAGGAGCCAGGCGTCCGACGCGATACGCGACCACCGCAGGAGCGCTGGGCCGGGGACGTACCGGCCGTTGTCGCTCCACAGCACGCCGGTGCGCTCCAGGGTCTGCAGGAGCCGCAGCGTCGTCGTCTTGGGGAGCCCAACGGCGCGTGCGCAGTCCGTGAGCGTCAGCACGGGAATCTCGTCGGTCAGCAGAAACAGGATGTCGAGCGCCCGACGCACGCTGCGAACGGTGTCGTTGTCCGTCGCCGGGGCAGACCGGGCCCGCTCCGAGACGGCGTCGGCCCGCGCCGGCGGGCGAGGGCGGGGACGGCCCTCAGTTGTGTTTTCGATCACGGTGCTCTATGCTAGCATCGTTCCGGCAGATAGACCAGAGGGTCCACTAGATGGACCGAGAGACCCGGGGAGGATTGACATGACAGAGCACGGCCCGACACCCGTGGCTGCTCGGTCGCTGGTCGCCGGTCGTTGGGTCGACGAGGGCCCGTGGGCCGAGCGACAGGGCCCCTACACCGGCACGGTGGTGTCGCGGGCGTTGCTCGGTGACGCCGCCATGGTCGAGCAGGCGCTCGCCTACGCAGCCGGCTCGGCCCGGGCCATCCGGTCCCTCACGCCGGCGCGTCGGGCGGACGTCCTCGAACGGGCGTCTGTGCTCGCCGACGAGCGGCGAGAGGAGCTGGCCCGGCTGCTAGCGCTCGAGCTAGGCAAACCGATGAAGGACTCTCGCGGCGAGATCGTTCGGGTGGCCGACACGTTCGCCATCTGCGCACTCGAAGCCCGCCAGATGGGCGGGGAGGTCCTCGGGGCCGAGGGCTGGGAGCGGGGCCGGGGCACAACCGCCCTCACCCACCGCGCCCCTGTCGGCGTCGTGGTGGCCATCACCCCGTTCAACGCACCGGCGAACCTGCTCGCCCACAAGCTCGGCGCGTCGTTTGCCGCCGGCAACACGACCATCGTCAAACCGCCGCCCCAGGCACCGGCATCCTCAAACGCCGTCGTCGATCTCCTCCTCGACGCAGGGATGCCCGAAGCGGCCGTCCAGGTCCTCCACGGCGGCGCGGAGGTCGGTTCGGCGCTCGTCTCGTCCTCGGTCGTCGGTGCCGTAAGCTTCACTGGGAGCGCCGGAGCCGGGGCCGCCGTCGCCCGAGACGCCGGACCCAAGCGGCTCGTCCTCGAGCTTGGTGGGAACGCTGCCACCATCGTGTGCGAGGACGCCGACCTCGACCTCGCCGCGGCCAACTGCGGACGGACCGGGTTCTCGAACTCGGGTCAGAGCTGCATCTCGGTGCAGCGCGTCTACGTGCACCGGTCGGTCTTCGACCGCTTCGTGGAGCTGCTCGTCGACGCCGTCTCGAAGTTGCGCGTCGGCGACCCGCTTGACGACGCCACCGACGTGGGCTCAATGGTCGATGTCGCCGCGGCCGAGCGGGTTGTCACCTGGGTGGAAGAGGCGCGTCACGGGGGCGCCTCGGTGCCGGTCGGAGGGGTGCGGCACGGGGCGACCGTCCAGCCGACCGTGGTGGCGGGCCCGCAGCCCGACGCCAGGGTGGTGGTGGAGGAGGTCTTCGGCGCCCTGGTCGCAGTGCTTCCCTACGACGAATTCGACGCCGTGCTCGCCACATGCAACGA
>JAJZZB010000200.1 GCA_021797795.1 Actinomycetes bacterium | reverse complement strand
GTGCTGTTTGGTGGCATTTCCATGGGGTTGTCCACAGGGTTTATGGACTCGTTTATCGACTCCTGATCACCCTGCCCTACGCAGCCCTACGCAGCCGATCTCGGCGTCGCATGGGCCGCACGCTGGGGTTTCGCGGTCGCTCGTATCGAAGGCGGCTCTCGTGTCCCGGTCTGCCCTACGCAGCCCTACCGCAGCATGGGGCAGTGCCCTACTCAGCGAGATGGTCGAGAGTGCGACGCGTGGGCTGTGTGCCAATGCGCTCGTCGTGCGAACCAGGGTAGCTGGATGCTCAGGGCTCGAGGGAGTTGCTCATGAAAGGGCGCCGAGCTGGACGAGCTCGGCCGGGTCGACGGTGTGTCTCAGGTGTCCCGCCGGGTGATCACGACGGCAGCACACACCAGGATGGCCGCGGGCCACGCGGCGAGCACGCCGAGTGACACGCCCGGGGAGGGTAGCCCTGGGTGGGGGTGCAGGGAGACGAGCTGGGAGGCGGCGCCAAGCAGCGTGAACCCGGCGATCCGCTCGTTCCAGGGAGACGGCAGCGACAAGGCGACGAGTGGAAGGTAGATGACGGCGGGCAGGGCTGCGATGGCGCCTGCGGTGTGGCGGATGACGGCGCCGAGGCCCACCCCGACCATGACGATGGCGAACAGGGCGAACCCCGCGGCGGCCACCGCTC
Source organism: Actinomycetes bacterium (assembly GCA_021797795.1). Taxonomy (GTDB): domain Bacteria; phylum Actinomycetota; class Acidimicrobiia; order Acidimicrobiales; family Bog-793; genus JAKACF01. Next base: position 4,358 of record JAJZZB010000200.1, on the reverse strand, counting down.
CGGCGACGCGCGGCTCGCCGAGCGAGAGCCCGCGATGGTGCGGGGCGAGGATCGCCTCGCTCGGGAGGAACGAGGCGAACGCGAGCACTTCACCGAAGCCCAGGGTCACCATCCCGACGATCCCGGCTTTGGCGGCAAGGACGGCTCGGCGCTGGGGCACCGCCGTGAACGTGGTGCGGATCTGGCCGCTGCTGTACTCGGAGGTGAAGGCGAGCACGCCCAGGATCCCGACGGCGAGCACCGGGTACTCGAGCCAGGAGATGAACACCGAGGCGAGCGGGTCGAAGGGCAGGTGCTTGGAGGTGGCGCTCGTCGTGGCGACCAGGGCGCTTCCGCCGACGGCGGTGACGGCTGCGACGAGCAGCGTCCACCACGTCGAGCGGACCGAACAGAGCTTGGTCCATTCCGACAAGAGCACGCCGCCGGCTCGTTCGACCAGCGACGGGGAATGCCCGAATCCCTTCTGCGTCACGGGATCGAGCACGGTCATCGGATCGCTCCTTTCGTTCCCGCAACATCCCCGCCGTGGTGCTCGACGCTCTGGCCCGTGAGGGCGAGGTAGGCGTCCTCGAGCGAGCCGGTGCGTGCCACGAGCTCGTGGATCGCGATGACGTGTTTGGCTGCGAGGTCCGCGATCGTCGGGGCGTCGAGCCCGGTCACGGCGAGCGCGCCGTCGTTTTCGCTTTGCACGGTGGCCCGGTGAGCATTGAGCAGTGCCCGGAGCGCCTCGGGAGCCGGCGAGCGCACGAGCACATCCTTCTGGCCGTTCTGGGCGACGAAGGAGTCGGTAGGGGTGTCGGCGAGCAGTCGGCCGCGGCCGATGATGATCAGGTGGTCGGCCGTGAGGGCCATCTCGCTCATGAGGTGGCTCGAGACGAACACCGTGCGGCCCTCGGCGGCAAGGGACTTGAACAGGCCACGGATCCAGTGGATGCCTTCGGGGTCGAGGCCGTTGGTCGGTTCGTCGAAGATCAAGACGGACGCGTCGCCGAGCAACGCGGTAGCGATGCCGAGGCGTTGGCGCATCCCGAGAGAGAAGCCCTTGAAGCGCAGGTGGGCGCTTTGGTCCATGCCGACGAGCTCGAGCACCTCGGTGACCCGGCGCTTTGCGATCCCGTTGCTCTGCGCGATCGAGCGCAGGTGGCACCAGCCGCTCCGGCCGGGGTGGGCGGCGTTCGCGTCGAGTAGCGCCCCGACGCGGTGAAGCGGGCGGGTCATCTCGGCGTAGGGGCGCCCTTCGACGAGCGCGCTGCCCGCGCTCGGGGCGTCGAGGCCGAGGACGACCCGCAGGGTGGTCGTCTTGCCCGCGCCGTTCGGCCCGAGGAAGCCGGTCACGCGGCCGGGACGCACCGTGAAGCTGAGACCGTCTACCGCACTGACCGAGCCGTAGCGCTTCTGCAGGTCGGCGACTTCGATCACGAGGCTCGTCCATGAGGCGAGGCGGCGTGCGCGGCGAGCCAGGCAGCGATGTCGGCGACGAGCGCCTCGTCGACGTGCTGGGCGGGCTCGTACTCGACGGGCGACGACGGACCCGATCCTGAGAAGATCAGGTGGTTGTCGGCGGGATAGACGCGCACCGTCACGTCCGGGTGGCCGGCGAGCCCTGTCTGCCACCGGACGAGGTTGTCGTCAACGCTGGCCTGGTAGTTTCGTCCGCGCTGGAGGAGGAGGATCGAGCACTCGAGCGACGCGGCGACGGCGACCGGTTCATAGGAGCGCAGGTCCAGCCAGTAGGGGGCGGGCACGCCGAGCGGCAGATCGGACGATGGCGTCGATGTGCAGAGCTCGTCGCTGTCGACCCGCCTCGCCTGCTCGACGAGTGCAGCGATCGCGGGCTTCGACGCGGTGGCCTGGTCGGGTTGCGGCCCGGCGAGGTAGCGGGTCTGGCGAACGATCGCCCACTGCAGCGGCTGGGCGTCGCCGGCGAGGATGACCAGGCCGCCGACTGACCCGCTCGAAGCGGCCGCCCGCGGTGCGACGGTCCCTCCGAGGCTGTGGCCGAGGAGGAAGAGCGCGTCCGGGTCGATCGCGCGACGGTGCCGGAGCAGCTCGACGGCGGCCGTCGCGTGAGAGACGTACTCGTCTTCGAGGGTGAAGCTCGGTGCCTCTCGCACCTCGTCAGGGTGGGAGAAGGTCGCCTTGTCGAAACGGAGGACCGCGACCCCACGGCTCACCAGGCCCCAGGCGAGATCCTCGAGCGGCCTGTTGCGCCCCACGGTCTCGTCCCGGTCGAGGGGTCCCGACCCGCCGAGGAGGACGACGGCGAGATGGGGTCCGGGGCAGCGATGGCAGCTGAGCGTGCCCGGGACGGCATGCGGCCCGTCGCCGACGGTGACCTCTTCCTCGACGAAGCGCGCCGGATCGACGTAGCCGGGCGGCCCCCATGTTTCGGGCTCGGAAGCTTCGGGTCCAGCGAGCTCGACCCCGGCGAGGAGCCCGTCTCCGGCCACCGAGGCGACGAGCGTGAGCGACCCGTGCTCGCAGGAGATCAGCACCCTGACGACGGCGACCGGGCCCGACGGCTCGCTTCGGGCCTCGCCGATCGCCGTGATCTCGCCCTTCTCGCCGAGCTCGTGCTCCCAGGCGGTCTGCAGGACTGCGGGCGTTACCATCGGGCGAAGCGTCGGTGAGAACAGCTCGCGGATCTCGGCGAACCGGCCCGCGCGTGCCATCTCGACGACGATGAGGGCGAGCTTCGTCGGGGTCGGTGTGGTCATGAGCTCCTCCCCCTGCGAGGTTGCAGGGTGGGGGTGGCGGTGCTCTTCGTCGCACGCGCGCGTGGCGCCTCGGGAGCAGGAAGGAGCACCGTGTAGAGGCTGCGCCGGCGCCGTCTTTTGCCCGGCGGGTTGGCAAGACGTGGGAGGAAGACCTGTTGGAGGTCCCGGGCGAGCTCCGCGAGCTCGGCGTCGGTGAGCCACATCGCCGCCATCCGGTAGCTCGCGCCGTCACGGACGGGGTCGGGAGTGCCGGTCATGAGGTAGCGCTCAGCGTCGGCGAGCATGCCGGCCACGTAGGCGACGAAGGCTTGGAGGTGCTGCTCGGGGGTCATGGCCGCGACCTCGTCAGGCCGGATCTGAGCCGCTGCTGCTCGCAGCATGTAGGTGCGTTCCGCGACGGCTCGGACGCGGCGCTCGGCGACCACCTGGAGCACCCCGGCCCTCGTGAGCATCGCCACGTGGCGGTAGAGGCTGCCGGCCGGCACGTCGCCGAGCTCGGCAGCGAGCTGGGCCGTGGTGAGCGCCCGGTCGCCCAAGAACGCCTGGACGATGCGCAGCCGCACCGGGTGCAGCAGCAGGTCCGCGCTCGTCACGGCGCCATCGTAGCAGCTATGATCACATCCATAGTAATAATCATTCGAATAAGATCATAAGGAGACCGCGATGGCCGAGTTGCAGGTGGAAGGCGACGAGCTGGTGCTGCACCTGTCGCGCACGGAAAAGCTCGAGTCGGTCCACGGCGACCTCAGGGCGCCGCTGTCGGCGGTGCGATCGGTCGAGGTGCTCGACGATGCCCACGAGCCGGCCGACCACGGTTTCAAAGTGGGCGGCCGGTTGCCCGGAGTGTTCGAGGTCGCTGTGGTGCGGACCAGCGGTGAGCGGCTCTTTGCCGCCGTGCACCACGACACCCCGAGGGGCGTGCGCATCGACTTCGATGGCACGGACTACGATGCATGGATCGTCGGGTGCGCCGATCCCGAGGCCATAAAGGGGCGGATCGAGGAGCGATGATCGTCGCCAGCGCGCAGCACGTCCCCGTGCCGCTTCTCGTCCTCGCTGTCGGAGCGGTTGTCTTGTCGTCTACTGCTTGGTCGACCTTTCCAGCGTCGATGCCGTTCAGTGCCTACCACAGTGGGCGTGGGCGATGATCTGCGTCGTGTCGATCCCGATTGGCGGCATCATCTACCTGGCGGCGGGACGAGAGCGATGATGCCGTCGTTCGCTCACAGCGCGCGCAGACCTCTCGATCCTGCATCCCGCATTGCGATTGGCGGGAGCGATGACGAGCAGTAGGGATGCGAGACGACCCGTCGTAGGGCTCGTAACCGAGCACTCGGAAGTTCACATGTCACCCCCGCCACCAAATCCTCTGGTTCTTCGCGCTCTGTTGCAAGTGCACAACGCTGTGACCAGCCGTTTTGCCTCACGACCTGCGGCGGAGATGCGAGTTTCTCGGGTGTTTTTCTCGGGGCCTTATCAACCTGCGTAGGGCATGCGTATGCAGGGTGTGCGCGGCGAGATGTGGCCGGTGAGCTGCGGGTTCGAGCGGGTGGGCTGTTGGAGGTCGCCCGGCGTGGCGCCGCTGCATACGCATGCATAGGGCATGCGTATGCACTGCCCTAATGGGGATCGACCACCTCG
>JAJZZB010000034.1 GCA_021797795.1 Actinomycetes bacterium | reverse complement strand
GGCCAGATGCTCTGGGCCTTCGGCGAGGTCGTCGACCCCGACACCGGTGAGGTCCAGCCTCTACGATCGCTTCCACGAGGCGAGGGAGCCCGGTGGGTTCAACCTCAATTCACGTAGAGCCGGGTTTCATGGGCCTTGGAACCGGATACCTCATCTATGGACCCCAGGAGCTCTTCGGCTACCCGAAGCGGAGCAAAGAGGTCGACTGGCCGACCGGCTTGTGGGGCATCGCCCTGCCCGGCTTCCTCCAGTTCTTCACCGGCACCTACATCTTCCTGGGCCTGGTGCTGGGAACCTTCACGGCAAAGCCGTTGTACATGGCCGGGCTGGCCTTCACCGCCTATGGCGTTCACTGGTTCATCATCGGCTGGAACCGACTCCACGGCCACGATTCCCGGGCCAGCCTGGGAATGACCGTCGGGTTTCTGCTGATATCGATACTCGGCGCGATTGCCTTTTTCGGGGCGCATGACAACCCGGTCGGTGGCCTGTTCCTCGGCCTGATCGGCGTTTACATCAGCGATGTGTTCGCAACCATCAAGGCCGATCTACCAGCGAAGTTCGGGAACTTCGCCGAGCGGTCGCTCGGATTCTTCCACCTCGGCACCGGCTTCTGGCTCATGTACCTGATGTTCGCCGTGACGTTGAACTTCGTCCTCGGGTACACGCTCCCGGTCTGAGATCCCTACCTCCGGCCGACCAAGTCGGCTCTGTGACCTGCGGATCTCCCGCGCTCGACGACCGTCGACCGCGCACCGTCTGGGAACGGGTTGCCGCACGGGTGCCTCGAGCGGGGCGAGGACCGGGTCCACCTCGCCGTCGTCGTCGTGGCGATGCCGGTCACCGGCCCGACGATGTCGGTGTCCGGCGCGATCGACACGGACAGGCTCTCGCCGGCGCGCTGGTCGTCGTGTGCGCGTCGATCGGACCTGCCCGACATCGCCACGGAAGGGGCGGCGCCGGGCGCCGCTCGTCTGCCGACGTCTCGCCTGCAGGAGGGGCGCTGGTCCGCTCGAGGCGCCGAGGCGATCAGGAGCCGAGCATGCTCGAACCGGCGGCCGCCGCGGCGAGGCGCCCTCGTGGCGGACCTCGGCGGAGTCAACCACGGGTCCTCCCCGGTTGAAGATCCTCCCGTGGGCGGTCACGCCGGCGTCGCCCGGAGGAGCGGGACGGAGGAGGGCCACCTTCACCTCGAGCGCCCTGGAGGAGTGTCCGGGACGGGCTGCGGCTCGGGCGGCCGCCGCCGTGGCGGACTTGGAGAGCAACGCGATCGTCCCTCTGCCGCCGTTCCCGAACTCGTTCGCGAGCCGTCGGGTCGCCCGTGGCGAAGGCGACCCCCTCCTCGGGGGTCTCGACGAGGCGTACGCCGCGCAGCCGGTTGATGGTGGTGCATCCTGAGGCCGCTCGCCGTCTCGGCGAGGGCCCCGCACGTCACGGTCGCCAGGCCGTGATGAGCGTCCGGGCGGACCACCGTCGCCGTCGAGGAGAGCTCGCCTGCCGGCGCCGGCATGTCGGCAAGAGAGGTCATCGCCAGCTGCGCGGTGGCGGGGAGCCTCCCCGGGGCCCAGTGCAGAGACCACCGTTCCGGTACTGGCGGAGCCGCCGAGCAGCGCGAGCGCGCCCGCATGCAGGGTGCCCTTCGGTCCGATGGGCCACTCGCTGATCGGCATCGCCAGGGTCACCGAGCCGTCGCCTCACCTCGAGGAGTCCGGTCGGCGGAGCGTTCGGCGGTTGCGGCGCCAGTCCATCGCGCAGCGCTCGGACCTGGTCGACACCGGGCAGGGAGAGCACGGCGGGGTACGCCGGCTCTCGGCGCACGGTCTGGTCGAGGCGTGAGGTCACAAGGCCCGCCGTCAGACCCTCCTTGCTCGTACCTGCACCGCGCCTCCTACCGAGACCCAGTCAGCTGGCGGCTGTCCATGCCTGTGGTCGGACGGTGCGATCACTTCTCGAGCGGGTCCGACGGGTCTCCCGGCACGCCAGCGCTTTCGGGCGGCAGACCTCGCCCGTTCAGCTGAGCGCGTCGGCCGCAGGCAAGTGGTCGTTGCGCCGGGCGATCCTGCTGGCTACATTTCCGGCGGCAGTTGGGGAACTGCTTCTGACGCTCGGCCGTACCTCGCGGTCGACGACACAGTGGGCGAGGAGACGGGGTTGACATCGAGACGGTCGACGGCTGGTCGGTCGCGCGCACCGCGGCGCGCCGTTCGTGCATGGGTCCTTGGGGCGGGAGTCCTCCTTGCGGCAGGCGGTCCGGGACTCGTCGCCGCAACCCCGCAGATGGCGCTCGCCAGCGTCACGACCACCGCCCCCAATCCGCCGGATCTCTTCGTCGGCTACGCGCCGCTCGTGACCGGCACCTCGGTCGGTGCCGACACCGTGCAGTCCTTCGACACGACCGGGCTCGGCTCCCGCGGCTCGGCGCAGGTCGGCAACCAGCCCGTCGCCGAGGCCGTCTCTCCTGACGGCGGCACGCTCTATGTCCTCAACCTGTCGACCGACAACCTGACGCCCGTCGACACGCTGTCCAGCCCGCCCCAGAGCGAGACGGCGATCCCGCTCCCCTCGGGCTACCAGCCCCAGGCTCTCGCCATCACGCCGGACGGGAGCGACGCCTATGTCATCGCCACCGCCGCCAACACCGGCGGATCGGTCGCCCCCGTGCTGTGGGAGGTGGGCCTCGTCGGGTCCGGGCGAGGAACGATCGCACGCAGCATCACGCTGCCGAGCGCCAGCTCGCCATACGGCATCGCCCTCACGCCGGACGGGACCGAGGCGCTCATCACCAACTACACGGGCGGCTCGGTCATCCCGGTCAACCTGTCAAAGGGCCTGGTCGGGACCCAGATCCCGGTGGGCGTCGCCGCCGCCAGCGGCCCGATGGGCATCGCCGTCAGCCCGAACGGCGCCGACGCCTTCGTGGCGAACAATCAGGACGGCTCGCTGTCGACCATCAACCTCGCCACGAACAAGGTCACCTCCGTCCCGCTCGAGACCGACTACGCGCCCGTCTCGGTGGCGGTGAGCCCCGACGGCTCGACGGTCTGGGTGAGCGAGGCAGTACCGAACGGCGGCACGGGGACAGGCTTCGCCGTGCCGGTGGCGACGGCGTCACTCACGCCCGGCTCCCCGATCGGCATCGAGCAGAACCCCGCAGGGATCGCCATCTCGCCGAACGGCGCCACCGTCTACGTGGCCAACGAGGGAGGTGCCGGAGGCACGAACCAGGGCAGCGTCTCTGTCATCAGCACCGCCAGCGACTCCGTCACGACGACCCTCCCGACGAACCCGGACCCGGCCATCGTCCTCGTCACCCCGGACGAGGCGCCTGTCGCCTCGTTCACCGTGTCGGCGGCGCCCGCCGGCCAGTACACGAGCTTCGACGCGTCGGCTTCCTATTCCCTCACGAGCGGCGGGCTCCACTACACCTGGGACTTCGGTGACGGGTCGACCCCGATCACCACGACGTCGCCGCTCACCAAGCACATCTACCTCCTCCCGGGCAGCTACACGGTCACGCTCAGCGTGACCGACGCGTCGGGTACCTCCACGCAGGTCGTCTACACGGGCCAGTACGTCCTCAACAACGGCGGGCCCTCCGCCGGGGCGAGCTCGACGGTGACCGTGCCCGGGGCCACCGTCAACCGCCCACCGACCGCCTACGTCGCCGACTCGACGACCAATCAGGTGACGCCCATCCTCGCCGACCCGCTCCAGGCAGGGGCCCCGAACGACGCCGGGGCGCCGATCCCGGTCGGCACACATCCCGACGCCATCGCCATCACGCCGAACGGCAGGACCGCCTACGTGGTGAACTTCGGCTCGGACAACGTCACGCCCGTCGACGTCTCGACCGACACGGCAGCTCCGGCCGGCAGCTGGATCCCGGTCGGGAGCGAGCCGGACGCCATCGCCATCTCGCCTGACGGCAACTACGCCTACGTCGCCAACTCCGGCGACGGCACCGTCGACAAGATCGCCCTCGCGACGGGCCAGGTCGTCGACACCATCTCGGTCGGCGGCTCCCCCACCGGAATCGCCATCTCTCCGAACGGCAGGACCGCCTACGTCACCGACAACGGCAACGGGTTCGACACCGTCATCCCGATCGACCTCGCCAACGACCAGCCGGGCGGACAGATCCCGGCCGGCACCGACCCGGTCGCCATCGCCATCACGCCGGACGGCAGCACCGCCTACGTCGTCGACGCGGGCTCGCCCACCGTGGCCGGCGCCGTCACGCCGATCGACCTCAGGACCTCTCCGCCGGCGCCCGGGACGGAGATCGCGGTCGGGAACCACCCGAGCGCCATCGCCATCAGCCCGGCAGGTGACTACGCCTATGTGACGAACTACGCCGACGGCACCCTCAGCCAGATCACGCTCGCGACCGGCGCGACCGCGACCCTTCCCGCCGGCACGCGCCCGGCCGCGGTCACGGTCGTCCCGAGCGGCGGCGCGGTCTACGTCGCCAACGAGACCTCGCCGGGGGTGGCCTCCGAGCTCACGGTGCCCGCCGCCACCGCCTCGCCGGCCTCGATCGCGGTGGGGGGTGCCCCCGACGCCATCGCGGTGACGCCGGACGAGGCGCCCGTGGCGGCGCTCTCGGTCCTGCCGGGCGCGGCCACCCAGCCGACGATGTTCAATGCCTCCCAGACGACGTTCCCGTCCTCGGGCCCGGCCAGCTACACCTGGGACTTCGGCGACGGCAGCTCGCCGGTCGTCACGACCACGCCCACGACGTCCCACGTCTACGCCGAGGGAGGCAGCTACACCGCCACCGTCACCGTCACCGACGTGGACGGGACATCGACGTCGCAGGCCTTCACCGGTCAGACGGTGACGCTCAACGGCGGGCCGTCCGCCATGGCCTCCCAGAGCGTCGACGTCCCCTATCTCCTTCCGAGCGTGAGCGGCGTCGTCCCGACCTCGGGCCAGTACGACCAGCCGACCAGCCTCATCATCACGGGCAGCAACCTCTTCGGCGTGAGAGCGGTCCACGTCGGCACGGCGAACGTCACCGGCTTCGTGGTCAACAAGGCCGGGACTGAGATCAGCGGCATCCTCGCCCCGGCGGTGGCCAACCCCGAGAGCGTCGACGTGACCGTGACGAACCCGGCCGGCACGAGCGCCATCACGCCGGCGGACGTCTTCACCTACCTCCCCACGGCGAGTCCCGCTCCTGGGGCTCCGACCGTCACCTCGCTCTCCACCAAGGCCGGCCCGGTCGCCGGCGGAACGGGCGTCACCATCGTGGGCACGAAGCTGTCGGGCGCGACCGCAGTCGACTTCGGCTCGCTCCCGGCCTCGAGCTTCACGGTGAACAGCACCGGGACCCAGATCACCGTAATCAGCCCGGCTGCGCCGAAGGCCGAGAGCGTCGACGTCTCGGTCACCACCCCCGGCGGCACGAGCCAGGTGAGCGCAGCTGACGTGTTCACCTACCTGGCCCCGGTGAGCCCACCGGCGCTGCCCACCATCTCGTCGCTCAGCCCGACTTCCGGTCCGACCGCAGGGCTCACGAGTGTCACCCTCGCCGGGACGAACCTCGGCAACGCCCTCGCAGTCGACTTCGGCAGCGCTCCGGCGGTCTCGTTCGTGACCAACTCGCCGACGTCGATCACCGCCGTCTCACCGGCGGTCGCCAGCGCCGAGACGGTCGACGTCACCGTCGCGACTGCCGTCGGCACGAGCCCGGTCGGCCCGTCCGACGCCTTCACCTACGAGAGCGGCGTCATCTCCCCGGGGCCGGTGGTGACGAGCGTCACCCCGTCTGCGGGGCCCGTGAGCGGCGGGAACACCGTCATCATCGACGGCACCAACTTCTCCGGGGTCGCACCCTCGGGCGTGAGGTTCGGGACGACTCCGGCTCAGTTCTCCGTCAACAGCGCCGAGACGCAGATCACGGCCACGGCGCCCGCGGCGGCCAGCGCCGGCACCGTCGACGTGACCGTCACGAACTCGCTCGGATCGAGCACCATCACGCCGGCGGACACCTACACCTACCTTGCTGACTCGAGCTTCACCCCGACGGTGACGTCGGTCTCGCCTGACTCGGGGCCGCTTGCTGGAGGTACGCCGGTCAGCCTGACCGGTACAGGTCTCGCCTCGGTGACGAAGGTCTTCTTCGGCTCCACGGCGGTCACGACCTTCACCCAGCCGGGAACGGGCACCACCATCGAGGTCACCGCCCCGCCGGCGGCCGCCGCCGGCACGGTGAGCGTCACCGAGTCCGGACCCTACGGCACGAGCCCGGTCGCGACGACCGACGCCTACACCTACCTGCCGGCCAGCCCACCGACCACCGGTCCCCAGGTGACAGCCGTCTCACCGGCCAGCGGGCCGGTCGGCGGCGGGACAGGGGTGACCATCAGCGGGTCCGGGCTCGCCGGCGCCTCGGCCGTCGACTTCGGAGGGGTGCCGGCCTCCAGCTACTCGGTGAACTCCACCGGCACGTCGGTGACGGCCGTCTCGCCGGGAGCGGCGAGCCCCGGCAGCATCGACGTCACGGTGACGGTCGGCGGAGCCACCTCCCCGGTCTCGAGGAACGACGTCTTCACCTATCTGGCCTCGTCGACCGGCTCGCCTCCGCCGCCTCCGGCGGTCTCGAGGGTGACGCCGGCGACCGGGCCGACAACCGGCGGAACCCTCGTCACCGTCTCGGGCTCGGACCTGAGGGGTGCCACCTCGGTGCACTTCGGCGCAGTGGCGGGCACGGACCTCTCGGTCGGCTCGTCGGGCGCCTCGCTCACGGTGAAGACCCCGGCCGCGCTCTACTCGGGGCCGGTCCCGGTGACCGTCACCACGCCGAGCGGAACAAGCTCGACCACCTCGGCGCCGCAGTTCAGCTACGTCGCACCGGCATCGCAGTACCACCCGCTGGCACCGACCCGCCTGCTCGACACGCGGCGCCCGGGAGAGGGCGGCCCCTTCCGGGCCGGCGTCACGCGCTCGCTCACCCTGGCCGGCCGCTACGGCGTCCCCGCGCGCGCCACAGCGGTGGAGGTGAACCTCACGATGACGGAGGTGACCACCCGCACCTCGCTGACGGTCTTCCCGACCGGAGATCCCCGGCCGGCCGCCACCACCATGTCGGCGGCCAAGGGTGAGACGGTGGCGCACCTCGCCGAGGTGCCGCTCGGGGCGGGCGGGAGCATCTCGATCGTCAACGCCTCCGGATCGGCCGAGGTCGTCGTCGACCTGCAGGGCTACTACACCGCAGGCTCGGGTGCCGGCGGGCGGCTCGTCACGCTTCGCCCGAGGCAGGTCGTGGACTCGGCCGCCAAGGGCGGCGGCGGTCCGGTGCACAAGGGAGCGTCCCGCACGGTCACCCTCACCGGGCGCGACGGAGTCCCGACCTCGGGCGTGGCGGCCGTCGTGTTCAACCTGACGGCGACCAAGACGACCGCCAACTCCTGGTTCGAGGTCTACCCGACGGGGACCAGGCGGGTCCTCGCCAGCAACCTCAACTGGGCCAGGGGGACGTCGACGACGAGCCTCGTCGTCGCCAAGCTCGGGCGCAAGGGGTCGGTCGAGATCTACAACCACGAGGGCTCGGCCGACTTCACGATCGACGTCGTCGGCTACATCACGACGACGGCGGACAAGCTGCGGGGCACCGTCAATACGCCTCTCGTGCCGGTGATGCTCGCCGGATCCTCCACCGGCGGCGTCCTGCGGCTCGGCCCGGGGCAGACGGCCGGACTGAAGGTGGCGGGCGTCCTCGGCGTCCCGGCCGACGCGCGGGCTGTGGTGCTCGACGTCTCGACGTTCTCGGCCACGGCGAACTCCTCGCTCGCCCTCTTCCCGGCCGGCGGCCTGCGACCGCTCGCTCCTGACCTCAGCTGGCGGCGGGGGACCGCCCGCTCCAACCTCGTGGTGGTCGCCGTCGGCAGGGGAGGGGTCGTCGACATCTCCAACCGCTTCGGCAAGGTCGGCTTGAGCGTCTCGATCGAAGGCTTCTGCCAGTCATGAGGCGCTTCCACCGCCTCGGCCGGCTGCTCGGGGCCACCCTCGCCGGGATCACTGCCACCGGGGCGGGCGTCCTTGGCGCCGCCTCTCCGGCGGCGGCGACGACCCAGGCCTCGAGCGTCAACGTCACGGTGATGTCTCCTGGCCAGGACCAGGGCACGATCGGCGGCTTCCAGCAGTGCGGGACGTCCAACAAGAATTGGACCCCGGGCTACTACGCCTTCCCCTCGAAGAACAGCCCGGTCGACAACGGCCTCCAGACCGACATCGGCAACGACCAGGGGATGATGAAGGTCACCTTCTCCCTCCCGGCGGCCGTCAACAGCGGCGTCGTCAACCTGAGTGCTCCCAACCCGCCCCGGCCGAGCGGCGTGCCCCTGAGCGCTCCCTGGGGCACCGTCTTCCCCCCGGCCGTCGAGGTGCACAGCGGGGCCGCTGCCCTCTACAACTGCACGGTGCCCGCCGGCGACACCTTCTCCAGCTACTACTACGCCGTCCAGATCAGCTACACGAACTCCTCCGACACCATTACCTACACCGAAGACCAGCTTCCTAACACCGTGTCGCAGACCTCGACCGCACCGAACCAGGTCGGCATCCCGTTCTCCTTCCCCTCAGGCGCCGCCAGCGCCAGCATGACCGTCTACGTTGCCGGCGTCGTGAACCCGACCGAGGGGACCTACAACGGCGTCCAGTACACCGTCAGCGTCCAGGGGAGCACCCAGGTCCCGGCGCCGGCATCCGACTCGGTGAGCTTCGTCAACACCACACCGGACCCCTATGCCTCGCAGCTGACGTCGTCGCTCACGTCGGCGAACCCCTACCTGACAGCGACGAACGTCCCCTCGGACGGCGCCGTCCTCACGGCGACGATCTACGACGCCTTCTACAACCCCGTCGCCGGCCAGTCGGTCTACATCGGCGTCGAGAGCGGCCAGGGAGCCGAGACCTCCCCGATCGGCGCCACCTCCGGGGGGACCGGCGAGCCACAGACCGGCTCCAACGGCGAGGCCCAGTACTACGCCTACGGCACCACCGCGAGCAGCACACCGGACCTGTTCTTCGCTCAGGACACGAGCGCCGGAATGTTCCTCTACGAGCCGCCGCCTCCCTCCACGACGCTCAAGACGGTCGCCATCACGATCGTGGCGGCCGATCCGAGCCCGCCGTCGGTGCAGGGCTCCGGCTCGTCGGTCTCGGTCACCGGCGGGACATATGTCAACCAGCAGGAGACGGCGGTGACGGCGAACGGCAGCACGACGGCCACCGTCACGATCACGCTCCAGGACCAGTTCGGCAACCCGGTCACCAACCAGGCCATCGTCCTGCAGCCCATCCAGCCGTCGCCTCCGGCCCTCTCGGAGGACCTGAAGGGTGTCGTCATCTCCCCCGGGGATCCGCCGACGCCCGGCTCGCTGTGCGACCAGGGGCCGTCGTCGCAGATCCCCGGCGTCAGCTGCACGAACTCGAACGGGACGACTACCTTCACCGTCTCCGACACCCGCGCCCAGGTGGTCGCCTTCCAGATCACCGACCTCACCGACGGCTTCACCATGCCGACGCTCTACTCCGGCGACAACGTCAACATCCCGGTCGTCCAGTTCCTCCCCGGGCCGACCTCGGCCGCGACGAGCTCGGTGAGCGTCGACTTCGGTCAGTCCGCCACGGTGCTCGCCAACGGGAGCGCCCAGGCGACCGTCCAGGTCACCCTGCTCGATGCCGAGGGGAACCCGGAGGTCGGTAAGGCGGTGACCCTTGCCGGCAGCCCAGGGACCGCCTCGGTGATCACGCCGGTCATCACCCCCAGCCAGACCCAGGTGCTGAAGGCCGAGAGCTGCACCGCGCCGGCGCCGGGCACGACGGACTGCAACGGGAACGCCTACTTCACCGTCCAGGACGCCAACGTCGAGACGGTCACCTACACCGCCACTGACACCACCGACGGGCTGACGCTGACCGGCGCCAACCAGCAGCCGGTCGTCTCCTTTGTCACCGGCGCGGTCTCGGCGACCAACTCGACCGTCTCGGCTTCGCCTCCGACCGTCGTCGGCGACGGCCAGGGCGTGTCGGCCGTGACGGTCCACGTCGAGGACGGCGGGCAGCACCCGCTCGCCGGAGAGCCGGTCACGCTCGACACCTCGAGCTGGCCCTCGGTGACCGTTGTCCCGCTCTCGACGACGACGCAAGCCAACGGCGACATCACCTTCGATGTCCGCTCGTCCTCACCGATCGGCACCATCGACATCCCCGTCAGCGTTGCAGGCACGCCGCTTGTCGCCGACGCCCAGGTCACCTTCACGAACCCGCCCGACCTCTCCAACACGACCGTGTCGGCGGGCCCGGCCAACCCCGAGGCGACGGGCTCGGGCGACGAGACCGTGAGCGTGACGGTGAAGGACTCGTCGGGGAACCCGATTCCCGGCCTCTCGCTCGGGCTGGTCGCCCAGGGCAGCTCGCTCCCGCCCTCGCCGAGCAACCCGACGACCGACGCGAGCGGCTCGGCCAGCTTCACGGTCGGCTCCACGACGCCGGGCACGGTCACCTACTCGGTCGTCGACCTGTCGGACAACGACCGGACGCTCGGCACCGTCACCGTCGACTACATCCCGGTTCCCGACGAGGCGCACGAGTCGACGGTCACCGCCTCGCCGCACGCCGTCTACACCTACGTGGCAGGGGGCTCGTCCCAGACCTCGACGGTGACGGTCACCTTGAAGGACGCCAGCGGCAGCCCCATCCAGAACGACACCGTCTCGCTCGTCGCCTCCTCCCAGAGCGCCGTTGTGAGCCCGGTCGCCGGGGGAGTGAGCGACGCGAGCGGCGTTGCCACCTTCACCGTCACCGACCCGAACCCCGAGACGGTGACGTTCACCGCGACCGACCAGACCACCGGCGTGCAGATCGCGCAGCAGGCCTCGGTCGCCTTCGTACTGCGTCCCAACGAGAACACGACCTCGACCATCAGCGCCTCGCCGACGACGGTGGAGGCGGACGGCACCTCGAGCTCGACCGTCACCGTGACCCTCGAGAACAACGGATCGCCGGTGGCGGGCGACACGGTCAGCCTGTCGCAGGGGTCGGGGCACTCGATGATCACGACGGCCGACCCCGTCTCCGACGCGGCCGGCGTGGTGAAGTTCACCGTCACCGATCTCACGCCCGAGACCGTGGCCTACCAGGCGACCGACCTCACGACGGCGACCGAGCTCACCCACGACACCACCGTCACGTTCACGGCGCCGCCGGGAGGCTCGCTCCAGCCGGCCGTGTCCTCCATCTCGCCGACGAGCGGTCCGGGCACCGGCGGCACGCAGGTCACGATCCTCGGCTCCAACTTCGCCGGCGCCACGGCGGTGCGCTTCGGGACGCAGCTCGCTCCGACCTTCACGGTCTCGACGAGCGGGTCCGAGATCGTGGCGACCTCGCCCATCCCGGTGGCGGCCGGGGCCGTCGACGTCACGGTGACCGGCCCGGGCGGGACGTCGCCCACCCTGAGCGCCGACATCTTCACCTACACCTCGGCGCCGAGGCTCGCCGTCGCCTCGGTGAGCCCGACGTCCGGACCGGTGGGTGGCGGCACGGCGGTCACCATCACCGGCTCGGACCTCGGTGCGGTGTCGGCGGTGACCTTCGGCACGAAGAGCGCCAACTTCGCCGTCAACGCCAACGGGACGAGCCTCACCGCGCTCGCGCCCCCGTCGTTGGGCGCCGAGTGGGTGAACGTCCTCGTCTCGGGGGCGATCGGCAGCTCGACGCAGAACGCCATGGACGTCTTCACCTACGTGGGCAACCACGCCGTTCCCCCCGCCATCTCCTCGGTCGGTCCTTCCTCGGGGCCGGTCCGTGGCGGGACGCTCGTGACGGTGTCGGGCACCAACCTCTTCGGGACCACCCGCGTCGACTTCGGCTCGCTCGCCGGCTCCCACGTCACCGTCAACGCCTCGGGGACGTCGCTCACGGTCCTGTCGCCACCGCGGGCGACGACAGGTGCGGTGCGCGTGAGCGTGGTCACCGCCGCCGGCGAGAGCGCCGCCGTCAGCGGCGACCGCTTCACCTACGTGGCCGATCCCCTCGCCTATCACCGGCTGGCGCGCATCGGGCGGGTCCTCGACACGGCGGTGAGCGGGCTGTTGCGACCGCGCACCACCCGAGTGCTCGCCATCGCGGCCCACCACGGAGTGCCGAGGGACGCAGTCGCCGTCGAGCTGAAGCTGACCGTCACCGCCGGTCGCTACCCTTCGGCCGTCACGCTCTACCCGACCGGGCACGCCCGCCCGGCGAGGGCGACGCTGTATGCCAGGGCACACCGGACGCTCACCAGGACACTTCGCTGCGCCCTCGGCAGGCTCGGTCGCGTGTCCCTCTACGACAAGAGGGGTTGGACCAAGGCGACCGCCTACGTCGTCGGCTACTACGTCGTCGCGCCGGCCACGACCGCCCTTCAGGCGGCTGTCGCCGTACCCCTGGTCCGCGGGCTCTCCGACTGGCTGCTGGCGCCGCTCGAGGGTTTCTCGGCGGTTCCGCCAACCATGACCGCTCGGTTCATCGTCAAAGGAGCAGCAGGGCAATGACTCGATCCAGGCAAGGCGAGCGTGGGGGAACCGGGGAGGGACCAGCGCGGGGTCACCAGCGGCGCCACCGGGGCGGTCGCCACGCCGCCCTCGTCATCGGAGTCTGCACGGCGGTCGGGCTCGGAGTGGTCGTCGGGCGCCTCGGGGCTCCGACCGCCACGAGCACCATCCGTCCGATCGATGCCGCCAGCCTGAGCGCGACGGATCTGTCCACCACGACCACCTCGGCCCCGACGACCTCGTCGACCACCACGACGACGGTCGTCACGAACCCGACCGTCCAGGCACCGGCTGGCTATGCCAGCCAGCTGGACAGCCTCTACGGGGAGATCTACACGGCCGCCACGGCCGTACCCGCCGGTGGCCAGACCCAACAGGTCATGACGCCGCAGACGTTCCAGCAGCAGGTCGGCACCCTGTCGCAGTCGGACCTGTCGATGATCTACACCGCCACCTCGAGCGTCCCCAATTTCAGCTCGCTCTCGAGCACCTTCCAGCAGGCGGACAACGTCGCCGTGAAAGCAGCCGGCATGCTGAAGCTGAACGGCTCGGCCGGCTCGTCGACCTCGGGGTCGAGCCCGGCGGCTCGGATCCACGGCAGCTCGCTCCACCTCGCCGGCATGGGCGCCCGGCTCGTCTCGCCCACCGCCGAGACGAACTTCCAGCCCTCTCAGCCTGTCGCTCTGTTCCCGGCGGCGTCCTGCCCGAACGGCGCTCCCGGCATGAACTACGGAGAGACGGCCATCTTCGCCCTGCAGGTCGCCGTCGACGTCATCGCCGAGGCCGTGGCGGTCATCCCCAACGGCTTGAGCACAGCCTTCGGCAACGTCACCATCCCGAACATCGCCCGCATCATCCTGGCGGCGATCCAGCTCGGGGTAGCCATCACCCATGACACCTTCGCCTACCTCCAGTCGGTCAGCAACGACTGCGCCTCGATCTACCTCGCCAACCTTGCCGGCAACACCGACAACACCGCCTACCAGACCTTCCAGCAGCTGACCCAGGTCGCCGGCACGGCCAACGAGATCGACACGAACCTCGCCAACCTGACGAACCAGGGCACCTCCCAGTTCCACCAGCAGCTGACGCTGGCGATCGAGCAGGCTCTCGCCGAGCCGACCTCGATGCCGCCGCTGGCGCAGATGGAGCTGCCGACGAGCTCGGGCGGCTACCTCGACTCCTCGCCCGTCGGCGTCAACTCGGTCGTCACCCAGACGATCCAGGCGATGCTGGCGGCCGGGCAGCCGGTGAACCCGCAGGCCTCCCGGGACGAGACCCTCGCCGAGGATGCGCTCGGCTCGGGACAGTACAAGCTGGCGTTCGACTACTTCCGTCTCGCCTACCAGGCCGCCGCCGGCTGAGCACCGTTCCCGCCGGGCCGGCGGGAACGGTGCCGACGATGACGTGACGATGAGGTGGCAGGATCCGCCACCTCTTGCATTCCTCGCCCCGAGGCGCTCTGATGGCGTGGCAGGCGAGAGCCTCATCGCGAACCTGGCACCCGTGTGCCGGCGCGTCGAGAGAGGAGCAGCATGAAGAGCAACGTCATCCGGCTCGAGACCGGGGCCCACGTCGAGGACGAGGCGATGCGGGCCGCAGAGCAGGCCCGAGACGAGGCGCTGAGAGCCGCCGACGAGGTCGCCGCCGCCGAGCTCGAGCGGGCTCGCCTCGTCCACAAGGCGACTGTCGCCCGCGCCGACGTCATCCGGGCGGCCTCCGTGGCCCGGGCAGAGGCGCTGAAGCGGCTCACCGAGCAGCACGACCAGCAGCTGCGCCAGGCCGAGGCGGCCCGGGCGAAGGGATCCCGCGCCGCCGAGGAGCGCTACGAGGGCTCGCTCCAGCGGGCCGAGGACGTTGCGGCGAGGTCCGTCGAGCAGGCCTACAAGGACGAGCTCGAGGCTGCCCAGCGTGCCCACGAGGAGGCGCTGAAGGCGGCCGAGGTGGCGGCCGAGAGCGCTGCCCAGCGTGCCCGGGCGATCAAGCAGGCGGGTGCGCTGCGGGCGGAGTCGATCTACCGGGCGGGCGTCGAGCGGGCGACGAGCCTGCGGGACGCGGTCAGCGCCTACGAGGCTGCCGTCACGGCGGCCTCGCACGGCCGGGCGCAGCAGCTCCAGGCCGCACTGCGCGAGCACGACGAGGCGATGACCCTCGCGACCGAGACCTTCGAGGCCGCCTACCACGAAGCCGACCAGCTGCACTCGGCCCCCGCGCCTCCGGCAGCCGCCGGCGAGGAGGACCAGACAAAAAAGCCGGCGCCCGAGGCCGCCAAGCAGGCGGGCGGTGGGGTGACGCACGCCAGCTGAGCGCCGGGCGCAAGGGGCCCGCCGCTCAGCTGCGCCGCCAGCGGCCTGCAGGCGGCCGGTACAACACGATCAGGGCCCGAGGCGAAAGAGCCTGCGTCCGTTCTCCCACAGCACGGCGCGCAGCCAGTCCTCCGAGAAGCCACCCTCGCCCAGGCCCCGCACCTGTGCGGCGTAGCGGTGCGGGATGGTCGGGAAGTCGGACCCGAACACGACGCGCTCGCCGAGCGCCTCGAGTCGCCCGACGAGGTGACCCGGCGCCGGCCCGAGGTGGGGCGGGTCGGTGAAGACCATCGCCGTGTCCAGCCAGACCGAGGAGTGCTCGGCGGCCAGCCGGACGAAGTCGTCGTAGTCGGGCGCTCCGAGGTGGGCGATGACGAGACGCAGGCCGGGGTGGCGCTCGAGGAGACGCCGGACGGGGTCGGGCCCGCACCACTGCTCGTTGCCCGACCCGTCCTCCACCGCGCCGGCGTGCAGGACGACCGGTGTCGAGGCCTCCGCCAGCAGCCCCCAGGTCTCCTCGAGCAGCCGGTCGGTCGGATCGAAGCCGCCCACCTGCAGGTGGACCTTCACGCAGGCGCCTCCCGCCGCCAGCCGCCGCGAGGTCTCGGCGGCGACGCCGGGCTCGGGATAGATCGTGAATGTGGGGATGACAGATGGCTCCCGGGCGGCGAGCGCCATCGTGTGGTCGTTGAGGAACCCCAGCATCCGGGGACGGTGGGCGTAGGCGAGGGCGCTGTGGTGGAGGACGCCGAGCCGGCGGAGCGTCGCCAGCCGCTCCGCCGACGAGGCGCGGTAGGCGACCGGCCACGGAGGGCTCAGCCGGTTGAACCACCGCCAGACGGCTTCCTGGAGGGCGTCTGGCAGGAAGTGGACGTGAGCGTCCACGATGCCCGGTAGGCCGAGCTCTGCGAGGAAGTCGGCGATCTCCTCGTCCGACTCCGGGCCCTTCACGAGACGACCGCGGCTCCGCCGCCGGCGCGGAAGGCAGCGAGGAACTGCTCGAAGTCCTTGGCGACGATGCGGGCTCCGGTGAGGCCGTCCGACTCCCTCGAGGCGAGGAAGACGGCCGGCGGCCCCATGATCGCCGCCGGGAGCAGGCGGGCGCGGGCCTCGTCGGGCAGCTCGTCGGGGATCATGCCCGTCGCGGTCGCCCCTCCCGGGAGGAGCAGGTTGACCGCAACGCCATGCTCACGCAGGTCCTCGGCCATGATGAGGCTGAGCGCCTCGGCGCCGGCCCTGGCCGGCCCGTAGGGCACGAAGCCCTTCCGGCGCATGGTCTCGTGGTTCATCGTGACGTTGACGAAGCGGCCGCGGCGCGCCGCGACGAAACCGGGTGCGAACGCCCGGGCGACGAGGAAGTAGCCGGTGAGGTTGGTGGCGACGAGGTCTGTGAAGCGCTCGGGCGGCACCTCGAAGAAGGCCGTGGCGTGCTCGAGGAAGCGGGGGTTGACGCTCCGCATCCCGATACCGGCGTTGTTCACGACGACGTCGACCCCGCCGAGCTGGTCGACCACCTCGGCGGCCGACCGCTCGACCGAGCGCGGGTCGCGCACGTCGGTCGGGAGGGCGAGGGCGGCGAGGCCGCGCTGTCGGCGCGTGGCGACGGCGACGTCGAGCCGGGGCCCGGGTCGGCTGGCGAAGGCCACAGTCGCGCCCTCGTCGAGGAGGGCGTCGGCCATCGCCTCGCCGAGACCGCTGGTCGCTCCCGTCACCACCACGCGGATCCCGTCGAGCTGCATCGCCGCGACGGTAGTGGGTCGGGGCGCCAGGCGGGCCTGGCGCCTGTCGCCGGCGCAAGGGGGACATGCGTCGACGAGCCGGTCGCCGGCTCGCCGGTAGCATCGTCTGTGGGCGGCTGAACTCCTCGAGACGGCGCAGGTCTCTGCGGGCTCGTCCGCGCCGTGGGTCCCTACGTCGTCTCGAGCTCGCACATGTCTCCTCCGCCCTTCTCGTACCGGCGCCTCGGCCTCCTCGTGACGGCCGGCGCCCTCCTCGCCGCCCTCGTGAGCGGCGCCGTCACCGTCGGCCTGGCCGAGGCCTCCGGCGGTCCCGGCGTGAGCGAGCAGACGCTCACCTACTGCAACGAGGGCGGGACGCCCCTTCACATGAACCTGTTCATGCCGACCGGCCGGAAGCTGCCGCTGCCGGCGGTCCTGCAGGTGCACGGGGGCGGCTGGGTGAGTGGCCACCCGATGCGTGCCCTCGCCGACTCCCCGATCCTCGCCGGCCTGGTCCGCAGCGGGATCGCCGTGGCCTCCGTCGGCTACCGGCTGGCGCCCGGCGCCCGGTGGCCGGCCCAGATCCGTGACGTCGAGTGCGCCATGCGCTCGCTCAGGGCGCACGCCGCCGAGCTCGGGATCGACCCGGCCCGCATCGGGGCCTGGGGTGACAGCGCCGGCGGCCAGCTCGTCAGCCTGCTCGGCACGGCACCGCACTCGTACCGCTACCGGGGCGAGCCATATCGAGGTGAGACCGCCCGGCCCCTGGCGGTCGTCGACGAGTTCGGTCCGGTCGACCTCTCCGCCGCCGTGTGGGGGGGAGCGCTGCACCGCTACATCCGGGCCACCTTCGGGGTCGAGGCCGGGACACCGTCGCCGGTGCTCGAGGCGGCGAGCCCGCTCCGGCACGTGGCGCCAGGGGACCCACCCTTCCTCATCCTGCAGGGCACGGCCGACCACCTCGTGCCGTTCTCACAGTCGGTCAGCTTCGCCGCCGCCCTGCGGGCAGATCGGGTCCCGGTCCGGCTCGTCCTCGTCTCGGGCGGCGGGCACGGCCTGCTCACGCCAGGTGAGCACCCGTCGCCACGGTGGATCGCCGGCACCGTCGTGCGCTTTTTCGTCCACCAGCTGGCCGAGGGTGCTCGGACGGCCAGGCCGGGACCCCGAGCGCGTCGCTGAGGAGAGCTCAGAGGCCGAAGCCGAGCGAGGGGTGGGCCACCCGGAAGTGTGCCATCACCTCGCGGAAGAGGGGGGCGGCGAGCCTCGAGGGGCCGAGGACGAGCACCTCGTAGGCGACATGGCCGTCGAGCACCACCATCCCGATCCCTCCGGCCCGTCCGCCGACGCCCGTCAGAGGGACGGCCTTCATGCCCTCGACGCGCGTCGTGCGCGCCATGGACAGGCCACCGCGCTGCGCCGACCCCTTGGCGAGGAACGCCGAGACGAACGAGCGCAGGTGGAAGCGCGCCGGTGACCCGACCGGGAAGGGGTAGACGCCGATCGAGGCGGTGACCCCGCCGGCGGCGGACGAGTACACGGTCGCCACGTAGCGGCGGTTGGCGAGCACGAGGCGGGTGTGCGAGGTCGCCGGAGCGCTCGGCAGGGACGCCGTGAACGGGAAGCCGCCGCCGCGGAACAAGCGGGGAGGCAGGAGGTTCGGCGTCGCCCCCGGCTGGCGGATCCTCGAGGTGAGCCCGCTCGCCACCAGCCCGGCGCCGACCGCCAGCGCGGCGACGAGCCCGAGGGCGATCGTGAGCCGCCTCGCCCGGCCGGTCACTGCCCGATCTGCGGCGGTGGTCCACTCGTCTGAGGGGCGCATCGGCCGCCCGCTCGAGCCCGGGACCGGGGAGAGCGGAGGCCGGCCCGCCGGTTGCGGCGTGCGGGAGCGGGCGCCGTCTCCGAGGACGCTCCCGGCGGCGACCGCCGGCCCGGCACCGGCCGGGTCGAGAGCGCCCTTTGGGGGGGAGTCGGACGGTGCGCCGCAGGCCGGGCAGCTCGAGAGGAACAGGATGTCGGCGTCACAGACGCGGCAGCGTCCCGGGTGGCGGTTCTCGCCGTCACCGAGCGCCGCCGGCGTGACCCGCATCTGCAAAGTATCGGCAGGCCCGACCCTCGCATTGAGAGAATTCTGGCTGTGACCTGGGAAAAGGCGACTTCCGGTCAGACCTCCACCGTACGGCGGGGCCCTTCGGTGGCGTCGCGGCCGTCCCGGTGGAACGAGATGCCCTCGTCGGCGATCCTGCCGTGGCGGAGCGCCCGCAGGTCGAGCAGGTAGTTCTGGTGGAGCCGCCAGGGCGTGCGCGCCCCCTGGCGGGGGAGGGAGTCGACCGAGCGGAGCACGTAGCCGGAGGCCAGCCCGACGAAGGGCTCGGTCGGCAGGCTCGGGTCGGGGGCCTCCGGGACGCAGACGCGGTAGCCGTGCGAGTCCATGTAGCCGAGCAGGCGGCAGACGTACTCGGCTGCCAGGTCGGCCTTGAGCGTCCAGGAGGCGTTGGTGTAGCCCATCGTCGCCGCCAGGTTCGGGAGACCGCTGAACATCATGCCCTTGTAGCCGACCGTTGTCGCCAGCTCGACGGGCTCGCCGTCGAGGAGGACACGCATGCCCCCGAGGACGAGCATGTTGAGACCGGTCGCCGTGACGACGACATCGGCCTCGAGCTCGCCGCCCGAGGCGAGGAGGATCCCCGACCCGGTGAAGCCTTCGACATGGTCGGTGACGACGCTCACCCGCCCTGCCGAGATCGCCTTGAACAGGTCGGCGTCCGGCACGAGGCAGAGCCGCTGGTCCCAGGGGTCGTAGCGGGGCGTGAAGTGGGTGGCGACGTCGAAGTCGGGCGGGAGGTGTCTCGCCACCCCCTTTGTCAGCAGCGAGCGCATGAAGCGCGGCGCCCGCCGGCTCAGCTGGTACGAGGCCATCGCGAGGAGGACGTTCTTCCAGCGCAGCAGGGAGTAGGCGAGCTCGGCCGGGAGCCTCGACCTGGCGAGGTCCGCCAGCGGGTCGCGCGCCGGCAGCGAGGCGATGTAGCTCGGTGACCGCTGGAGCATCGTCACGTGCGCCGCCGTCTCCGCCATCGCCGGCACGAGGGTGACCGCGGTGGCACCGCTCCCGATCACGACCACCCTCTTGCCGGCGTAGTCGAGGTCCTCGGGCCAGTGCTGGGGATGCACGATCGGGCCGCCGAAGTGCTCCGAGCCCTCGAAACGGGGCGAGTAGCCCTCGTCGTAGCGGTAGTAGCCGGTGTTGGCGTAGAGGAACGAGCAGGTGAGCTCCTCGGTGCCGCCCGAGCTCGTGGCGACCTCGAGGTTCCAGCGGGCCGTCGCCGAGCACCAGTCGGCGGCCACCACCCGCCGGCCGAGCCGGATGCGGTCCACAAGCCCGTTCTCCTCGGCCGCCTCCTTGATGTAGCGGAGGATCGAGGGGCCGTCGGCGATGGCCTTCGGCTCGCGCCAGGGCTTGAAGGAGTACCCGAGGGTGAACATGTCCGAGTCGGACCGGATGCCGGGGTAGCGGAACAGGTCCCAGGTCCCCCCGATCGTCTCACGCGCCTCCAGGATGACGAAGCTCTTGGACGGGCAACGGGCCTTCAGGTGCGAGGCTGCGCCGATCCCCGAGAGGCCGGCGCCGACGATCAGCACGTCGAAATGCTCTCTCTCGGCGCTCACCGTCCGGACCGTGTCCACTCCTCTGTCGGGCTGCGGGAGAGCCTACCGCGTAACTTACCCGTTGGATATTTATCTCTCCGGCCGGGGTCAGCCGGCCGGCAGGAAACGCAGGAGGAGGCGCCGGTCGGGATTGTCGACGTTCGGGTCGATGACCACCACCCGCTGCCAGGTGCCGAGCACCACCTCGCCGGACTCGACCGCCAGCACGAGCGACGGGCTCACGAAGGCCGGGAGGAGGTGGTCCCGCCCGTGCCCAGGAGAGCCGTGGGCGTGCCGGTAGCGCCGGTCGCGGGGCAGCATGGCCTCGACGGCGTCGAGCAGGTCCTCCTCCGAGCCCGAGCCGAGCTCCATGAGGGCGAGCCCGGCAGTCGCATGGGGGAGGAAGAGGTGGCAGAGGCCGCCGCCCTTGCCGGCGGCGAAGGCCGCCACCTCGCCGGTGACGTCGAGCGCCCACCGCCGCCCCGTTCTCAGGCGTATCTCGGCGCTCTCCACGAAGCGGCGAGGCTACCTCGGGCGGGCCGCGACGCGACAGGCGGGCCGGGGCGGTGCGCGAGACTCGGCCCGTGACGGTCGCCGGGCTCTCGAGGCGTCCGTCCACGCGGATGCGCCTGTCGCTCGTGGCCACGGCGGTCGTGCCGGTCGGGCTGGCGATCGCACTCGGTGCCGTCGCGCTCTCGTCGCGGAGCATCTGGCTCGACGAGTCGGCGACCATCGCCATCTCGAGTCAGCACGGGGCGGCCTTGTGGACCGGGATGAAGAGGGACGGCGGCAACATGCTCGCCTACTACGCCCTCATCCACGTCCTCATCGGCCTGTTCGGGAGCTCGACCGTCGTCCTCCGCATGCCGTCGGTGCTCGCCGGAGGGCTGACGGCCGGCGCCGTCACGGCGGTCGGCACCCGGCTGTTCGACCGGACGGTGGGCTTCGCCGCCGGCGTGCTGACGGCGGTCAGCCTGCCGCTCGTCTACTGGCAGCAGGACGCCCGGGCGTACTCGATGATGTTCGCCTTCGCCGCTCTCTCCTTCGTGGGCTTCGTCGCGCTCGTCGACGGCGAGTCCCGCCGGCGGCCGGGCCACCCGCCGGCGTGGGCGTGGCCCGCCTACGTCGTGGCGCTCGTCCTCGGGTCCTACATGAGCCTCCTCGCGCTCCTCGTCGTCCCGGCCCAGCTCCTGTCGCTCGTCTGGTACCGCCGCCGCCTCCGCCAGGTCGTCCTGGCGCTCGCCCTCACGGCGGTCTGCGCGTTTCCGATCCTCGTCCTCGCCCGCCAGCGCGGCGCCGGCCAGCTGTTCTGGGTCCCGAGGCCGGACCTGTCGACGACGGGCGCCGTGGTGGAGTCGCTCGTCTCCTCGGCGCTGCCGCCTCTGTTCCACCAGACGGCCACGAGCCTCCCGCTGCTCGCCCTCACCCTGGCGCTCCTCGTGTGCGCGGCCGGCGCCGCCCTGTCGTCCCGGCACGACGGGCTCGGCGGCCGGCAGGCCGACCGGGCCCGTTTCGCCGGCGTGCTCGTCGCGGGCTGGGTCGTCGTCCCCTTCGTGCTCGACCTCGCCGAGTCCTTCGTCGGCCAGTCCGTCTACCAGTCGAGGTACCTGCTCATCTCGGCGCCGGCGGTCCCGCTCTGCCTCGCCTGGCTGCTGTTCGAGACCCGCCTCGGCCGAGTGGCCGGCTGGAGCGGCCTCGGCGCCCTCGTCGTGCTGAGGGGCCTCCAGATCGCGCCCACCTACGGCGTCTCGCCGGAGAACTGGCGGGCGGCGACGTCCCACGTGCTCTCTCGGGCGCAGGCAGGCGACTGCATCGCCTTCTACCCCTCGGACGGGCGCCAGGCGTTCGACTACTACCTGCCGGGTCTCCGCTCCGGGCGCCCCGTCCCCCGCCCGATCCTTCCGACGACGCCGTTCGGACTGACCAAGCCCTTCGTGGAGGACTACGCCACGCTGCCGGCCGACCAGCTCGCCGCCGCCTCCCGCCGCTGCCGGCGCGTCTGGCTCGTCTCCTCCCACGTCGGCTCCTCGGCGACGGCCACCTCCCGCCTGCACGTGGCTCGCTTCCACCGGCTCCTGGACGGCCTCGAGCACGACTACCGGGTCCTCGGCCAGGCGTCCTTCGGGTACGCCAGCGCGGTCGACGTCCGGCTCTTCTCCCGCCGGGCCACGACGGCGAGTTAGCCAGTCAGCCCGCCGGCACGGTGCCCGCCCGGGTGACCGGAGCGGCCGCCTGGTCCGGTCAGGGCCGGAGGACGCTGCCCACGTAGGTGAGGGCGCTCAGGCCGATGAGCGAGGCGGCCGTGACGAAGACGAGGTTCCGCCAGGCCCGGCCGTGCACCCACTTGGCCAAGATGAGGACGACCGGGAAGGCCGTGATGAGCAGCCGGGGGTTCGGCGGGACGTGTGCCGAGGTCACCATGAGCAGGGTCATGGCCGCCACGTAGACCCACACCTCGAGCGGGAGGGTGCGGCGGTCCCTCCAGAGCCATCTGAGGCCGACGACGAGGAAGGCCGTCCCGAGCAGGGCGACGATGTTGTTGAGGTTGATCGCCGCCAGGTGCGCCGGCGAGGTGATCTCGCGAGCCAGCCCGACGAGCTGGTTCGGGATGGCGAGCAGCGACGTCGACTCGTGCCAGCCGTACCGCTGGGCGACGAGGCTGGCGAAGAACGACCCGGTCCAGATCTTGAGGAAGAGGGCGAAGGCGACCGCACCGGCCGGTGCGAGCAGCGGGGCGACGAGGCTCCGGCGTGCCTCGGAGTCCCGCCAGCCGTAGCGCCAGAACTGGACGAGGCTGGCAGCGCCGCACATGGCGACGACGGTGAGGGCGTCCGGTCCGATGCCCGTCGCCAGGCCGGCCAGGACCCCTGCGAGCAGCCAGCGCCGGTGGTGGAGGGCGAGCATGGTGCCGACCACGAGCGGGATGAGCAGCCCCTCGGAGTAGTCCATCGTGAAGACGACGCTGCCGGGGAAGAGGCAGAAGACGAGGACCGCCTTGCGGGCCACCTCGGGGCCCCACCAGTCCGTCGCCAGTCGCTGGACGAGGACGGTCGCCACGAAACCCCCGACGAGGGAGACGACGAGGCCGCCGACCATGTAGGACGACAGCAGGAGGTGGCTGACGAGCCACATCACCATCGAGTAGAGCGGGAAGAAGCCGAGCGTCGTCTGGGCGTGCGAGACCTGTGTCGGGTAGCCGAGGGTGGCGACCCGGATGTACCACCAGCCGTCCCAGTTCCCGAACTCGTGCGAGATCGAGAGCCTCGGGACCACGCTGCCGAAGGCGACGTCGCAGACGACCGCCAGCGCGATGAGCGCCAGGCGGGTGGAGCCGTAGACGAGGAAGGGCCAGGCGAGCTCCTCCCGCCACCGATCGAGGCGGTCCGGGCCCGCCGCCCGGCGCCCGGGCGCCTCGAGGGGCTGGCCGGTCCGCCGGCCGGCGACCGCCGGCTCGACAGGGCTCTCGAGGAGGTCGACGTCGGCAGCAGGGCGCGCTTGACCTAGCCACTGACCGACCGTCATGGCGATGGAGTCTAAATGCGCCGCTCGTGCTCCGCGGCAATCGGCTGACGCGGCCTGCACGCCTCCGGCGTGGTGGCGGGCGCCGGTCGCCCCCTGGCGCCCGCCACCACCTCCAGGCGTCGGTCCAGGTCATCGGCGACGGCCCGAGGCGGTCAGGCCGGCCTGATGCGCACCGGCGCACGGCGGCGACCGGACTCTGTGCATTCGCTGTGAATCGATGCCGCCGTTCTGGCATTCGCGGCGGCCCGCCCAGGGGCCTCGGATGCACACCGGTAGACGGACGGCGCCGTCATCGTTCCTCAACAGCTCCCCCGGAGCGCCGGCCCGTGAGGGCGCCCACCCCGCCCCGGCCGAAGACGGCCGCCCGGAGCCGGGGGGCGCTCGCGAGGGCGGCCCGGGCGGCGTTCGCCCCGGGGGCACCGTGCACCCCTCCGCCGGGATGGGCCGAGGCGGAGGCGAGGTACAGCCCCGCCACCGGGGTCTCGGCCCGTCCCCAGCCGGGCACCGGGCGGAAGACCAGCTGCTGGTGGAGCTGGGAGGTGCCGCCGTTGACGGCGCCCCTGTCGAGGTTGGGGTCCTCCCTGCCGAACTGGTCCGGGCCGAAGACGTGCCGGGCGAGGATCCGGTCGCGAAAGCCGGGGGCGTGCTCCTCGACGCGGCGCTCGATCCGGTCGACGAAGCCGGGCACCCAGGCGTCCCCTCCGACGTCGAGCTCGCCGCCGGCGTCGCCGCGCAGCTCGCGGGCGACGTGGGTGTAGGCCCAGGCGGTCTCGCAGCCGATCGGGGCGCGGGACGGGTCGGCCTTGGCCTGCTGGCCGAAGACGAGGAAGGGTCGGGCAGGAAGCCGCCTCGTGGCGAGGGCGGCGGCATGCTCGGTCAGCTCGTCGAGCCCGTCGGCGATGTGGACGGTGCCGGCGTTCCCCACCTCCTCGGACCCCCACGGCACCGGGGCCGACAGCGCCCAGTCCACCTTCACGGTCGCAGCGTCCCAGTGGAACGAGCGGACGTCGGCGAGGAAGGAGGCGGGCAGGTGCTCGGAGCCGACCAGCCGGAGGTAGAGCGCCGGGGCCGAGACGTTCGCCAGGACCGCCCGGGCCTCGATCTCGTCGCCGTCGGCCGTCCGCACGGCGACCGCCCGACCCCGCCTCACCACGACACGGCTCACCTCCCGCCGGCAGTGCACCTCGCCGCCCCGGCGCCGGAGGCGGGCGACGAGGGCCCCCGTGAGCGCGCCCGCCCCGCCCTCGGGCACCGGGAATCCGACGTCCTGGGCGAGGCAGGCGAGCAGGAAGCCCAACCCACCGCTCCCGGCCGACTCAGGCGGCAGGTCGGCGTGCAGCGCCGAGGCGCCGAGCAGCAGGGCGGCGGCTTCGCCGCCGAACCACTCCTCACCCATCCGCCGCACCGGGAGCACGAGGTCGCGGGCGAAGTGGACGAGCCCGGAGGGGCCGAGGCGCCGCAGCATCCCGGCGCCCGCCCGGACCGGCGGAAAGGGGGAGAACAGCGCCTGCACGACGCCGTCGCGTACCGAGTGCCAGCGCTGCATCATCTGCTCCCAACGGGCGCCGTCACCCTGGTGGTCGGCCTCGAGGGAGCGGACCGTCTCCTCGAGCCGGCGCGAGACCGCGACGCTGCGGCCACCCGGCAGCGTGGACGCGAGGACGAGCGGCGCGTGGCGCCAGGTGAGCCCGTAGGCCTCGAGGCCGAGCGAGGAGAGCACCGGCGAGACGGCAGCGAGGGGGTAGAAGGCGGAGAAGAGGTCGTGGCGGAAGCCGGGCAGCGTGAGCTCGCCGGTGCGGACGGCGCCGCCCGCTTCGCCGTTGCGCTCGAGCACGAGGACCTCGAGCCCTTCGTCGGCGAGCAGGTTGGCCGCCACGAGCCCGTTGTGGCCCGCACCGATCACCACCGCGTCGGGCATGCCGGGAGTCTCGCGTGCCGCAGCCGGCTACGACCGGCCGGCGACGGCGGAGGGCCGCCGTGCCCAGAGGGCGCCGCCGTGCCGTGCCGTGCCTCTGCGCACCTGTGAGAGGAACCTCTTCTGGCACAGCGCCAGGACCACCCCGCCGATGAGGCGCAGTG
>JAJZZB010000199.1 GCA_021797795.1 Actinomycetes bacterium | reverse complement strand
GGGGACCGCCCGGGACCGCGAAGACGACGGTGCCGCGCCTGCTCGCCCGCCTGCTCGGGCTCGCAGAGCCCGAGGCCGTCCGGGTGGCCTCGGACCTCGACCGCGCAGAGCTGTTGGGCCGGCGTGTCCCCGACGGCCGCGGCTACCGCTTCGCTCCGGCCCCGGCGCTCGGGCGGCCGCTTGTCTGCCTCGACGAGCTGGACAAGGTCCGCGGGGAGGCCCGGGGCGATGCCCTGCGGCTCCTCCAGGGCGACTCGGCGCTCGTCCTCGAAGGTGGCCGGGTCGTCGTCGCAGCGACGGTCGTCGTCACCCTCAACGCGGGGACCGACCCCCGGGCCGTGCTGCCCGCCGACCGGCTCCGGCGCATGGTCCATCTCTCGACCGCAGGCGTCACAGAGGCCGCGTGCAGGCGAGCGGCGCGCCAGCTCTTCGACGAGGGACCGCTCCCGGTCCTCGACCTCGACCGGCTCGGCGGCGGCGGGAACCAGCTCCGCGCCGACGTGCGCCAGCTCTTCGACGAGGAGCTGCCGAGATGCCTCGTCGCCTCCGCGCGGGCGCTCTACCCGGGTCACGCGCTCGCGCTGATCGTGCCCGGGCGCATGGCGCTCGACGGGTGCGACGAGGAGGAGGCCGCGCTCGCCGTTGCACGGGACTACCTGACCTGCGCGGCGACCTGGGGCGGCGTCCGAGCCGGCGCAGCCGAGCGGCTCGGGCAGGGCGCCCGGAACGACCGGACTTCGGACAGCGTGTCCGAGTTCGCCCGCTCCGAGCGTGCCAGGGCCGTCGAGCTGGCCCAGGCGAAGGCCCTCGGGGCGAGGCGGCTCGGCGTCTGGCGGCGCACGCTCGGCGAGGCTCGTGACGACGAGGCGGTGACCCTCCGCGCCGGGCTCGCCGAGGTCGCCCGCCAGTTGAAGGGCGCCCGCTCCCTCGACGAGGTCGCCGAGGTCGACACGGTGGCGGCCGGGGTCATCGACGCCGTGCGCGCCCGGGCCGAAGAACGCGAAGCCCTGGCGCAGGTGAGCGCCGTGCGCCAGCGCCCCAGGTCTCCTGCGACGTCGACGGGTCGACTCGCTGTCCTCTGCGCCCTCCAGCGTCACGGCTCCCGGGAGGCCCCAGGCCCGGTGCTCGAACGTATGGGCCTCGTCGAGGCGGACCCGCTCCCGACAGGGCGGGGCCGGTGGCGGGGCACGGCGCAAGACGTGCGCGGCGCCTACGTCTTCGAGGGGGAGGGCTGGACCGAGCTGGCGGTGACCGTGATCCTCGCCCAGGCGATCGCAGCCGACCGGAGCCTGGCGGAGAAAACGGACAGCGTGACCGTTTTCGCAGCCGAGCGGAGCCCGGCGGCGCCCGAGCGCCCGCAGCTCGCGCTGATCGCCGGGCTGGGGAGCGAGCGCCGGTGACCCACGCCCCGGCCTCCTGGTCCGGCCTCGTGCCGGCGCCGTCGGTCCGGACCCCCACCTGCCGGCGGACGGGGTGTGGCGCCGTGGCCGGCGCCGACGGGCTCTGTGTGGCGCACGAGGCCCGCCAGGCGAGCCTGCGCGCGGGGACCACGGTCGCCCCGCTCCACGTCCGCAGCCCGATCGCCGGGCTGCTCGACGAGCTCGCCGAGGTCGTGCTCGCCCGGCAGGCCCCGTGGCGCAGGCTCGCTGCGTGCCGGGGCCAGTCCGCCGTCATGTTCCCCGAGTCCGACCGTCAGCGCCCGCACGACTACGGCCCCGCGCTCTCCCTCTGCGCGTCCTGCCCGGTCGTCGAGCCCTGCCGTGCTGTCGGAAGGCTCGAGAGCGCCGGCGTCTGGGGCGGGCTCGTCCCCGGGGTGACCGCCGCCTAGGTCTCCCTCGGCGGTAGCCCGGGCCGGTCCCGGCTCGTGCGCGTTCGGCGCCCTCGGAACCCTCGTCTCCGCCCGGCCCTCGGCCACTGCTTCGGGTCCGGCCCGTGCCGGTCCGGCCCCTCGCTGGCTGGCTGGCTGGCTGTGCGTGCGCTCCTGCTGGCGCCCGTTCCGGCGCCCGCGGCGCTGGCCCGTTCCGGTCCGGCTCCGTCCGGTCCCGGGTTCCGCCTGGTTCCCCTGGTCCCGGCCCCGGCGGCCCCTCCCGGCCCGCCCCGGATGTCCCCGGTTCCGGTGCCCCTGGCCCCCCGTCCCCCTCTCTCCCCGATCTGACCTGGTGACACAAGGAAGAACAGGGGCCGCCCAGCCGGCCGAAACCGGGGCGACGGGCCGCAACGAGGCGGCCGGAGGCGGAGGGCAGGGCCCACCCGGCGAGACGACGGCCGACGGCGGCGCCGGAGCGCCGACCGGCGGACCGGCGGGGAGACGGCGGAAGGGGAGCGCTCGAAAGGGAGCTACGCAGCCGGCCCGAAACCGGGCGCTGTGTGGCCCTGTGTGGCGGCGTCTGGCCTGGTGGCGAGAGGTGGCACGACATCGTGACCGGGGCCGTCAGGCGCCGACGTGGGGGACGTGGTGGGGAACGTGTACGGACCGGAAGAGGGCCGCTCGGCTTTGGGCTCCACGAAAGGGTCAGTGAACGAATCCGCTGCTCGACGGTGAGTCGCGACGCTGACTCCGTCGGATAACGTCACACGCGGGCCGGCCGTAGCCGGAGCCTTCTCGATCGCCTCAGAGCCCTGGGATGCTCGCATCGTCGTGGACGTTGATGGAGGCAAACTCAATACTTCCGCCTGGAAGTATCCAGTAGTGAACGCGCCGAGCAGCAGGCGTGTTTTGTTCGATTGAGCATCGGCGGGCGACCGCTCCGTCCGATCTTTGAATCGCAGGATTGCTTCCACCGTCGCCGGTACGCAGAGCGTGGTCGTCGGCCCTACGAAGGAGTTCGGGAGCGTTGAGCACCACGTCCGCGCAGGCCCTTACGATCTTGCCTCTATATCGGTCACCGTGCTGCTGGACCGTCGCCGCAAACTGAGGGCCGATGTCGAATGACCTGCGTCGAGCACCGTCGATGATGCCTCTGCCGTTCGCTTCCCTTTCTATCTCAGCACGCAGCAGGTCGGTTTCTGCCACCTCCTCGACAGGGTGGCCGTCTTTCTGGGTGCGCTGCCGTGCGGCCTCACCCTTCCAATACTGCAGGTCGGACTCCGCTTGGCTGGCCCGAGTTTGGGCCTCTCGCTTCTCGGCCTCGTAGCTGCGGGCCAGCGCTTCGAACTGGTCGAGTTCTTTTTGGAACCTGTCGGCTTCCTGTGAACGCACCGCTGCTTCCACTTCGGCCCTTACCCGTGAGATCTCCGCAATGCGCCTTTGACCCTGGAGGACGGCGAGGGGAGTTTCAATCCTGGCGGCTTGCAGACCGGCCGTGATGATGAAGTCCGTGCACTCCTCGGAGATCCTGTGCGCCGCCACGTCACCTGCCCAGAGCTTGTGGTCCCACTTTTGCTTCTCCTCGGCGTCGGACCTGATGTGTGGCCACCAGATGCGTGCAGCGCCGCCATAGACGCCGAAGCCCTTTGGGATCAGATCCTGAAGCTTCCACGACGTTGTAGACAGGACAAGCACAGTGTGCGCCAGGCCAGGTAGCGCCTTAGCGAGGAGGCCACCGTCGAACACGTCCTCGTCCCGGGGAGTGTAGGCAACGATCGGGAGCTTTCTGTCAGGGTGGAGGATCAACTTGGCTAGCGCATGGGCATGTTCGGGATACACCACCCATGCCTCCGAACTCAGGGGTCGGCCCCCGTCGACGGCGCAGATCTCAGGGTCATCGAGAACCGCCCGGATGCACCCCGGCGGTCGTGGATCGGTCCTTACGAGCACCACAGAGCCGTCAGATCGCGCCTGCTCCAGACGCGTCGCCATCATGGTGGTGGTGGTGTCAGCTAGGAGAGTCACGGACACGCTCCACTGGAGCGACTTATCCCGTCGGTCACTGTGGGCGAGTATGAGCTGCCACGCGCACGCTGTCTCTGACTCGAGAATCTCTATGTTCACACTGCCACTCGGACCCGGTTGGATGCCCTCGACCAGCGCGTCTACTCCTGCCCACGCGGCCACGAGAGCAGCGGCACTCTCCAAGCTGGCAGGCCTGCCGGTGACGCGGTGGACCAAGTTGAGATCGGTGGCGTAGACGAGTGACATTTCCGTTAGGAAGGCTCGATCGTCACCGTGATCGTCTCGGGCTCTTCGATGCGCCTGCATGCCCACTTCTGGACGTAGAGCGTCCCGATGATCGGTGGCTCGTCACCCTCGGGCTCTTCGTAGCGGACGGTGTTCTTCGTCTCCTTGGCTCGGCGCAGGGAGACCTTGAGCGGTTCCACGGGCACCTCCTCTTCAGTGTGACGTGGCTCCGGGGGCGTCGTAGACCTGCATCACCTCGTCGCCGTAGTGGTTGATGACCTTGACGGCAATCCTCCCAGTAGACGGAGCTGGGAATGGTCGAGACGTCGTCGAGTAGAGACTCGCCCACGCCTCAGGGTCGATGTCGGCGTTGAGCGCTCGCTGGAGCCGCTCGTAGGGCTTGTCCGCTCCCGTGAAGTAGGCGTGGCGGACGAAGAACTGGTCGCCGTCGTAGTCGGTGTCGACAAACCAGCAGGCGATGTCGTCGACCGAAGACGAGCGGACCACACCCGTCGTGGGGTCGTATACGTCCACGCCGCGCACCTCGACCCGGTAGCCGCCCTCGGTTTCGTCGATCACGATGTCGGGCTCGCCGAAGACGGTGAAGAGGTTGCCGCTCCGAGTCGTCTTCAAGAGCTCCTCGGACATGACGAGGTCGGAGTTCATGCGAGCCAGGAGCACCTTGAGCTTGCCCATGCGACGCTCGCTCTCCGCAGTCGCGAAGCCGTCGCCTGAGGGGGCGAACTCCTTCGCCGTCTCCGATGCGTAGGCCTCGAAGGCGAACCCGCAGTAAACGAGCAGATCGAAGCCTGCTCCTTTCAGTGCCTCTCGGGCGGCGTCCTTCACCATGTCTGGACTGACCGTGCCGTGCTCGGGACCGATCGCAACCGCGACGGTCCGGTCGGACCCGTCAGCGTCGGTCATCGTCCCCGAAGCCTGCAGCGTGCCGTCACTTGGCAGCGGCTCGAGGGTATCGAAGACGAGCCGC
>JAJZZB010000198.1 GCA_021797795.1 Actinomycetes bacterium | reverse complement strand
GCCCCACGGCCGAGGATCACCGCGCCACGTTCCGCCTCGCGCCGCAGCACCAGGCTGATGTGCTCTTTGTACGACGCCTCGTCGTAGCGCCCTTCGATGTCGGGTAGGGGTATACCCGTCCAGACCGCCCCCGCCGGGGCGAAGAACGAGATCCAGTGGCTGAACCCCTGGCCCAGGTCGTGCTCGACGGCGAGCACCTGGTCAGGTGGTTCGGCAAGGTCCGCCGCGACCGAGGCGGGGATGGCCCGGTCCAAGAACGTGACGCCGAGCCGCTCGGCGACCCGGGGGCCGACAAAACCGCCGCCGGCTCCGTAGCTGGCCGATATGGTGACCACCGCGGGTGGCCGTCGGGTGCGCCGGGAGCTCGCGCCGAAGAGGCTCTCGTTCATGGTTGCGTCGGCTGCGGCCGGTGAGCGCCGTCGGAATAGACGATGTGGAGATCGCAGCGGGCTCGGCGGACTACCTCTTCGGTGGCGCTCCCATCGAGGAGGCCGGCGTAGCGGCCGTGGGTGGGGGCGCCGAGGACGAGCATGGCGGCATGGTGGCGATCGCCGAATTCGGCGATGCGCTGCCCCACATCGCCGTGGTCGCCTACGACTTCGAGAAGATACCCGGTCACGGGGATGTCCCGGCGGGCCACCTGCTCGACGCGTCGAGACAGCGCGGCGGCTGCTGCGCCTTCGTCTTCGGTGTCGAGGACCTGGTCCATGGCGACGTCGGTCTCTGCGACGTGGAGGATCTCGACCGGGTAGCCGAGCGCTTGAGCGAGGTCGGCGCCGGCGGCCAAGACCTCGTCGGCCCACGGGCCCGGCCCAACGGCGACGACGATCGGGGGCGGTCCGTTCTGCGAGAGCCCCCGGTGGAGAGAAGGAGCAGTTGAGGCGGCCGTCTCGGGGACCCGAGGCCCGGTCGCCGGGGCCGTGATTGGGGGCTGGGTGGCGGGACGCTGTTCGGCTCGCAGGATGAGGCGGTGGGTGGTGGCGAGCACGGGGATGGAGACGGCGATCGTGACCGCCCCGAGGTAGAAGGGTACGTGGTCACCGAGGTGGGCGGCGAGCGTGCTCGCGACGTAGGGGGCGAGGCCGGCGCCGAAGAAGCGGACAAAGCTGTAGGCCGCCGAAGCGGTCGCCCGCTGGGCGGTGGAGACGGTCATCGACGTGGCGGTGACGAGGGTGTTGTTGAGCCCGATGAAAGCGCCGCTCGCGATGACGCAGACCACGAGTGCGGTGCGATCGTTGGTCCAGATGGCGGTGGCGACGAGGTCGAGGCACATGAAGGCCAAGCCCAGGTAGAGCGAGACGACGGTGCCGACGGCGCGCTGGAGCCTCGGCGCCACGAACACGGCGAAGATGGCGACGAGCACCCCCCAGCCGGTGTAGACGAAGCCGAGGGTGTGCACCGACACCCGCATCGGGTAGGGGGCGTAGCCGAGGATGGTGAAGAAGGCCCAGTTGTACAAGAGGGCGACGATGGCCACCGTGAGCAGCCCGCGGTGGCTGAGGGCCCGGAACGGGTCGGCGAGCGAGGCGCGGGAGGGCGGTTTGGGGGTCGGGGCGAGGAGCGTGCTCACGAGCAGGAAGGCGATCGCCATGAGGGCGGTGACCCCGAAGAACGGGCCGCGCCAGCTGATCCCGCCGAGCTCGCCGCCGACGAGAGGCCCCAAGGCGATGCCGAGGCCGAGCGCCGCCTCGTAGAGCATGATGGCGGCCCCGAACCCACCGCTCGCCGCCCCGACGATGGTGGCGAGCGCGGTCGAGATGAACAGGGCGTTGCCGATGCCCCAGCCGCCACGGAGGACCACGATGTCGGTCACCCCGGACGACAGCCCGGCCAGGGCGCTGAAGACCACGATGAGCGTCAACCCGGCGAGGAGGGTCTTCTTGGCGCCGATGCGCGAAGACACCCATCCGGTGATCAGCATGAACACCGCGGTGACCAAAAAGTAGCTCGTGAACAGGAGCGACACCTGGGCTTCGCTGGCGTGCAGCTGAGTACGCAGTAGCGGCAAGATCGGGTCGACAAGGCCGATCCCCATGAACGAGACCACCGAGGCGAAGGCCACCGCCCACACCGACTTGGGCTGGCGGAACACCCCGGCCGCCTTGCCGTGGGCGTCGCTCACTGGTGCACCCTCACGCTGCCGGGCGCTATAACCCGGCGCTCGGAACCCTGGTCACCACCGGTCCATCGCCAGCGTCGCTTGCCGCTCGACGGCCACGATGAGTTTCGCGAGGGCCGGTGGCCCAGGACGTGCTGACTGGCCTTAGGGCTGAGCGACAGAGATCGCCGGTCAGTGAGCAACCAGGAGCCGCGTCCCGGGACCACCGGGTGCTTCCCCACTGCAGGCACAGCAAGGAGGCAACCATGGAGCATGGCACGACCCGCTTTGGCAGCGTGGACTGGGCGTCCCAGGGCCACGCCGCCTGCATCGTCGACGCCGAGGGGACGGCGCTCTACGAGTTCGAGGTGGCTCACACCGACGCCGGCCTGACCGAGCTCTGCCGCCGCTTCCACCGCGCCGGCGTGCATC
Organism: Actinomycetes bacterium; assembly: GCA_021797795.1. GTDB lineage: Bacteria > Actinomycetota > Acidimicrobiia > Acidimicrobiales > Bog-793 > JAKACF01. Next base: position 2,529 of record JAJZZB010000198.1, on the reverse strand, counting down.
GGATGGCGATCGAGCGCCCCGACGGCCCGGTCGTCGACGCCCTGATGGCTGCCGAGCTCGAGGTCGTGGTGGTCTCGAGCCGCTCGGTCAAGGCGCTGAGGGAGCGCTACGGCCTGGCGGGCAACAAGGACGATCGGGCTGACGCCTTCGTGCTCGCTGACTGCCTGCGTACCGACGGCCATCGCTGGCCCTCCCTGCAGCCGGACCAGCCCCAGACCCTTGCTCTTCGGGCCGCGGTACGCGCTCGCAAGGACCTGGTGGCCACCCGCATCGCCACCGCGAACCAGCTCCGGGCCCACCTCCAGCTGGTGTTCCCAGGCGCCGTGGGGCTCTTCGCCGAGATCGACAGCCCCATCAGCCTGGCGTTCCTGGAACGCTTCCCCACCGCCGCCAAGGCAGCCTGGCTTTCGGAGAAGCGTCTGGCCGCCTGGCTCGCCGCCAACGCCTACTGCGGCCGCACCCCTGCCGCCGAGCTGCTGCGCCGGCTCCAGACGGCCCCTGCCGGCCTGCACGGCGCCGCGGCCAACGGCCAGGCCGCCGTGACCCTGGCCCTGGTACGTGTACTGCGGACCATCCTCGCCGAGATCGCGACCCTGGAGGCGCAGATCCGGGAGCAGCTCGACCTCCATCCCGACGGCTTCATCTTCCGGAGCCTTCCCCGCTCCGGCTGCGTCCGCGCCGCCGCCCTCCTCGCCGAGATCGGCGACTGCCGGGCCCGCTTCCCCAGCCCCGAGGCGCTCGCCGCCCTGGCCGGAGCCGTGCCCTCGACCCGCCGCTCCGGCAAGCACAAGGCGGTCACCTTCCGCTGGGCCTGCGACAAGAAGCTCCGCGACGCGATCATCGACTTCGCTCAGGACTCGGTGCGGGGCAACGAGTGAGCCGACCGCCTCTACCGCCAGCACCGCGCCAGCGGCGACACCCACCCCCATGCCAGCCGGGTGCTCGCCCGCGCCTGGCTCCACGTGATCTGGCGCTGCTGGCAGGACCGCGTCGCCTACGACCCCGCCAAACATCGGGCTCTCCAAGCCCTGCGACCGGCGGCGTGACCCAGGTCCCATCACCCTTGGCCATGCGAGATCGAGGCGCACAGCCCTTCCCAGCGGCACGCGTGTGGTGGGTTCGCCCCAAGAGCCGCACTTTCGCATGGGAGGGCTTGACTTAGGGCTACTCATCGCTGGGCCTCACCGACAGAGGTAGTGAGCCGGTCGGTCCCGTCGGCCCGGCGGTGGGCGAGGGCGACGACCGCCTCGAGGGCCGGCAGCGCGGCGCGAAGCGACCTCGCTTGGTCGGCTGGGAGGCCGTCGATCAGCTCCACGAGCAGGTCGGCGCCGACCTGGCGCCGATCGCGGACGTAGCGGCGGCCCGCCGCGGTGAGCGCCACCAGCACCCCCCGGGCGTCGGTCGGATCGGCGCGGCGCTCGGCGAGACCTTCGTGCTCGAGCTTGCTCACCAGGGAGGTCACCGACGGCTGGGCCACCCCTAGCCGGGTTGCCAGATGGGTGATCCGTTGGGGACCGGCGCGCTCGAGCAGGTTCAGCGTGGTCGCCATCGTCAGGCTGATGTCCCGGGGCATGATCCCGACCACCATGGCGACCAGCGAGTACAGGGCGAGCGCCACGTCGCTGCCCTCGGCGGGTTCTGCAGGCGGCTGGTCGCTCACCCCATCGAGCATAGACAAACCTATATAGACATGTCAAATAATCATGCCGTGGCAATGATCACCTCGGCGACGACCGCCGCAACAGCGACAGTGAGCAGCTCCTGGGCGATGTCGCCAACGCATTGACGCTCGCCTCGCCGACGCCCCCGCGTACCGCGTTGTCCCCGGCTTCGAGCTCTCTGGCGCGCTGACCGTCCTCCTGCTTCGCGGTGGCCGACGAGATCGAGGCCAGATCGTCGTGCGCGGCACGCGATGGTCCTGGTATGGGCTGAGCCGGGTCAGTGACCCTCGCGCGCTTCGGTGTCAGCTCGTTGCCACCAACGTCTTCGACGGCGACGACCTCTTGCCCCTCCAGTGACCATCAAGTCGGTCCACCTCCTCGGCCAGACCCTACCTGGTGCCGGCACCGTGCTGATCCCCAGCCGGCGGCGCTTGGGTACCTGCGCCGGCACGCGCAGCCCCTCCTCGCGCCAGATCCGCTGCACCCGCTTGCGGTTCACCCGCCAGCCCTCCTGGCGCAGCAGCGCCCAGATCCGCCGGTACCCGTACCTCGGCCAGGTCCGCCCCAGCTGCCGCATCCGCCGGCGGAGCTGCTCCTCGGGGGCCAGCACCGGCCGCGGTGGCCGGCGTTGGGTGGTTCGGTGCTGCCCCAGCGCCCGGCACGCCCTGCGCTCCGAGACACCGAGCCGCTCACGGACGCGGCGGACGGTGTCCCGGCGGCGGGCCGGGCTCAGGAGTTTCCCGGCACTACTGCCATTTCTGTGGGTGAAGTGAGGGGGAGATAGGAAGACGCACGCGGCCTGTTCCGTACGATCTCGGGTGTCGAGTCCGGGGATCGTCTGGAGGGCAGGAGCGCGTGCGTCCGATAC
>JAJZZB010000033.1 GCA_021797795.1 Actinomycetes bacterium | reverse complement strand
CAGCGAGCGCTGCCTCGAGGTTCTCGACCGAGTTGGCGTAGGAAAGGCGCAGGTACCCCTCCCCTGCCCGACCGAAGGCGGTGCCGGGTGCGCAGGCCACGCCGGCCTCGGTGAGCAGCTCCTCTTGCAGCTCGAGCGAGGACAGGCCGAGCGCACGGACGTCGGGGAAGGCGTAGAAGGCGCCGTCCGGGCGCCGGCAGCTGATCCCCGGGATGGCGTTCAGCCCGTCGACGAGAACGTCCCGTCGGGTGGCGAAGGTGGCGACCATCTCCTCGACGGGCTCGAAGGGGCCTTCGAGGGCGGCGATCGCGGCCCGCTGGGAGAACGACGAGGTGCACGAGACGGAGTTGACGACGAGGCGGGTGACCGGCTCGACGAGGTGGGCCGGCAGCACCCCGAAGCCGAGCCGCCAGCCGGTCATGGCGAAGGTCTTCGACCAGCCGTCGAGGAGGACCGTTCGCTCGGCCATCCCGTCGAGGTCGAGGACGCTCGCGTGCCTCCCGTCGTATCGCAGCGCCCAGTAGACCTCGTCGCTCAGCACGTGGAGGTCGTGGCGGATGGCGACCTCGGCGATCGCCTCGCACTCCGCCGCGCTGAGGGCGCTCCCGCAGGGGTTGTGCGGCGAGTTGAGGACGAGCAGCTTGGTCCGCTCGGTCACCAGGCTCTCGAGCTCTTCGGGGTCCACCCTGAAGCCGTTCTCCTCCCGCAACGGCAAGGGGACGGGCGTGGCGCCCGTGAAGGCAGCGATCGACTCGTACATCGGGAAGCCGGGATCCGGATAGATCACCTCGTCCCCCGCCTCGACGAGGGCGAGCATGGTGAAGAACATGATCGGCTTGGCCCCCGGTGTGACGACGACCTGCTCGGGCGAGCACGTCAGCCCCCGCCGGGCGGAGAGGAAGGCGGTCACCGCCTCGCGGAGCGAGAGGATCCCACCTGCGGGAACGTAGTGGGTCTCCCCCGCGCCGAGGGCGGACACCGCCGCCTCGACGATGTGCGGCGGCGTGGGGAAGTCGGGCTCGCCGATCTCGAGATGGACGATGCGCCGGCCCTCCCGCTCGAGTGCCTGCGCCTCGGACAGGATGGTGAAGGCGGACTCGGTGCCAAGCCTGCTCATGCGCGACGCCATGGAAGAGGACATGTCCGCAGCCTTGCCGTCAGCTGCCGCAGGCCGCTAGGGCCGAAAGTCACGGCGCCATGTGACCGCCAGGCGGCCGGCGAGCGAGGCGAGGTGGCGAGCCGGCTCGGCGAGCGACGCCTCCGGCGAGCCGACCTGCTCCACGACGCAACAGGCGGCGCCGAGCCCTGCTCTTTCGAGCTCAGCCGGCGGGAGAGACCTGGCCGGCGAGCACGATGCAGGGCAGCCCGCGACACGGGCGTGGCGGGTGACGGCGGACACGACCTGTCCCCGAAGGGACCGGCGCTGTCCCGTCATGTGGAGACGGAGGAAGCTCGAGGCCCTGTCGAGCTCGCACAGGTCGGTGACGGGCGCGAGCGCGCCAGCCACGTGGTCCGCCCCAGCCGGAGCAAGGGGGGGCGACCAGAGACCAGGGTCACGTCGGCCCGCAGGGTCCTTCGGCACTGTTGCGCCGCCACCGGGACTGCGAGGGTACCGAGGGGCACCTGCCGCCCCGGAGCGAGGGAGGAGCCATGGAGCTGAGCGTCGTCCCGATCGAGACCCCCGAGGAGTGCAACCTCATCCTCGGCCAGGCGCACTTCGTGAAGACGGTGGAGGACCTCCACGAGGTGCTGGCAGCCCTCGGCCCACCTGCCCGCTTCGGCCTCGCCTTCGCCGAAGCCTCCGGCCCCTGCCTCATCAGGCGCTCGGGCAACGACAACAAGCTCGTCAAGCTGGCGGTGCGCCGGCTCGAAGCGGTCGGCGCCGGTCACTGCTTCCTCGTCCTGTTGGAGGAGGCGTTCCCGATCTCGGTGCTGAACGCCCTGAAGCTCATCCCCGAGGTCTGCACCATCTTCTGCGCGACCGCCAATCCCGTCGAGGTCGTCGTCGCCGAGACCGACCTCGGGCGGGCGGTCCTCGGGGTCGTCGACGGCATGCCTCCCGCCGGGGTGGAGACCGACGAGGACGAGGCGGACCGCAAGGCGTTGCTGCGCCGGATCGGCTACAAGCTCTGAGCCCTCAGGCAGGCCCGCCCTCGGCCAGCACGTCGGTGGGGGCCGGCCGCATCGAGACGGCCACGGCGAAGCGGAGTCCGGAGATGACGCCCTCCACCCAGCCGAGCAGGCCGGCGACGCCGACCCGAAGCTCGTCTGCGGTGAGGCCCTCTTCGTCGAGCCAGCCGAACAGCATGTGCAGCTCGCGGCGCATCGGCTGGCCGGTGGCCTCCGCCAGCTGGCTCGCGATCCGGGGGACGACGCCCGAGAGCCGGCGTCGCACGCCGCTGTCGGAGTCCGGGGCCAGCTGGCGGAGTTCGACGGCGAGGGCCTCGAGCTCCCCCTCCACTCGCATCAGGTCGGTCGGCCGCTCGACCACGAGGCCGCCGGCCTCCGCAGGAGGGCCTGCCGTCGGCTCGGCCTCGTCCGGTGGCTCGTCTGCTCGGGAGATGGTCACGAGGGCCATCCTGTGCGAGCCGGCATCACGTTGCTAGAGCCGAACGACCCGAGCGGGTGCCGGGCCGCCGGCCGAGCGAGACGGCCCCGATGCAGGTGATGAAGCTCGCCGTGGCGCCGAGCCTCGGCTGGCGTCGCCTGCTCGCTCCGGCCGACCGAGAGGGCAGGTGGCGGGTCAGTCGAAGACCCGAAAGGGGTCCGGCTGGCCGACCTGGCACACCTCCGCCCGACCGAGCGGCTCGGAGACGGTCGGCGGCCCGTCGCAGTCCCCGCCGAGCTCGCGCGAGCGAGTCGACGCCGGGGGGCGCACCGGTCGGAGAGTCGGTGCCGGCGACCGGCATCCTCCACTTCCCGCCGTCGGCGCGCCTGCGCGGCCCGCCGCTGGCGACCCCATAGCGGCTGCCTGGCGAGGGCGCTCTGTTGCCGCCTGCTCTGTCGTGGCGTGGTGGCGGCGTTGATGACGGAGACGGCGGCGCATGCGAACGGCCCGAGCAGCCGGGCGCCGTGCCTGAGGACGACGGGGAGCCCCACCGCCGAGTGGACTGCGATGCCGACGGCCATGGCGCGCCCCAGGCCATGGGGATGGGCCTGCTCGGGGGCCAGGCGACCGGGCGTCTCCCGGGCGAGGGAGGGGAGATCCGCCGGCAAGCGGTCGGATCGCGCCACCTCCGGCCCGTCGCCCTCCGACACCCTGTCGGCACTCCGCCTCGTCGCGCCCTCGGCCGGCAGGGTGGATGGCGAGGACGTCGGCGAGCTCGCTCGGTGCCGCGTCACCGATCCGGATGTCCGGGCGAGCGAGCGGCGCCTCGACCGGGCACGGGAGCGGCGCTCTCGTGGTTGCATGGCGGGGATGGAGGCCATCGCCGTCGACTGGTCGGGCAGCACCGCCTCGAACAGGGCGCGCCGCGGCGCCCGGGCGATCGGCGGCCGGCTGGTGGAGCTCACCGGCCCGCTCTCGCCCGAGACGGCCCTCGCGTGGATCACCACCTGCGCCCGGTCCGCCGAGGGTCCGCTCGCCGTCGGGCTCGACTTCGCCTTCTCCTTCCCGGTCTGGTTCCTCGACGAGATGGGGTACCGCTCCGCTCAGCAGCTGTGGGAGGCGGCGGCATGCCACGGCGAGGAGTGGCTCACCCGGTGCGAGCGGCCCTTCTGGGGGCGGCCGGGCCGGCGCCGGCCGGAGCTGCCCGCCCACTTGAGGACGACAGAGGCGTCGCTGCCCCCGATCGCCGGGACCCGCCCGAAGTCGCCCTTCCAGATCGGTGGTGCCGGCTCGGTCGGCACCGCTTCGATCCGCGGGATGCCGCTGCTGCCCCGTCTTCGCGCCGCCGGCCTTTCGATCTGGCCGTTCGACGAGCCCGGACCGGCGGTCGTGGTCGAGATCTGGCCCCGTCTCCTCACCGGACCGGTCGTGAAGTCGGACCCGGACGCCCGTTCGGCCTACCTGGCGACGCGCCTCGGCGGCGTCCTCGACCGGGAGGCGCTCGGGCGGCTGGCCGAGAGCGAGGACGCGTTCGACGCCGGCGTCTCGGCCCTCGTCATGTCGCGCCACGACGACCTGGGTGCCCTGCCACGGCCTCCCTGCCCTGACTCCGGCCGGGAGGGCGCCATCTGGATCCCCCCGCCAGCAGGGGAGGCACCCACAGCCGAACCCTGAGCGCGCTCGCTCAGGAGTCGAAGCCGAGCCCGATCCGGTCGAGCAGGCGGAGCCATGCGTTGCGCTGGCCCCCGGCGGCGTCCGCCGACGCCAGCGACCGGCGGGTGAGCTCGACGACGCCGTAGCGGAGCGGCTCGGGGGGAAAGGGAACCGGCTTGGACCGGACCATCTCGAGCTCGCTCAGCTCGCCTCCCCCCTCGAGGAGCTCGAGCATGACCTTGGCGGCGAAACGGGTGGCGCCCACCCCGAGACCGGTGAAGCCGGCGGCGTAGGCCGCCCGCTTTGCGAACGCGGTCCCGTAGAAGGCGAAAAAGCGGCTGCAGGTGTCGATCGCACCCCCCCAGGCATGGGTGAAGCCGATGCCATCGAGGACCGGGAAGGTCTCGACGAGATGGTCCGCCAGCTTGTCGAAGGTGGCCGGCCGGCGGTCGAGCTCGTCGCGGAGCCCGTTGGCGTAGTGGTAGACGGCGTCGTAGCCGCCGAAGAGGATCCGGTCGTCCGCCGTGAGCCGGTAGTAGTGGAACTGGTTGCCCGAGTCCGAGAGCCCTTGGCGGCCCCTCCAGCCGATGGCGTCCTTCTGGTCCGCGGAGAGCGGTTCGGTGACAAGGACGTAGTCGTACACCGGAAGGATGTAGGGCCGGACTCTTCGCACGAGCGGCCGGAAGGCGTTCGTCGCCAGCACGGCCTTGTCCGCCTGGATCGCGCCATGAGGGGTCTCGAGCCGCAAACCCGATCCCGAGCGGGAGACCGACACGACCTTCGTCTGCTCGAACAGACGGACGCCGCGGCGCTCACATGCCTCGGCGAGCCCCCAGGCGAGCCGTGCCGGGTTGACGAGCGCGGTGTGCCCCTTGGCGAGAAGGCCCGCAAGATACGTCGGCGAGCGGACGAGGCCGGCGAGGGCGTCGGCGTCGAGCAGCTCCACCTCGTGGCCGTAGCGCCGGCTCAGCCCGGCGATCTCCTCGAGCTCGGCGATCTGCCACTCCGCCGTCGCCACCGAGATCGTGCCGTTCCGCTCGAGCTGGCAGTCGATCCCCTCCTTCTCCACGGTCTCCGCGATCTCCTGCAGGTTCTCGAGCCCGAGGGCCTCGAGGCGGGGGAGCTCGCCGGGAAAGCGGGCGGCACCGTTGGCGATCCCGTGGGTGAGGCTCGCCTCGAGGAAGCCCCCGTTGCGACCGCTCGCTGCCCATCCGGCCGACCGCTGCTCGACGATCACGATCTCCCTGCCGGGGAAGCGCTCGGCGGCGAGCAGGGCCGACCACAGCCCGGTGAAGCCCGCCCCCACGACGGCAAGATCGCAGCGTACGTCCTTCAGCAGCGGAGGACGGGCGGCGGGTGCCTTCGGGTCGTCGAGCCAGTAGGAGCGGTACGTCGTGTCCGCGAAGACGCTCACCCCGGGAGCCTCCCACGCACCCGGTCCGGTGGCGAGTCCGACCCCCCGCGCTCGGTCGAAGGGCTCTGGCGAGGTGGGCTGGGCACCGCCAGGCCTTCTCGAGCGGGGCGGGGAAGAGGAGCCATGACGAGCGCACGAGCACAGCAGCACGGCGAGCCTCATGGGCTTCTGCTCGCCCCGCCCGCACCGGCTCTTCGCCGTCTTCGATAGGTCGCCCAAGCGGCTTGCGGCGGGTGCGCGCCGAGCAGCTCCGCCCGAGCCGAGGTCCGGGTTCTCGCCGGCGAGGACGGCGTGTCAGCGCCTGACGCGGCAGGCACCCGCCACGGCATGCGGGGCCGTGTGGTGAGGCATCTCCAGATGGCGACGGTGAACGACGTCCAAATGCCTCGAGATCCTCGGGGCCGACCTCGCGGCGGGTCACGTGGTGCTCGCCATCCCGGTCGCCGACCAGCCTCGGGCGGACGAGCTCGCCCACCCCCTGCAAGAGCGGGCGGCCTCCTCCATGGCCCACCGGGCACACCGGGACCTCGTGCCGGTCGTGGCCTGAAGCCACCCTCGCGGCACCGCCGGTTCCTAGGATGCGGCCGTGGCTGGCCGCTTCACCACCCGACCCGAGCTTGCCGGCACCTTCGGGATGGTCGCGGCCACGCACTGGCTGGCGGCCGCGGCCGGTATGCACATGCTCGAGTGCGGCGGCACCGCGTTCGACGCTGCGGCGGCAGCCGGCTTCGTCCTCGAGGTGGTCGAGCCCCACCAGAACGGACTCGGCGGCGAGGTGCCGATCCTGGTGTACTCGGCCGACGACGACGCCGTCTTCGTCGTGAACGGCCAGGGCGTCGCTCCGGCGGCCGCCACCCGCGAGGCCTTCACCGAGCTCGGTCTCGACCTCGTGCCCGGCTCCGGCCTGCTGGCGGCCTGCGTCCCGGGAGCCTTCGCCGGCTGGATCCTGCTGCTCGAGCGCTTCGGGAGGCTGCCGCTTCGCGAGGTGCTCTCCCCTGCCATCGGCTACGCCCGCGACGGCTTTCCCGCCCTCCCGCGCGTCGCCGACGAGCTGCGGGCGGTCGAGCCGACCTTCCGCCGGGACTGGCCAAGCTCGGCGGAGCTCTGGCTGACCGACGGCATCCCCGCCCCCGGGGCGCGGATGCGTAACCCGGCTCTCGCCCGCACCCTGGCGCGGCTGCTCGGAGAGGCGGAGTCCGCAGGGCCGCGCCGGCCTGCCCAGCTCGAGGCGGCCCGCCGCGCCTTCTACGAGGGCTTCGTGGCCGATGCCATCGTGAGCTTCGCCCGCCGCCCCTCGCCCTCCCCGGCCGGCACCCATCCCGGACTGCTCTCGGCCGACGACCTCGCCGGCTTTCGAGCCGCGCTCGAGACGCCGGCCCACCTCGCCTACCGGGACTTCGAGGTCTTCAAGACCGGGCCGTGGGGCCAGGGCCCGGTCATGCTGCAGCAGCTCGCCCTCCTCTCCGGCTTCGACCTCGCCGCTCTCGGCGAAGGCAGTCCCGAGCTCGTCCACGTCGTCGCCGAGTGCGCCAAGCTCGCCTTCGCCGACCGGGAGGCCTTCTACGGGGACCCCCGTCTCGTCGAGGTGCCCCTCGGGGACCTGCTCTCCAAGGCCTACAACGACGAACGGCGGCGCCTCGTCGGCGACCAGGCGAGCCACGAGCTCCGCCCCGGGACACCCGGAGGGCGCGCCCCCCGGCTCCCCTCCGCCGCGACGGGCGTCGGCGCGGCGGGCCCGGCCCACGACACCTGCCACCTCGACGTGGCCGACCGCTTCGGCAACCTCGTCTCGGCGACGCCGAGCGGCGGCTGGCTCCAGAGCTCACCGGCCGTTCCGGGCCTCGGCTTCTGCCTCGGCACGAGGGCCCAGATGTTCTGGCTGGAGGACGGCCTCGCCTCGAGCCTCCGCCCGGGCTCGCGCCCGCGCACGACGCTCAGCCCCTCGCTCGCCTTCCGTGACGGCCGGCCGTACATGGCCTTCGGGACCCCTGGAGGCGACCAGCAGGACCAGTGGCCGCTCCGGGTCTTCCTCTACCACGCCGAGCTCGGGCTCCCGCTCCAGCAGGCCATCGACACCGCCAGCTGGCACATCGAGCACGCGCCGTCGTCGTTCCATCCCCGCCGTGCCCGCCCCGGCGAGCTCGAGATCGAGACCTCCTTCCCCGAGGCGACCCTGGAAGCGCTCGGGCGCCGCGGCCACCGCCTCGTCGCCGTGGCACCGTGGAGCCTCGGCAGGGTGACGGCGGTCTGCCGGCAGGGCGACGGCACGCTCCAGGCCGCGGCCGACGCCCGCTCGGGCCAGGCCTATGCCGTCGGGCGCTAGAACCCCCGGCGTTTCGGGCGTGTCCGGGACCCGAGCCGGAGCCGGTACCGACCGCCGACCGAGGCGGTCCCGCCCGGCGCAGCCCGCGGACGGTAATCTCGCCCCGGTGTCACAGGCCGTCGTCGAGCCCCGCGTGGCGGTCCGCGTCCACGCGGCACCCCGGCGGCGAGAGCGCCGGGGTGACTGGAGTCGGCTCTCGGGGGTGGCCGTACTGGTGGCGCTCTTCTGCGGGGTGACGATGGTGCTCTACCTCGCCTCTCTGCACGCCAACGCGGCCAGCTCGGACGGGGCGACGGTCGCGCTCGAGGGTGCCAGCCTCACCCACAATCCCATCCTGCACGACTGGCAGCTCTCTCTCGACTCGTTCTGGAGCGTCGACGTCCCCTTCTACACCCTCGGGTACCTCCTGATCGGGCTCCGGCCGGTGCTCATGTACCTGATTCCGGCGGTCATCGCCGCCTGCGCCGTGGTTGCCGGCGCCCTGGCGGCGCGCGAGGGCCGCAGGGGCATGGCAGGCCTCGTCGGCGCCGGCACGGTCGTGGCGATCCTGGCGCTGCCGAGCCATGCGCTCGCCCTGTACTACCTGAAGGGCCCCTACCACGTCGGCACGGCGCTGTTCGCCCTCGTCGCCTTCATCTGCCTACGCCGGGCACGCCTCGGAGCCGCCTGGGTCGTGGCAGTCCTCCTGCTCGCCGCCGGGATGCTCGGCGACCTGATGGAGGTGGCCTACGGCGTCGTCCCGGTCCTGCTCGCCGGCTTCGTCTCCATGGTCCGCGAGCGTCGGCTCCGCAACGGGGGGGTGGTCTCGGCGGCGGCTCTCGCCTCGGTGGTGCTCGCCCTCGCCGTCCACCTGCTGCTGAAGGGACTCTCCGGTTTCTCGATCGCCCCCGCCAACCCGAGTGCGAAGGGACACCAGATCGCCCTGAACCTCCACCGAGTCTTCGGCCTCGCCGCCCGCCTCGTAGGTCCGCTCAGCTCGCTCTACGGCGCCGGCGGGGTGCCGACTGGCCTGCAGGACGTCCGGGCCGTGACGGCCGCGGTGCTCGTGCTCGGCTTCGTCGCAGGCCTCGTCGGCCTGTTCGTCGGTCTCGTGCGGGGAGCCCGCTCGGTCGGCGACTCGGCATCGCCGCAGCCGTGGCGGCTCGACGACATGCTGCTCATCGCCACGGTCGGGCCGGCCGTCACCTTCGTCATCCTCGCCCTCAACGCCAGCACGGCGTGGGGGCGCTACCTCACCGCCTCGTTCATCTTCGCCGCCGTCCTCGCTGGACGATTCGCAGGCCGTCTCTACGACTGGCTCCGACCCCGGCTGGCCAGAGCCGCCCTCGGGGTCGTCGGCCTCGCCGTCGCCGCCTGCATGGCCGCCGGGGTCGGCTACACCCTCCAGTGGAAGGTGCCAGCCCAGCCGGCCGCCGTCCTCGCCCACTGGCTCGTCGCCCACCACTTCAAGGTGGGCCTCGCCGACTACTGGAGCTCGAACATCACGACCGTGGAAGCAGACGGAAAGGTGCTCGTCCGTCCGGTGCACACCGACTACGGCGTCCTGGCAGAGATGGAACGCCAGGTCAACCGTGACTGGTACCGGGGTGTCCGCTTCCAGTTCTTCGCCTTCGACGTCGGCCGGCCCTGGTCGAGCTCCTATTACAGCTCCGCCCTCGCCACCTGGGGAGTCCCGAGCCACGAGTACCGGGTCGGCGGGTACGAGGTGCTGACCTGGCCGAGAGAGATCACGACCCACCCGCCCCATCGGTTCGGGCCGGTGCACCCGGCCACGGGGTAGGCGTCGAGGGCGAGACGACACGACAGGCCGGGCTGCTCGGGCGACCAGACGGCGAGGGGAGTTTCACTCACCGGGTCCGCCATGGCTTGCTGCAGCCACGGCGGCCCGGGCGTCCCCCTCGGCCCCGGCCACGACGCCGAGGCCCATGGTCGCGAGCATCCTGCTCATGGCCTCCCCCATGTGGTGGACGACCACGACGTCGACCCGGTTCTGGCGGAGCACGCGCACCACTCTCGCGTGATGGGCGGCCTCGCTCCCCTCGTCGTGAAGTGCGTCCCAGCCGACGTCGAGCTCGCGCCACTCGCGGATCTCGCCGTCCTCCACGGTGGCGACGGCAACGCGCCCGGCGCGTCCCCACCGGGGGTCCACGGCGCCGCTCGGGTCCACGGGCACGCAGACGATCACGCTGTCACCGCCTCGCTCAGGGCACCTGGCACGACAGCGGCACCCCCGCCCACCAGAGACGGGGCGACCACTACGCCGCCTCGGGCCCGGGGACGTCCGGGAGCGACGTCGTGAGGCGGGTCACCGCCGCCGGGCGGGCGGAGACGGCGCTGTGTCCGGCCAGCGTCTCGAGGGCGCACTCGTAGCGCCGGGCACGCTCGTTCGCCTGCTGGACGCGCGCCCGCTCGCGCCGAGAGCCCGCTCGGTGGCCGCCCGCACCTCCTCGTTGGTCCGCAGGATCCGCCATGTGCCCGCCGGCTCACGCGGGGCCTCCACGCTCGCCTGCCATCGCCCCTGCAGCCACCACCAGGTCCCGGTTCCGATGACCGCCAGGAGCCCGGCCGCGACAGCGCCCAACACGATCTCGTGCAACGACATCTCTCCTCCCCTTCACGGCTCGTCTGCGGCAGGCAGCCGGTGACGGCGCCTCCCGAGCGAGGCCGTCCCCTCGAACCGGCAAGCCTCTGCCAGCGTGCGCGAGCGTGAGCTCTCGGTGTAGGGCCGAAAGTCCCCACGGGCGCCGCCCCGCCCTGGGTGCCGGCAGCTCGGGGAGGTCAGCTCGTCACGAGGACCGCCGGCGGTCTCCGAGCACGTAGAGGACCAGGCCGGCGGCGATCGCCATGTTCTTGTTGAAGTGGTTCCGCTGGTTGGGGCGCAGGGCAGCATCCTCCACCTTCCAGAACTGATGCCCTGCGAGAGTCGTGGGAAGAAGGGAGGCCACGAGACCGCACGCCACCACACGAGGGGCGACGCCGGCAGCGAACAGACCGGCCGCTCCCATCTGGAAGGCGGCGTTGGCCCGCACGATGACGGTGTCCTCGGGGAGCTTGACCGGCAGTCGCTGCCTCATCTCGGCGAGGAAGGGCCCGGCGGTGGTGGCGGGCTTGGCGGGGTTCGTCACGACGTCGTAGCCCGCCCGCAGGAAGACCCAGGCGAGTACGCATCGTGCGAGGGTTCTGAGCGGTCTCACGTCACCTCCTTTCGAGCTTCGGCATCACGACGCGATGCCGGGGTGGGACAGGCGGATGCACCATCGCACGACCGCAGGCCTTCTGGTACTCGAGGGTCTCGTGGTCGCGCTCGGACATGGCGATGAACAGCGTACGGGTGAGCAGGCAACGCGCGGCCACCTCGAAGGGTGCCACGTGCTCCTTCGCCCCGTAGCGCCCGAGTCGCCGTAGTGAGCTACCGGCCGGCCTACGCTCGGACGGGTGGTGGCATCGTCACTCGACGCAGCGGGACCACCCCGCCCGTCGCCGTGGCCGTGAGCGCCGCCGAGGTGCTCGCCGCCGGGGGAGGCCTCGCTCTCGCCGCTCTCCTCGGGGTGAGCGATGCCCCGAACGCCGTGGCGCCGCTCGTCTCCTCCCGCACCCGCGCCTACCTACCGGTCGCCGGATGGTCGGTGCTCTGGCACCTCGTCGGAGGGCTGCTCGCCGGCACGCTCGTCGCACAGACCACCGTCGGCCTCGTCGACGTCCCTGCCGGCTCACTCGCCGCCGTCCTGGCGGCAGGCTGCTGGGCGGCGGTCGTCTTCACGTGGGCGGCGACCCGGCTCGGCCTTCCGGCGAGCGCGAGCGTCAGCCTCGTCGGTGGACTGGCCGGAGCCGCCCTGGCGACCGGCGGGGTCGGTGCCGTCAATTGGGGCGGCGTCGAGGGCGTCCGGATCCACGGCGTGCTCGGCGTGCTGGCCGGCATCGTGATCGCCCCGGTCGCCGCCGGCACGGCCGCCTACTTCCTCGAACAGGTGCTGAGGCCGTTCACGCTCCGGCTGCGCCGGCAGGCGGCGCGGCCGCTCAGAGCGGGTGTCTGGGCGGCCTCGGCCGCCGTCGCGCTGGCCGACGGGACGAACGACGGCCAGAAGGCGATGGGCGTCCTCACCGCCTCGCTCTCGGGCGCAGCCGCTCTCGCTCCGGGCAGGAGCGGCATCCCGTGGACGGTCCGCCTCGGCTGCTCGGTCCTCCTCGCCGCCTGCACCGTCCTCGGCGGGCGCCGCGTCGTGCTCACCGTCGCCCGGCGGCTGTGGCGCTCGAACACACCTGACGACCTGGCGGCCGAGGGATCGGCGGCAGCTCTCATCTTCCTCGCGGGCGGAGCGGGGCTTCCGCTGTCGACCTCCACCGTCGTCACGTCGGCCAAGGTCGGAGCCGGTGCCTCCCGCAGGCCCCGACACCTCAACCGTCGCCAGGTGGCGAGGGTGCTGGCTACATGGCTCGTCACCCTCCCGGCCTCGGCGGGGGGTGGAGCGCTGCTCATCGGCTTCTCGAGGATGCTCGGGTGACCGCCGGGCGCACGCCCCGGCGAGGGCTCGCCAGGATGATCGGCTGGCTCGAGCGCCTCGCCCTGTCCTCGGGTCCTGACGTCGTCGGCCTGCTCGTCGCCCAGGGAGGGCTCAGCACCAAGGCGCTCGACGCCTTCGTCGCCTGGTCGGAGGGCGGGGGACCACCCGCCGCAGAGGCGCTGCGCAGGCTCGAGCACGAGGCCGACGACGCCCGTAGGGAGCTCGTCTCGGCGCTCAAGGCCTCCCTCGCCACCCCGATCAGCCAGGAGGACCTCTTCGTGCTGTCGGAGCGCTGCGACCGGGTCGTGAACCGGGTGAAGAACCTCGCCGGGGAGGCCGAGGTGCTCGACTGGCGCCCAGATGCGACCGCGGCCGAGATGGCCCGGGACCTGAGAGCCGGCGTGGCCTCGGTGGTGACCGGCTTCTCCTCGCTCGCCGGCGCTGGCAGCGAGGCCGGCGAGGCGGCCGACGAGGCGACCCGGGCCGTGCGCCGAGTCGAGCACAGCTACCGGACGGCCATGGCGGGACTGAGCGGATCGAGCGACCTGCGTGCGGTCTTCACCGCCCGCGAGATCTACCGCTCCTACGTGCGGGCGGCCGAGGCGCTCGAGGCTCTGTCCGACCGGCTCTGGTACGCCCTGCTCGCCGAACCCTGAGAAGAACCGGTTCGCCGCGCCCCCCAGGCGCGACCGCCGCGGAGCCCGGCCGCCTGATCGTGTCGTGCAGACTCCCATGGTGACGCGATTCGACACCGATCATCTCCGGCGGGGCACCGAGGCACTCTCCGGCTTCGTCACAGGAGCCCGGGTGCTCGGCGCCGCCGGGCTCCTCACGCCCATGCGTCCGGACGTCGCCCTCCGAGCCGCCCTCGCGCTCGCCCGCGAGGGCCTCTCGCCGGCCGCCGCGCTCGCCTACTCCGCCGCCCGCTACCCGGACCGGCTCGCCGTCCTCGACGAGCGCGGCACCCTCACCTTCCCCGAGGCCAGCCTCGAGGCCGACCGCCTCGCCGGCGTCCTCGAGGCTGGCGGGGTGCGTGCGGGCGACCGTGTGGGCCTGTTGTCGGCGAACCACCGCGGCTTCCTCCTCGCCACGGCCGCGCTGTCGAGCCTGCAGGCGGACGTGCTCCTCCTGAACGCCGCCTCCTCGGGCCGGGAGGTCGGCCGGCTGCTCGACAGCGAGCAGATCAGCCATCTCGTCCACGACGGCGCACTGCCGGTACCCGAGCGGGACCGCACCAGCCTCCACCGCCTCGGCGAGGGGCCGTACGCATCGCGACGCGGCGGGCGCAGCCTGCTCGGCGGTCTGCCCGGGCGGGTGCTGAGGCCGAGCCGCTACGTGCTCATGACCTCCGGGACGACCGGCCGCCCGAAGGGAGCCGCCAGGCCCGTACCGCTCAGCCTCGACCCGCTCGTCGCCATGCTCTCGCGCCTTCCGCTCAAGGTGAACGACGTGACGATGATCGCCTCGCCGCTCTTCCACGCCTGGGGTTTCGCCCATCTCGGCCTCGGTCTCGCCCTGTCCTCGAGCTTGGTCCTGCGGCCCCGCTTCGACGCCGAGGCGACGCTCTCGGCGGTCGCCCAGCACCGGGTGAGGGTGCTCGTCGCGGTCCCGGTGATGCTGCAACGGCTGGTGGAGCTGCCCGAGGCGACCCGGCGGCGCTACGACACCTCGTCCCTCGAAGTCGTGGCCTCGAGCGGCTCGGCGCTGCCCGGTGATCTCGCCACACGGGTGATGGACACCTTCGGCGAGGTGCTCTACAACCTGTACGGCTCCACCGAGGCGGCATGGGCGACCGTCGCCGGCCCCTCGGACCTGCGTGCCCATCCCCGCACGGCCGGTCGCCCGCCGAGGGGATCGCGGGTGCTCGTCGTGGGCGACGACGGGAGACCCGTCGGGCCGGCGACCACGGGCCGCATCCTCGTCTCCAACTCCATGGTGAGGCGAGCGGCCGACGCGGACGCGGCCGGGTTCGTCGCGACGGGAGACCTCGGCCACCTCGACGGGAACGGGCTCCTGTTCGTCGACGGCAGGCAGGACGACATGGTGGTCTCGGGGGGCGAGAACGTCTACCCCGACGAGGTGGAGGAGGTCCTCCTGTCCCATCCGGGCGTACTCGAGGCCGCCGTCGCCGGCGTCCCCGACGAGGAGTTCGGCGCCCGGCTGCGAGCCGCCGTCGTCACCGCCCCGGGGCACGAGTTGAGCGAAGACGAGCTGAGGGCCTTCCTGCGGGAGCGGATCGCCCGCTTCAAGGTGCCGCGGGACATCGTCTTTCTCTCCTCTCTCCCGCGCACGGCAACGGGAAAGCCGAGGCGGCGGTCGATCAGGGAGGCCGGCGGACAGGACGCCGTCAGCTAGCCCGGAGCTGGCGCAGCGTGGGCCCAGCAGTCACGCCGTGATCGCCGCCGGCGCCTGATGGCAATGTTCCGTCTTGTTCTCCTCGTGTCGGGTCCGCCAGCCGATGAGCCCGGTCAGCGGACCAGTTGCTGGGGTCAGCGGTGACCGCCCCGGCGATCCGGGGCACGAGTCGCCGAGCTGGTGGCCACTGGCGGGCGTTGCGGCCGCTCAGATGGCAGGGATGCGCCGGTGCGCCGAGCAGGGCGTCGGCGGTCGGCCTCCGTCGATCAGGCGCACGATCCGCCGGCCGGCCGAGTGCACGAGGCGGGCGGGGGCCGTGGAGGATGGCCGAGCGCAGCGCCTCCGGTCGGGCATCGCGCCAGGTGCTGTCGAACAGAGCGGCTGGAGCCACAGCCCGAGCCGCCGCAAGCCGCCGAGCCTCCGGACTCGCCGGGGCAGTTCGACGCCCGGGCAGCCGACGGTGCTGCGGTGGGCAGCCGCCGGACGCCGTCGGCGCGACGGTCGCCTCACTCACCTGTCAGAAGGCGGCAGTGCTGGAGAGAGATCGACTGTCGCGCGGCGGCGTGTCGCAGCGAGTCGTCACGGTGCTGCTCGGACTCCCACACCCCGCTGACAAAGACGGTGACCTCGTCGGCGCAGGCGGCCCCGACGATGAACTGGTGACAACCGAGGCCGCTGAGCTCTCCCCCTCTGTCGTGAGCCGCCCGACGACGGAGTCCGCGGGCCCGGCTTGGTGGTGAACCAGGCGATCAGTCCGTACGCCGTCAGCGGCCACCCGTCGCGCTGTGCCGTCGGCGTCGGGCGGGACGGGGCGGGATGGGGAAGGTCACCGGCGGTCCTTCCGCGGCTTGCCTGGATGGATCGCTTCGCCGCGGGCGAGCATGTCGACGTACTCGGCCAGCTTGCGGTCCCGGGTCGTCGGGCGCTTGACGCTGTTGAGCCGGTAGACGATGGCGAAGCGATTGGCTGCGTCTAGCTGGTCGAACGTTGCGGCTGCGGCGGGACTGGCTGCCAGCGCCTGAACTAGGTCGGGCGGCGTCCGCATGTCGGCCTGCCCGCGGTAGGCCGCCTGCCACCGACCTTGCGCCTTGGCCGCGTCGACAGCTGCGATCCCGGCTGGCTGCATCCGTCCGGCCTCGCCGAGGCGGCCGACGTGCTCGACGTTCCTGGCTGACCAGGGGCTGTTCGGCCGGCGCGGCGTGAAGCGCTGGCGATAGCTGTCGCTGTCACGTCGAGCGATCTGCCCGTCGATCCAGCCGAAGCACAGGGCCTCGTCGAGCGCTTGCGCGTAGGTGAGCGCCGTCGTCTGACCGCCCTTTTTGTGCAGAACCAGCCAGACGCCCGGATGGTCGGCGTGATGACCGTCCAACCAGGCGCGCCACGCCTCAGCATCCTGGACAAGCAGCTCCGCGAGATCCGACACGGCGCGAACACTACGGTGTGGCCCCGGGCCGGGCACTCAGGCAGAACGGTCGACCGTCGGGATCGAGCGACACCCGCCAGCCCCCGGCTCTGGGCTGAAGCTCGGGTTGGCTTTTCCCGACCGCACACAGCCTCTCTGTGGCCTCGTCGAGGTCGTCGACCTGCAGATCGAGGTGGAAGCTCTTGACGCCGGCCTCGTCAGGCCACTTCGGAGGCCGGAACCCCTCGATCTTGCGAAGCCGATCTTGGTTCCGCCGGCGTCCTCAGGCCCGATCATGCCGCCCGACGGCGCTCCGGCACCGAAGGTCGCCGCCCGGCGCCCCGGAGCAGCTGCTCGACGCTCGAGCGGTACAGGACGCCGGCGGGCAGGCCGGCATCGGCGACGGCGAACTCGTCCCGGTGGTAGCGGGAGAGCACCTCGAGCGCCGCCGGGAAGATCGCCATCGACGGGTCGAGCACCGGGCTCGTCCGGTCGCAGACCGACGCGATGGGCGCATCGGCCGGCCGGCCGATGAGGTCGACCATCGCCACGACCCCGACGACGCTCGACCCTTCGAGGACCGGCAGCGCCCGGTCGGGGAAGGCGGCGATCCAGGCGACGAGCTCTGCCACGGTCACCTCTGCCGGCACCGACGTCGGGTCACGTGCCATGACATCGGCCACCACGAGGCCGTCCACCAGCTGCCGGATCGCCGCGCTCCTGAGTTCGGCACCGACGCCGAGAAGGACGAACAGCCCGATCAGGATGAGCCAGAGGTCGAACAGGAGTCCGACGACGATCATGAGCCCGGCAATCACCTGGGCGACGTGGGCGGCGATCCGCGTGGCGCTCAGCTGGTTCCGCCGTCGGGCGAGCAGCGCCCGCAGGACCCTCCCACCGTCCATGGGCAGCGCCGGCAGCATGTTGAAGCCGGCGAGCAGCAGGTTGAGCCATGCGAGGCGGGCCAGCCAGCTGCCGCTGAACAGCGTCGGCGGCCAGAGCGAGCCACCGGTCGCAAGGGCGGCCAGGCCCGTCACGAGGGCGAGGCCCACGCTCGCGAGGGGACCGGCGATCGCCACCTCGAGCTCGACGGCCGGAGGGCCGGGAAGACCGGAGATCTGCGACATCCCTCCGATCGGCAACAGGACGATGCCCTCCACCTCGAGGCCGCGCCGCGCCGCTGCCAGGCAGTGGGAGAGCTCGTGCACCGTGACCGCCGCGAACAGCGCCAGCACCCACAAGGCCAGCCAGCCCACCGCCGAGGCCGATGAGCCCGGTGCCGAGATGACGACGAGCACGACGAGGATCGAGAAGCTCCAGTGGACCGAGATCGGGATCCCGGCGATCCTGCCGATGCGCAGGGAGCCGTTCGTGGCCCTGCCTTCACCGTCGACGGGATCGTCGCTCGTAGACTTGCCGATGACGACATCCTCTGCCTCGCCATGGTGCGAGAGCAGGGCCGAAGGTCATGAGCGGCGGCGGACAGGAGCGACCATGGCTGGAGAGGCGACCGGGGACACCGAAGCGATCGTCGTCGGCGTGGACGGATCCGACCCGTCCTTCAACGCGCTCGAGTGGGCCGCCCGCCAGGCCGAGCTCACCGGGGCCGAGGTCCAGGCGGTGACGGCCTGGCAGTGGCCGGCGAGCTACGGGGAGCCGATGCCCATCGCGCCCGGCTACGACCCCGAGGCCGACGCGACGGGGGTCCTCGATGAGGCGATCGCACGGCTGCGGCGAGCCCACCCCTCGGTCGTGATACGCCCCCGGGTGATCGAGGGCTCGGCTGCCCAGGTCCTCGTCGAGGCGTCGCGCCGGGCCGGCCTGCTCGTCGTCGGCAACCGGGGGCACGGCGCCTTCGCCGGCCTGTTGCTCGGGTCGGTGAGCGAGCACTGCACGACCCATGCCCACTGCCCCGTCCTCGTCGTGCGAGAGCGCAGAGCCTGACCCGTCAGCCGACCCGTTCCACCTCGCGCTCGCTCTCGCACGTGCGTGACGCACCTGTCACGATCGGTGAGCGGGCGACGAGGATCACCCCGGCCACCATGGCGACGAGCCCGGCCAGCTCGAAGGCGAGCCGCGGCGGGCTCAGGCTGAGGTGCTCACGGTAGACGCCGACGCCGAAGGCGATGCCGGTTATCGGCTCGAGGACCGTGATGGCGGGCAGCGAGGCGGCGAGCGGCGCCTCCTCGAAGGCGGACTGCCCGAGCAGCATGGCGACAATGGCGACCGCAAGCAACGCGAAGACCGGCCAGGAGGCGAGCTCGGCCAGCACGCCGTGGCTGAAGCCCACCATCGTCCGCTGGGTGAGGGCGTCCTGGAGCCCGTAGAGCGCCCCGGCCGCCGCCGAGAGGAGAGTCGCCTGCAGGTCGGTGGTGAACCGCCGGGAGATCGAGACGAGCACGGCCGCCAGCAGGACGATGCTCCCGCCGGCCATCACCCAGTTCGGCCAGGGAAGGCGGGTCGTCGTGCCCCCGTGCGGGTTGCCCGCCACGATGAAGCCGACGAGCCCGAGCAGCAGCAGGACGGCGCCGGCCCACTCCCTCGGCCCGAGATGCATGCGGTGCCACACGGCCGACAGCGGCAGGGCGAACAGGAGGTTCATCGCCATGAGGGGCTCGACGAGGGCGATGTCGGCCCGGCCGAGCGCGACGGCCCCGAGCACCTGGCCGACGACCATGGCGCCGACGCCACCCAGCCAGAGCGGACGCTGCGCCAGCTTGACGAGCAGCCTCGGCGACAGCCGCTCGCTCGGTGGCTCCTCGGCGGCCGCGTGCTGCTGCACCACGAACCCGACGGCGAGGAAGAGGGCGCACGCAAGGCTGATGGCGACCGCGACCGTCACACCGGGCCTCCTACCCGCCGCCGAGAGGCCTCAACACGGCCCTCGGCGGTCACCCATAGGGCACTTCTGCCCTAGTTGGCCCAGCTCGGGCGGAGCAACGATGTGAAGAGCGCGACCGGCGAAGGGAGGGCGGTGCGGATGCTGCGCCGCGACAACCGGGAACGGCCCGCACGGGCCCGAGCCGCAGGGCTCGGATGCCTCCGTGCGGCGACGTCGTGAGCTCCGCGGCGCCGTCGGCTGCCGACCGCTCCGGGCGGGAGCGCGGTCTCAGCTCGGACGAGGTCGCAGCTCGCGTCCGGGCGGGCGCCGTCAACGCGACGAGGACGCACACCAGTCGCTCATGGGCGGCGATCGTACGCGCAAACGTCCTCACCCGCTTCAACGCCCTGCTCGGCGGCCTGCTCGTGGTGATCCTCGTCATCGGCCCGTTCCAGGATGCCCTCTTCGGGGTGATCCTCCTCGTCAACACGGCGATCGGGGTCGTCCAGGAGGTCCGGGCCCGGCGCACCCTCGACCGATTGGCCCTGCTCAGCGAACCGCGGGCACGGGTCCTCCGCGACGGCACCGTCCGCGAGGTCGCACGGGAGGAGGTCGTGATCGACGACGTCCTCGTCCTCGGCCGCGGCGACCAGGTGGTGGCCGACGGCATCGTCCTCGGGGGCGACGGGCTCGAGATCGACGAGTCGCTCCTCACCGGTGAGGCCGCGCCCGTTGCAAAGGGCGTCGGCGAGAAGGTCCTCTCGGGAAGCGCCGTCGTCGCCGGCGCCGGGGCGGTGCGGGCGGTCGACGTCGGCCCGACGGCGTTCGCCCAGTCGCTCGCCGACGAGGCGAGGCGGTTCAGCCTCGTCCGCTCGGAGCTACAGGAGGCCAACAACCGGATCCTGCAGCTCGTCACCTGGGCCATCGTGCCCGTGGCAGCCCTGTTGTGCTGGAGTCAGCTCTCGGGGCCGATCGGGGTCGCCGATGCCCTCCGCGGCTCGGTCGCCGGGGTCGCCAACATGGTTCCGGAGGGCCTCGTCCTGCTCACGAGCATGGCCTACGGCCTCGGGGCACTCCGACTCGCCCGCCGCCGGGCACTCGTCCGGGAGCTGGCGGCCGTCGAGGGGCTGGCCCGGGTCGACGTCCTGTGCATCGACAAGACCGGCACGCTCACCACCGGCGAGCTCACGCCGCTCGAGGTGGCGCCCCTCGACGCCTCGGTGCCGGTGGGCGCCGTCCTTGCCGCCATGGCGGCGACGGAGGCCAGCCCGAGTGCCAGCCTGGCGGCGCTCGCGGCGGGCTACGACGGCCCGGTGCCGGCAGCGACCGCCAACATCCCCTTCTCTTCGGAACGGCGATGGAGCGCGGCCAGCTTCGCCGGCTGGGGATCGTTCGTGCTCGGGGCTCCGGAGATCCTCGCTCCGGCGCTCGCCGACACCGGCGTGTCCGCCCGGGTCGCCGCCGAGACGGCGCGCGGCCACCGGGTCCTCCTCCTCGCCAGGACCCACCGGCCGCTCGGCGACGCTCTGCCCCGCCCGCTCGAGCCAGTCGCCCTCGCCATCCTCGCCGAGCGGGTCCGGCCCGACGCGGCTGAGACCCTCCGCTTCCTCACCACCCAGGGTGTCGCCGTCAAGGTCATCTCAGGTGACAGCCCGACGACGGTGGCGGCCGTCGCGTCCGAGGTCGGCCTCGACGGCACGGGCGTCGACGCCTCGGCGTTGCCGCTCGAGCCCGACGAGCTGGCGCCCTACCTCGAGGCGCATCAGGTCTTCGGTCGGGTGAGCCCTCTCCACAAGCGGGCGATGGTGGCCGCCCTGCAGTCGGTCGGGCACGTGGTGGCGATGACGGGCGACGGCGTGAACGACGTCCTCGCCCTCCACGACGCCGACCTCGGGATCGCCATGGGCTCGGGGAGCCCGGCCTCACGATCGGCCGCCCGCGTCGTGCTGCTCGACGACGCCTTCTCCTCCATGCCGATCCTCCTCGCCGAGGGCCGGCGCGTCCTGTCGAACGTCGAGCGGGTGAGCAAGCTGTTCGTGAGCAAGACCGTCTACGCGACCCTGTTGGCGCTCGCGATCGGGATCAGCGGCGTGCCCTATCCCTTCTATCCGCGCCACTTCACCGTGGTGAGCACCCTCACCATCGGCGTGCCCTCCTTCTTCCTCGCTTTCGCCCCGGCCGCCACGCGGCTGCGGTCCGGCTATTCGAGGAGAGTCGCCCGCTTCACGGTGCCCGCCGGGATCGTCATCGCCGCCGCCACGCTCACGACGTACCTGATCGACCGGAGCCACGACGGCGGCACCGGGCACGCCCGGACGGCGGCTGCCCTCACCCTCGGGACCGTCGGCCTGGTCGTCCTCGCACGCGTGTGCCGGCCGTGGGCGGCCTGGAAGGCCCTCCTCGTCGCCGCCATGGCCGGCGGCTTCGCCCTCGCCTTCACCGTCCCCCTCGCCCGCCACCTGCTGGCGTTCCGGCCGGCGACAGGATCAGGGTTGCTCCTCGCCGGGACCTCGGCACTGGTCGCCACCGTGATCCTCGAGGCGCTCTGGCGCCACCGACCGTCCGAGGAGACGGGCGGCGACCGGCTGACCGAGCCGGGCCCTTGATCTGCTCCAGATGCTCAGAGCCGACCCTGGCTGCGCCAGGTCGCGAGAAGCTTCTCGACCGTGCTGGCGGGGATGGCGAAGCCGATGTTCTGCGCCGAGGTACCCGACGAGCTGGCTCCCGCCACTGCCGTGTTGACGCCCACGACGAGGCTCGAGGAATCGACGAGCGGGCCGCCGGAGTTGCCCGGGTTGATGGCGGCATCGGTCTGGAGCATGTTCTCGAGGATCACGCTCGAGCCGTCGCTCGAGGTCGTCACGGCGCGGCCGAGAGCCGACACGATGCCGTCGGTGACCGTCGGGCCGCCGGCGAGCCCAAGGGCGTACCCGATGGCGATCACCCCGTCACCGACCCTCGTCGTCGAGGAGTCGGCGAAATGCACCGTGGGCAATGCCCGCTCACCGCTCACCCTCACCAGCGCGAGGTCCTGAGAGGGGTCGATGGCCGCCACACGCGCCGGCAAGGACACCCCCGAGGCGTCGAGGGTGACGGTGATCGTCCGTGCACCCTCGACGACATGGGCGTTGGTCAGGATGTCGCCAGTGGAGGTGACGACCATCCCGGTCCCCTCGGCCACGCTCTCGGTCGTCGTGAAGGGGAACGTCGGGTTCTCGGCCCTCGTCACCGCCCGGATCGACGCGACTGCGGGGAGCAGGTTGCCGAGGACGCCCTGGATGTCGGCCGGGCGAGTCACGAACGTGCTCGTGTTCGGGAGGATCCGGACGACGACGGTGCGCTGGCTGACCTCGCCGAGGCCGGCGGCGGTGGCGATCCCGAGGGCGCTCGCCCCGCCGACCAGCCCGGCGACGAGCGCCAGCGCCACCCGGCCACGTCCCGGCGGCGGTGACCCACGAGGGGAGTCCGGCGCGCCGGCCGGCTCCTCGAAGGCGCCGGCGGACTCCGCACCTGCCATGCCGACAGCGTGCAGCCGGCGACTCCCACCTGCTAGGGCCATCGGTCCCTTTCCGAGCGGCTCCTCACACAGGGCCCCAGCGACGAGGGCGCAGGAGCCGTCGTCCGGCCGCTCACGACGAGACGGTCCCCGACCGGGCCGGCCCCACTCTTGTCCGGCCGCTCCCCGGACCGTGCCGGCTGGCCGTCGTGGCCGCCGCACGCTCGCCCGAAGGCGCCGGAGCGGACACGCGGCCGACGACGGCGAGCCAGCCGCGCTTGCGCCGACCCCGCCCCCACCCCCAGGCCTGGCGGCGGCCCCACGGGGCGGAGACCGGGAACGGGACTGCACCGCGCCGCGGCGCGTGTGCACGCACCCCACCACAGGCGTTATACCGACGGGTATGGTCGCCGTCCTCGCACACCGGGGGTTTGCCCACAACGGGTTGGTCCGTCTCGACCAGCGCTGGTACCTCGACGTGAACAGCTTCGCGCGCTCGACCTCCTTCGCCCACGGCTTCATGCACTGGTACGCCCTCTACGTCGGTGTGGCCATCCTCGGGGTGCTGCTCGTGCTCGGCTGGTGGCGGGCGCGCAGCGCCTTCGACCCGCGGTCGAGCGTGACGGCCGCCGTCTGGGCCGGAGCCGGCACGATCATCGCCGTCGGCCTCAACCAGCCCCTCGGCCACCTCGTCGGCCGCCCCCGGCCCTTCCTCGCCTTCCCCCATGCAGAGGTGCTCGTCCCGAAGGCGAACGACTTCACATTCCCGAGCGACCACGCCGTGGTGGCGGGGGCGGTCATCGCTGGCCTGTTCCTGCTCGGGGACCGCCTGCTCGCCTGGATCGCCGTCGCCGTCGGCCTCTTCCTCGCCTTCGCCCGCGTCTACGTCGGCGCCCACTACCCCGCCGATGTCGTCGCCGGCCTCCTGTTCGGCGCCGTCGTCGTCATCGTCCTCGGCTTCCTCGGGCGCCCGCTCATCCGCTTGGTCGTCGACCTCGTGGCCGACGCCCGCGGACTCCGCGCGCTCGTCGTGGCGCGGGGCCGGCGCGCCGCCCCGGCCCACTCGAGGAAGGCGAGCGCCGAGTGGGTTCCCTGAGTCCGCCGGGAGCCCGCCGCGGCATGCGCCGCGTCATCGCCGGGGCCGCCCTCCTCGCCTTCGTGCCCGCCCTGGCCGCCTGCGGATCCTCCGGCGAGACCGTGAAGGCCTCCTCCATCCTGAAGGCCGACCCCGCCGCACGCACCGTCAACCTGCTCCTCGTGGCGAGCGCCACGTCGGCCGAGGGAGGATTCAACTTCGACGGCTACGGGAGCGGCACCATGCGCGTGCGCGTGCCCGTCGGATGGCGCGTGGTGGTCACGTGCAAGAACGCGGCCTCGGATCTCAGCCACTCGTGTGCCATCGTGACGGACGTCCCCATCGTCCCGACGGGAGCGCCGCTCGCCTTCCGGGACTCCTCCACGCCCCGTCCCCGCAGCGGGACGCCGCCTGGTGCCACCACGGTCTTCAGCTTCGTCGCCTCCCGGGTCGGCACCTACCGGATCGCCTGTCTCGTCTCGGGCCACGAGGCCGACGGCATGTGGGACTGGTTCCAGGTGACCCCCGGTGGGGTTCCTTCGGTTCATCACTGAGCGCACACGCGAACGAGTCGGCAGGGGGGACCCCCTCGCCGGCTGGTCGCACCGGCTCAGCCGGCCGAACCTTCGGTCGCCTGCTCCCTCCCGAAGGCACCCACGAGGCGCAGCGTTCCGGCCGAGCTCGGTCGCGTGGCAGGCGGTTCACCCGATCGGCCCCGCGAGCACGGCTCATCGGTCGAGAGACAGCCCGAGGCGGTAGCCGACCCCGACCACCGTCTCGATGATCCGCGGCTCTCTACCGTCGTCACCGAGCTTGTGGCGCAGGTTCTTCACGTGACTGTCCACCACACGCTCGTAACCCTCCTGCTCGTAACCTCTGGCGGAGTTGACGAGCTCGTAGCGGCTGTAGACCCTGCCCGGCGTACGAGCGAGCGTCTCGAGGATCGACCACTCCGTCGGCGAGAGCCTGACGAGCTCGCCGTCAGAGCACACATCGTGACCCACGTCGTCGACCACGAGCCGGCCGCTGCCGTAGCTGGCAGGCCCAGCCGGAGCCTCGGTGCTGCGCCCCCGCCGCAGCATGGCGTGCACCCGCAGGACGAGTTCTCTCGGGCTGAAGGGTTTCGTGAGGTAGTCGTCGGCGCCGAGCTCAAGGCCGAGGACGCGATCATCCTCCGGCGCCCTCGCAGTCAGCATCAGCAACAGGACGTCGGAGCGCCGCCTGACCTCCCGGGCGACGACGTCACCCGGGAGGTCAGGCAGTCCGAGGTCGAGCACGACCACGTCTGGGGCGACCCTCTCCTGGAGGGCGAGCGCCTCGACGCCCGAGCCCGTGGTGAGCACCGACAGCCCCTCACGTTCGAGGAAGGAGCGGACGAGCTCACACAGCTTGGTCTCGCCCTCGACGACGAGAACCGTTCTCCTCATGGCCGCCCCGCGCGGGTGCGTGCGCCGTCGCTCCACAGGGCGATCGTGACGGGGCGGGAAGACGGCCGGCCAGAGGACAAGGTCACAACCCCGCCAGGGTCGACGCCGGCGGGGCGTGGCCCGACAACTCCCAGCACTGGTTGAACGCCGACATCCCCCCGAGACGGGGCGGGCTGGCGGCCGGCCGGTGCCTAGGGAGACGTCGTATCCGACCGTGCGCGACCCGAGTTGACCTGTGGCGACCGCCGGCGCGACGAGCGTCCGACCCGGCTGTGTGACGGTCCCCCCCCCCCCGAGCCGGTGACCGCGGGGATCGACCTGGCTCTGCCAAGCAGGCGGCCGTGGTGGCCCATCACCAGTCGACGACGCCGACCGAGCGCACGTCTCACCGGCTCGCCCCCAGTGATAACGATGTGGCCCCTCAGCCGCACCCGTGGCCGAGCGGGACGCGTCCGGAGGCGTCGTCGTGGCCCGGAAGCCGACCGGGCACCGCCGGAAGCCGCTCGACGCTGCTGCGTGCCTGTCCGGCCGAGGGAGTGTGCTGAGGCCCGCGGCACTTCGGGGTTCGGCGCAACGAGCTGCCCGTCGCCGCCAACGGCCGCATGTCGTCCTCCGGGGACGCCACCCGGTACGGCTTTTAGACGCGTACGCCGCTGAGCCGCAACATCGTCGGCACTGTGGCCGCTCCTGGCTCGTGGCGGCGAACCACCACATCTACCCGGGAGGTGACGCCAGGGGCTACGGCTCCCCGACCCTGCCGACGCGTCGGGGCCGCGGTCGTTCTCGCCGCCCACTGCGGCGACCCACGAGTCCCCTGCCTCGTGCCGGGGACTCGTCGCGTCCGGCCCCGGGCTCAGCCGGCACAGGCACCCGTGCCGACACGTGTGCCGGACGCCTCCGCTGCCGCCACCTCCTTGCTGACAGCGTGCATGGCGAGGGCGTAGCCGACCTCGGGATCGCTCGTCGAGCGGGCGAAGACGAGGCCGAACACGGTCCCGAGAGGGATCTTCGAGGAGCCGGTCGACACGAGCGGCCCACCGGAGTTGCCCGGGACGATGACGGCGTGCAGCTCGTAGATCTTCCT
>JAJZZB010000197.1 GCA_021797795.1 Actinomycetes bacterium | reverse complement strand
ACAGCCTCCGCCGCTCCGCCGCTCCGCCGGGGACCGCTGCCGGCGTTGTCGTGTTCCTGATCAGCTGCTCGGCGTGTCAGCCGGCCGCATCGCGTACCACGAGCCGGCTGGCGGCGGCTCGAGCTTCCGCCCGGGTCTGGCGAACGAGCGTCGTGATGCCGACGCCGATGACGCTGAGCATGACGAGGACGAGGGCGATGCCGAGGTGGTCGAGGTTGTGGACGTGGAGCCCGCTCGCCACGGTGAGGCCGGCGGCGCCGGGGAGGAGAAGTCCGAAGGCGCCACCGGCGATGAAGGCGACTCCGCCCCAGGTGAGCGTGTTGCCGGCCGTCCGCAGCGCCACCCGGCGGATGGCGTCGGGCCCGAGGCCGCGGCGGGCGGCAATGAGCCCGAAGAGGCCTCCGGCGAGGACCTGCACGACCATGGTGCCGAGCCCGAAGAACGCGCCGGGGAGCCAGCCCCACGCCGCGCTGTGCTCGGCGGGAGCGAGCACCGTGTAGACGATGAGGGCGAAGGCACCGAACCCCCAACCGGCGATGAACCCGTGCACGGCGGGCATCCAGGGCCGGGGGTCGCGGAGCGCGGAGGGGTGATCGGCATCCTCGTCGCCTGCCGGGTGGCTGCGAAGGCCTGGTAGGTGGAGGCGGCCCAGCAGGTGGAGGTGGAGAGTGCGCCGGCGGCGGACGACGACGAGGCCGGCTGCCACCATCAACGAGCCCACGACGACATAGACGACGTAGTCGACGGACGCGAAGGTGAACACGTGGGCAAGTCCGAGATAGGCGAGCTCGCTCGCCAGGGCCCGCTGTGCGGTGAACGCCAGCGAGAAGATGAGCCCCGAGCGAAGCCCGCGACGGGTCGAGTAGCCGCCGATCGAGTAGCTGAAGGTGATCGGCCACGTGTGCTCGTCCGGCGTGACCCCGTGGACCATGCCGAGGACGAAGGCTGTCGCCACGATGGCGAACCCGGCGACATGCGTGGGGTTCCACAGGTTGATCGCCGCAATCCCTGAGATCACCGGGCTCTCGCGTGTTCCGCGTGGGCCCGGCCTGCTGCCGGGCTCGCCGGGGCGCAGCCGGCGCAGGTCCCCGTGAGGACAAGCTGGTGGCCCGACACGGCGAACCCCGAGCTGCGCCGGACTTGTTCGTCGAGCACGTCGACGATCGCGCAGGCGAGCGGCTCGATCCGGCCGCACGTGTCGCACACCAGGTGCTCGTGGTGCCCTGCGGCCACCTCGTAGAGGCCGCGCCCGTGGTCGATGGGCACGCGCACGATCTCACCGGCTTGCGCCAGCCTGCTCACCGCTCGGAACACCGACGAGGGGTCAGGCGTCATGCCATGACGTCGGAGGTCGTCGTGGAGCTCGTCGAGCGTCCAGCAGTGACGGGCGTGACGGCGCATGATCTCGAGGACCTGGTTGGCGATCACGGAGCGACGGCCCATGCCGGCAGTATAGATAACGCAAGTAGGTTGCGCAAGCCGCTTGCGAAAGAGCGGCGGCTCCGCCCCGCGCCGCAGGCCAAGGCCGGCTGACGGCGCTCAGCCGCCGACCGCCACTTGGCCGATCTTCACGGCGAGCAGCACCACCGCGACGACCAGGTACACCCGAAGCGCCAGCAGCCCGAGCTTGCGCTGCGCCGACCACACCGGCGGGGCGAGGAGGTCAAGCGACGGCATCCGCCAGGTGTCACGGCGCACACTCGTCGTCTCGGACCGCTCGGCGACGGGGCGTCCGTCGCGGCGGCGACGGGTCGACAGTCCGAGGACGCCGAGTCCGAGGGCACCGAGGGCGGCGAGGCTGGCGACGAGGGGGCCGAAGGCAATCGTCGGGAAGACGGTCGTGATCGTCAAGATCAGCGACAGCAGCACGAGGACGGCCACGATCACGCTGGCGACGACGTTCTGGCGGGTCGTGTTCACCCAGGGTCCGAGTACCGCGGCGTCGTTGCACAACAGCAGGAGGAACACGATGGCAGAGGGCAGGAGGACCCCGGCAAGGACCTGCACCCCCGTCGTCATGAGCCCGAGGGGAGCGCCGGGGATGAGCACGATGCCCGCGGCCAGCGCCACGAGGGCGGCGAAGGAGGCGTAGAAGGCCTTGGCATCGGTCACCTTGCGGTGGAGGGAATGCTTCACGCCGAAGCTGTCGCCGAGCGCGTAGGAGGTGGAGAGGGTCACTGCGGACGCGCCGAGGATCGCCGCGTTGATGAGGATGACGGCGAAGAGGTCGCCGGCGAGCGGCGAGACCCGACTGGCGAGTCCCTGAGCGACAGCGAGCGCCGAGGAGAAGTGGCCGGCGAGGTGAGAGCCGGCAAAGGCGAAGGCCGTCGCCACGATCAGTGCGGCGGCCCCCACGTTGGTCAGTGCGGCGCCGATCACGGTGTCGGCGAGCTCGTAGCGCAGGAAACGGGTCGTGATGCGCTTGTCGACCACGTTCGACTGCTGGAAGAACAACTGCCAGGGGGCGACGGTGGTGCCGACGATGGCGATGATGAACAGCACGGCGGTGGCGTCGAAGCCGCCGGTGACCCGCGGCACGACAGTGCCGGAGACGACCGGACCGAGTCGTGGGTGGGTGAGGGCGGCCAGGGGGAACATGAGCAGGCTCGTCAAGATGAAGACGAACATGAAGCGCTCCCAGCGCCGGAAGCTGCCTGTCGCCGCCATCACGAACAGGCCCACTGCAGCGAGCGGGACCGAGACGTCGGGGGAGACGCCGAAGTAGGAGAGCCCGAGGTCGACCCCGATGAACTCGGTGACGAGCGTCAAAAAGTTCAACACGAACAGGTCGCCGACGGAGAATGCCAGCCAGAAGCGCCCGAAGCGCTCCCGGATGAGCCGGGCGTGGCCCACCCCGGTGACCGCGCCGAGCCGGGCCACCATCTCCTGGGCGACGACAAGGACGGGAACGAGGAGGAGCAGGGTCCAAAGCAGCGTGGTGCCGTAGTTTTGACCGGCCTGCGCGTAGGTGGCGACCCCGCCAGCGTCGTTGTCGCCAACCATGACGATGAGCCCCGGGCCCATGATGGCTGCCAGGGTGAGAAGACGACGGCCGAACGAGCGACCGGTCGGCACTTCGGAGCGTCGCAGGGTGCCGAGGGCGCCGTGGATGTCACCCTCGTGAGCAGCGTCGAGCACTGCCGAGCCGGGCGGTGGGAGCAGGCGAGCGTTCTCGGTCATGAGAGATCCTCCAGGTAAGCGAACGGGAAAGGGCATCGTTCGCACGCCACCCGGAGGAAGGAGGGGCGGCCGAGGGGGGAGTCGGCTACGCCGTGCTCAGCGGCTCACGGGTGGTGTGCGCGGAGGGGGTACTATGCGGTTCACCGGATCGAGCCATGCCCCACCTCCTTCATCTCATGAGCCATCTAGGGACGGCACGGACGGCTACTTCCCGCCGGGATGATACCAGCCTCGCGACGCCGCGCACCAGCCAGGTTCACGCGCCGGATGGCCCGAGCACGAGGAGTGGTGGCCGATGATGCCTGAACCTGAGCTGAGCGCACGGCGGCGGGCGCACGGCGGCCGGCTCCTTCGCCGCCGCGACATCGCCGAGCGGCTCGTCTCGCTCGAAACTTTGCGCCGGGCGAAGGTCGTCGAGCCCGATGGTGCGAGTGCCGGCACGCTCGGCGATGTCGTCGTCGCCTTCGACGGCGAGGACCGCTATCCGCCGGTGACCGGCATCATCGTCGCCGTCGGCGGCCGCCAGGCCTTCGCGCCGATCGCCGACGTCGCCCGTCTCGACAGAGCGGGCGTGACGCTCGCCCGCCCCGTGTCCACGCTCGCCGGCTTCGAGCGCCGTCGCGGCGAGGTCGCGCTCGTCGCGGACGTCCTCGGCCGCCAGCTCGTCGACGTGGACGGGGTGAAGGTCCTGCGCGCTCATGATGTGTTCCTCGCGCCCGTCGGCGGCCGGCTGCGCCTGGTGGCGGTCGCGGGCGGGAAGACCCCACGCGGGGTGCCGCGCGTCGAGCGGCTCGTCGACTGGGCCGCGGTTCAGCCCTTTGGCGAGCCGGGCTCGCAGCTGCGTTTCAGGGTCCCCCACGAAGGCCTGCACCGGCTCCGCCCCGGCAAGCTCGCCGAGGTGCTCGAGCACCTGGACCGCTCGGCTCGCGACGAGCTCGCCTCGACGCTTTCTCCTGCCACCGTTGCCGACGCGCTCGAGGAGATGGAACCGAAGACGACCGAGGCGTTCTTGCGCGAGTCCCCGCCTGCTCGGGCGGCATCGCTGCTGGCGGCGATGGAGCCAGACGAGGCCGTCGACGCACTGCGGGACCTCGACTACCTCGACGCCAACCAGATCCTCGCTGAGCTTCCTCCCGAGACCTCCCGGCGGCTGACCGAGCTGCTCGGCTACCCCGAGGCGATGGCCGGGGGCTTCATGACCCCGACGCTGGCCATTGCGCATCTCGACGACACCGTGGCTCAGGTCCGCCAAAAGCTCGTCGGCTTGCAGGAGCACCGTGAGGATCTCGACGCCGTCGCCGTCGCCGACGAGGCCGGCCGGGTCGTCGGCGACGTCGGGCTGTTCGACCTCCTCGTCGCCGACCCCGGCACCCTCGTCCGTGATCTCCTCGATGGTGCCGACCCGATCACCGTGCGTGCCGACGCCTTCCTCGACGAGGTCGTCGATCGCCTGCGCGAGGCCCGCAGCCGCTCGATCGTCGTCGTCGACGAGGACGAACACCCTCTCGGCCGCATCCTCGCCGACGATGTGCTCGACGCGCTGAAGGAAGGAGGGCTGAAGGCCCGTCTCCCGTGGCTCCTGCACTGAGCGGCGGATCCGGTCCCGGTCGGCTCGCCGCACACGCTCGTCGTCCAGCGCTCGTCGTCCAGCGCTGCCTGTCTCGGACTTCGATCACACCCGCTCCAGTGATCTCGCAGGCAGCGGCGCGCCGGCACGCGTGGCCGCGGCGGACACCGGGACAGACAAGGGAGCCGGCCTGGAGCCGCGCGTCTCCCGACCGATGTGGACGGGCACCGTCGTCGGGCCGAGATGGCGTGGATGCCGTTCAGGTTGCCGCTCGACTGGAGAGGGTCGGGCGTGCCAGCACTGCTCGACCCGGGCCAGTCCCCGAGATCACGATCCCGCACGGGTGAGAGTAGCGTCGAGCAGCGGTG
>JAJZZB010000196.1 GCA_021797795.1 Actinomycetes bacterium | reverse complement strand
GGGCCCGATCCTGGCCGTGCCCGCGCCGCCACCGTGATGCAGGTGCGAAGCGAGCTACGCCACGAGCATCCCCTCGTGGACGTGCGCGACGGCTGACGTTGTGGGGGAGAACGCGGCCGCCTCCTCCGCGTTGAACAGCACCGCTCGAGGCTTCTTCGGCGGCGTGGGCGGAGGATCTGCCATCGCCTTGGCACTCGCCTCCGCTCTCGCACCGGCCTGCTGTGTGCTCAGCCTCGCCGTGAGGCACCGGCTGGGCCGACCGGCCCATCCAGGCGCCGGTGCGGCGGTCGACGACATCGAGAGCGGCATCACTCCCACCGGACGGGCCGAGGTGGCGGCCTGCCAGCCGCCCGTCTCGCCTCCTCGGCCCGGGCAGTGACGCGGGTGCCGCCCGAGCAGCGCTCAGCGCGCGATCACCGAGCAGACCGCCGCGAATGCCCGCTCGAGCTGGTCACGGTGGACCCGCTCTCCGGCGGTGTGCGCCACGGTCGGCTCCCCCGGCCCGAAATTGGCAGCCGGCACGCCGCGACTCGAGAAGAAGCTCACGTCGGTCCAGCCGAGCTTGGCCCTCGGGGGCGCCGAGGTCGCCCGGACGAGCGAGGCCAGCAGTGGATGGCCGAGACCGGGGGCGGCGGCGGCGGCGGAGTCGTCGAGCTCGACGAGCGCGTGCTCGGCGTCGTCGCCGAGGCTCGCCGCCACGAGCGAGCGGACCGCCTCGAACGCCTCCTCGACGGTGCGGTCCGGGGCGAAGCGGTGGTTGAGGGTGAGCCGCGCCCGGTCGGGGACGACGTTGTTGGCGACGCCGCCTCCGATCGAGACCGCCTGCAGCGCCTCCCGGTACTCGCAGCCGTCGATGACGGGCCGGCGGCCCTCGTAGGCGGCGGCGGCGGTGAGCACCGGGGCGAGGGCGTGGATGGCGTTTCGTCCCATCCACGCACGGGCCGTGTGAGCCCGCTCGCCGACGGTCTCGACCACGACGCGCAGCACCCCCTGGCAGCCGGCCTCGACGACGGCTCCGGTCGGCTCGGCCAACACCGCCGCGTCCGCCTCGAGCCAGCCGGGGTCGCGCTCGGCGATCTCGAGCAGGCCGGAGTGGCGCCGGTCGACCTCCTCGCAGGTGTAGAAGATCCAGGTCAGATCCGCAGCCAGCACGCCGGAGAGCTCGCCGGCGGAGCCGGCGGCGGCGACTGCCCTCGCCGCCTCGAGCAGGACGGCGTCGCCGCCCTTCATGTCGGCAGCGCCGAGCCCGAAGAGCACGTCGCCCTCGCGCCTGGCGTGCTCGTTGCCGTTCGCCGGCACCGTATCGAGGTGGCCCGCCAGGACGAGGCGCTGGGCGAGGCCGAGGCGGGTGCGGGCGCAGACGTTGTTGCCGATCCTCGCCACCTCGAGGACGCCGCCGCCGAGGCCGGTGAGCAGCGACTCGACGACGTCGGCCATCTCGTCCTCGTGATGGCTCACCGACGGGACGTCGACGAGCCTCGCGGCCAGCGCGAACAGGTCCGTCCCCGGTGCCGGGGGGAGGCTCACGCCGACACCCCGTGAGTGCGGAGGATCTCGTTCAGCTGTGACTTGTCGTGACGCTCCCCCTCCTCGAGGTGCCGGAGCACGAGCACGCAGGGAAGGAAGAACTCCCCGCCGGGAAACTGGCGCCGCCGGGAGGCTCCGACCGCCACGCTCCAGGGCGGCACCACCCCCCGGCCGAGCTCCTGGCCGTTCTCGGCGTCGATGACCGGGATCGCCGGGTTGAGGATCGTGCCCTCGCCGAGCACCGACCCCCGACCCACGCGCGCTCCCTGTGTGACCATGCACCGGCTCCCGACGAGGACGTCGTCCTCCACGATCACCGGGACGGCGTTCGGCGGCTCGAGCACCCCGCCGATGCCCACCCCGCCGGAGAGGTGCACCCGCTCGCCGATCTGGGCGCACGAGCCGACGGTCGCCCAGGTGTCCACCATGGTCCCCGCCCCGACGCGTGCCCCGATGTTGACGTAGCTCGGCATCAAGATCGCGCCCGGCCCGATGTACGAGCCCCAGCGCGCCGAGGCGCCGGGCACGACTCGCACCCCGGCCCTGGCGAAGCCTCGCTTCAAGGGAAGCTTGTCGGCGTACTCGAACGGGCTGGCGTCGGTCGTCGAGATGGAGCTAAGCGCGAACAGCAGCAGGATCGCCTGCTTCAGCCACTCGTGGACGACCACCTCCCCGGTCGCCTCGTCGATCTCGGCCACCCGCGCCTCTCCGGAGTCGAGCAGCTCGATCGCCTCGTGCACGACCGCGGCGGCGGAGGCGTCGACGGGCGCGAGCTCGCCGCGCTCGCGTCGCTGCCAGAGTTGGGTGACTGCTGCCGCGAGGTCGCTCATCCCGGCAGGCTAACCAAGGCGCACGCCTGCCGAAGGGGCTCGGGTCAACCGGCCAGGCGATCGGCCACGAGCCGCAGGCGCTCCATCGGCTGGACGAGAGCCAGCCGGGCATGGTCACGCCCGGCCTGCCCGTAGGCCTCCCCGGGGCTCACGAGCGCGCCGGCGCCTTCGGCGAGGTAACGGGCGAGCCGCCCACCGCCGCCCGTCCCGGGCAGCGAGGCGACCCGTTCGGGCGCCGCCACCCAGAGGTAGAAGCCGCCGGCCGGCATGCCGGCCGGGATCCCCGCCGCGCTCAGCACCGAGGCGAGGTACGACAGGCGCTCCTCGTAGACCCTGCGTTGGGCAGCCACGCCGTCGTCGTCGGCGAAGGCCACCGCTGCGGCGTGCTGCACCGGTCCGGGCACCATGAAGCCGGCGTGCCGCCGGACGGCCGACAGGTAGCCCACGAGGTCCGGGTCTCCGGCGTAGACGCCGGCCCTCAGTCCGGCGAGGTTCGACCGCTTCGAGAGGGAGTGGACCGCCACCACGCTCTCGAGCCCGTGCTGCAGGATCGAGGTCGCCGGCGCCGTCCAGGTGAACTCCACGTAGCACTCGTCGGAGAACACCGGCACGGCGTGCCGTCGCCCCCACGCCGCCGCCGCCGCCAGGTCCTCGAGCTGGCCGGCCGGGTTGCCGGGCGAGTTCACCCACAGGCACAGGCCCCGGGCGGCGTCCTCGTCGCTCACGGCCGCGAGGTCCATCGAGCCGTCGGGACACGAGGGGACGGCGACGGCCCGGCAGCCGGCGAGGAGCGCACCCATCTCATAGGTGGGATAGGAGAGTGACGGGCAGAGCACGGTGTCGCGCGAGGGGCTCCGGAGCCGCAGCCAGTGCGGGACGCCGGCCACGAGCTCCTTCGTTCCGATGCAGGCGGCGAGGTCGCCCGTCGGGTCCAGCCGCACCCCGAAACGGCGCTCGATCCAGGCGGCGGCGGCCTCCCTCAGCTCGGCGGAGCCGATGGCGGCCGGGTAGCCGCGCTCGGAGCCCGAGTGGCCGAGCGCCTCGACGACCGCAGGCGAAGGCGGATCACACGGCGTGCCGACCGAGAGGTCCACGATGCCTCCCGGGAGGCGCGAGGCGAGCTCGACGAGCTCGGTCAGCTTGTCGAAGGGGTAGACGGGCGGGACGAAGCCCGCCTCGGAGACGGTGCCGGCGCTCACGGGCGGACGAACTCCGCGAAGCGCTTGGCCCCCCGCTCGTCCAGCCGGGCGTGCACCTTGACCGTCTCTCCTTCGTACTCCTCGTCGACGACCTCGCCTTCCCGGTGGATGGCCGCCACCACGTCACCCCGGCCGACCGGCACGGCGAGCTCGACCACGCGGTACTCGGCGCGGAGGCGGTCGGCCACCCGGCGCAGCAGCTCGGGCACGCCCTCGCCGGTGAGGGCCGAGAAGGTGGGGGCGCCGCCGTGGGCGGCCGACAGCTTGGCGGCCTCATCGGGGGCCAGGTCCGCCTTGTTGACCGCGAGCAGCTCGGGGACGTCCGCCGCCCCGATCTCGCTCAGGACCGAGCGGACGGCGTCGATCTGGGCGTCGGGGTCGCGGGCCGAGCCGTCGACGATGTGCAGCAGCAGGTCGGCCGCCGTGACGACGTCCAAGGTGGCGTGGAAGGCGTCGACCAGCTGGTGCGGCAGCTTGCGGACGAACCCGACGGTGTCGGTCATGAGGACGGTCTCGCCCCCGGGGAGCTCGAGGCGGCGGGTGCGCGGGTCGAGGGTGGAGAACAGGCGGTTCTCGACGAGCACCCCGGCGTCGGTGAGGCGGTTCAGCAGCGTCGACTTCCCGGCGTTGGTGTAGCCGACGAGCGAGACCGTCCGAAGCGCCCCCCGCCGGCGTGAGCGCTGCTGGGTCAGGCGGGTCGACTCGAGCTCGCGCAGCTCCTCCTCGAGCTTGCGGATGCGCCGCATGATGCGCCGTCGATCCTCCTCGAGCTTGGTCTCGCCCGGTCCCCTGGTGCCGATGCGCCCGGCCTGCTGGGAGAGGGCGACTCCCCTGCCCCGGAGGCGGGGCAGGCGGTACTGGGAGAGGGCGAGCTCGACCTGGGCCCGGCCCTCCTCGGTGTGGGCGTTCTGGGCGAAGATGTCGAGGATCACCGCCGTGCGGTCGATCGCCGTGCGGCCGAGCAGGCGCTCGAGGTTGCGCTGCTGGGCAGGGGTCAGCTCCTCGTCGAAGACGACGGTGTCGGCGTCGACCTCCTCGGAGACCTGCCGCAGCTCCTCCGCCTTGCCGCGCCCGATGTAGGTGGCCGGGTCGGGGGCGTCCCGCCGCTGGATGATGCGGGCCACCTCGTCCGCGCCGGCCGTGTCGACGAGCAGCGACAGCTCGTCGAGGCTCGCCTCCACCTCGTCGACCGTCCGGGGCCACGAGACGACGCCGACGAGCACGATCTTCTCCCGGAACCTGCGGTCGATGAGGGTCATCGGAGGCCCTCCGGCCCGACCTCCACCTCGAGCCGGGCGACCCTGCGGGCGGGGCCCGTGAGCGTCGCCGACGGTGCCGAGGCGGAACCGGCCAGGTCGACGATGAGGGTGCCGCCCGGGTTGGCGACGGGCACCCGGTCGCCGACGATGCCGGCAGCGCGGGCGGCGGCGGCCGCGGCGCAGCTCCCGCTCCCGCATGCCTCGGTGGCGCCGGCGCCACGCTCCCAGACGACGAGCTCGAGACCCCCTCCGCCGTCCGGAGCCACGACCTCCACGTTCTGGCCGCCGGGACGGGCCGTCTCGAGCTGCGGGCCGAC
>JAJZZB010000032.1 GCA_021797795.1 Actinomycetes bacterium | reverse complement strand
GAGCTGCCCGCCGGCGGCGGACCGGCTGCGCGCGAGGCGACACAGCCCGTCACCACCCGGCAGCGTCTTTCAACAAGGTGGCCGAGCCGGGAGGACCCTTGCCGGAGAGCGGTCGCCCGAGCCGGTTGCCGCCGGGCGAGGAGCAGGGCGACGACGCCGCGTCGCTCCGGAGTCAGCCGCGGCCGATGGCGAGGCCCGAGACCGGGTCGAAGAAGTGCAGGCGCGAGACGTCGACGCGAAGGGCGAGCCGGTCGCCTTGGCGGACCGGGACCCGCGGTGGCAGCTTGGCCGTACCCCGCGCGCCGGAGGTGTCGCTCGAGACCATGGGGGCTGCTTCGAGCGCCTCGGCCTCCTGCACGAGCGGGCCCGAGGCGGTCACCCGGCCGCCGACCAGGAAGTGGACGAGGATCTCACAGCCGAGGCCTTCGACGAGGTCCACCAGCACGTGCAGCAGCGGGCCCTCGTCGTCGCCGCTCGTGAGCGAGACGTTCTCGGGCCGGATCCCGACGACGACCGCCCGGCCGAAGTGCTCCTCGAGACCGGGATGGCGCTTCACCTCTGTCTCCTCGAGCGCCAGCTCCTGGTCGCCGACGACGAGACGTGGGGCGGCGGAGCTGCCGGCGAGCGTCGCCTCGTACAGGTTCATCGGGGGCGAGCCGATGAAGCCGGCGACGAAGACGTTCGCCGGTGCGTCGTAGAGCTCCTGGGGCGGGGCGTACTGCTGCAGGACGCCGTGGCTCATGACCGCCACCCGGTCGCCCATCGTCATGGCCTCGACCTGGTCGTGGGTCACGTAGAGGGTGCCGATGCCGAGGCGGCGCTGGATCTTCAGCACCTCGCCCCGCATCTGGACGCGCAGCTTGGCGTCGAGGTTGGAGAGCGGCTCGTCCATGAGGAAGACGCCGGGAGAGCGGACGATCGCCCGGCCCATCGCCACCCTCTGGCGCTGACCACCCGAGAGCTGCTTCGGACGGCTGTCGAGGTACTCGCTGAGGCCGAGCACCCGGGCGGCCTCCGCCACCCGCCGCTGGATCTCGGCACGCGGGATGCGCTGCACCTTCAGCCCGAAGCCGATGTTCTCCGCCACCGTCATGTGCGGGTAGAGGGCGTAGTTCTGAAAGACCATGGCGACGTTGCGTTCCTTCACCGGAACATGGTTGATGACCCGGTCGCCGATGCGGATGAAGCCGGAGGTGATCTCCTCGAGCCCTGCGACCATGCGCAGCGCCGTCGTCTTCCCGCACCCCGAGGGGCCGACCAGGACGGTGAACTCCCCGTCCTCCACCTCGAGGTCGAGGCCGGAGACGGCCTCGTGCTTGTCGGTGTAGCGCTTCGAGACTCCCTCGAACCTGATGGCTGCGGTCACCGTGCCTCGGCTCCTTTCTTCAAGCTCGCGCCATGGGGCGGCGAGGCGGAAGGCGTCGTCTCCCGGCGGCCCGGGGGCCCGCCCCCGGAGCGCTGCGGCGGGCGCCGAGGAGCGTCACAGCTCACCGGCGAAGCGGTTCACAGGGCGGCCGCTCGCCCCTGGGCGGCACCAGAAGAGGTCGCCGGCGTGGGGCTGCTCGGCGAGCTGCTGGCGGCTCAGACCCTCCCGGGCCGTCGTGATGAACAGCTCGTCGCCGGCGTCGCCCCCGAAGGCGACGCTCGTGACCTGGGAGACGGGCAGTCTCACGATCCGATCGAGCTCGCCCGCCGGAGTGAGCCGGCGCACCTCGCCACCGCCCCAGAGCGCCACCCACAGGCAGCCGGCGGCGTCGAGGGTGAGGCCGTCGGGAATGCCGGGCGGATCGACGGGGATCTCACCGAGGCGACCGGTGATCCTCCCGCTCTCCGGGTCGGTCGAGTAGACGTCGACTCGCCCGAGCACCGAGTCGACGTGGAAGAACGACGCGCGGTCGTCGGCCCAGTCGAGCCCGTTCGAGCAGGTGACCGAGGCGACGAGCTCGGTCACCGAGAGGTCGGGCGCCAGCCGGTAGAGCGAGCCGAACGGCTCCCGGCCGTCGTGATGCATGGTGCCGACCTCGAAGCCGCCCCAGGGATCGACCTTGCCGTCGTTGAAGCGGACCTTGGCCCCGTCCACCCGGAACGTCCCGAGCTCCCGGGCCTCGTCCTCGCCCGCCCGGAGGGTGGCGAGCCGGTCCCCGAGGGCGAGAAGGAGCGGACCCGTGCGCGAGAGCGCAACGGTGGTGACAGGTCGGGGGAGGAGGATCGACTCGTCCCTCAGAGATCCCGGGTCCAGCTCGTGCAGCCTCCGGCCGCCTATGTCGACCCAGCGCAACAGGTGGGCTCGGTCGTCCCAGATCGGGCCCTCACCGAGCTCCGCCTGGGCGGCGTAGGCCACCTCGACCGGCACGACCACCGGGGCCACTACAGGCTCCTCGAAGGCGCGATGGTGACCGTCTGGCTACGGGTGTAGAAGTGCACGGCCGCCTTTCCCTGCTCTTTCATCCCGTAGCCGGAGGCGCCGGCGCCACCGAAGGGAGCGTAGAAGTCGACCCCTGAGGTCGGGGCGTTCACCCGGACGAGACCGGTCCCGAGACGGCCGACGGCTCGCATCGCCTGGTCGAGGTCCGAGGTGTAGACGGACGAGACGAGGCCGAATCGGACGCCGTTCGCGATCTCGACCGCCTGGTCGAGGTCACGGGCCGCCAGCACTGCGGCCACGGGAGCAAAGACCTCCTCCTGGCAGAGATACGAGCCCGGCTCGAGGTCCCCGACGAGGGTCGGCTCCATGAAGTACCCGTCTCCGGGGAGGGCGCCGCCGCCGGTCAGCAGGCGGCCACCGGCCCGCCGGGCCGCGCTCACGGCATCGAGGGCCCTCTCGCGGGCCGACGCGCTGATGACGGGGCCGACCGCCGTCGCCGCATCGTCGGGGTCGCCCACCCGAAGCGCCCTCACCGCCTCGACGAGGGCGTCGAGGAAGCCTCCGGCGTCCCCGACGACGATCACCCGGGAGGTGGCGGTGCACTTCTGGCCGGCGTAGCCCATCGCCGAGGCGGCGACGAGGGCGGCCGCCTGACCGAGGTCGGCGTCGGGCAGCACGACCGAGGGGTTCTGGCCGCCCATCTCGGCCTGGACGGGAATCTGCCGCTCGGCGCCCCGGGCGACGATCGTGGCCCCCACTGCGCTCGAGCCGGTGAACGAGATCACGTCCGCCGCCCCGACGAGAGCTTCGCCCGTCGTGGAGTCGCCTCGGAGGAGGTGGACGACGCCGGGCGGCAGGCACCCCTGCAGCACCTCGTCGAGACGGCCGGCGACCGCCGTGGCGGCAGGGGCCGGCTTCCAGACGGCGGCATTGCCGTAGGCGATGGCGGGAGCGAGCTTCCACAGCGGGATGGCGACGGGGAAGTTCCACGGCGTGATGAGCCCGGCCACACCGTATGGGAGGTGCCGGCTGAAAAGGAGGCTGCGGCCGTCTGGCGAAGGGAGCACG
Organism: Actinomycetes bacterium; assembly: GCA_021797795.1. GTDB lineage: Bacteria > Actinomycetota > Acidimicrobiia > Acidimicrobiales > Bog-793 > JAKACF01. The sequence goes on along the minus strand of JAJZZB010000032.1, from coordinate 22,843 downwards.
TCCCCCTCGGGGTCGAGGGCGGCGCCTGCGTAGTAGCGGAGGATCGCCACGCCCCGCTGCACCTCGCCGGCCATCTCGGCGCGGGGCTTTCCCACCTCCGCGATCCCGAGCTCGACGAGCTCCCCGGACGCCTCCTCGAGGGCGGCCGCCGCCCGGCCGAGGGCGGCCGCCCGCTCCGGGGCGGGGAGGGCGGCCCAGCCTCTCCCGGCCTCCCGGGCGGCGGCGACGGCCGCCACCACCTCTTCAGGTCCTGTCTCGGAGAAGCTGGCGAGGACACGGGTGGGCTGTTGGGGAGACCTGCTCGAAAGAGGCTGGTCGGGCGACGAAAGCCGCTCCGGCGGCACCGCGGCCATCACGAACCCTCGCCTGGGGGAACGACGAGCACGGCCGCCCGCTCCTCCGGCCAGCCTTCTACGGTCTCCGACGGCCAGTCGAGTGGGGCGGTGACGCACTCCAGGCCGGCGGGGGTGACGAGGTAGGTGTCCTCGACCTTGGCGCCGCCTGCGAGGCTCGGATTCCAGGCGAGGGCGTGGCCCGCCGCGACCGGGGTCGACCAGAAGGTCGCCTCCTCGAAGCCGGGGGCGAGCTCGAACTCCCGCGTGCCGTACCCGATCGGACCGCCCTGCCAGTGCTCCCGCCAGGCCTCGGGATGGCCGATCTCGCCGTACGCCTCGACGAGGCGGGAGGTCGCCTCGCCATAGGTTGCCCCGGGGACGCAGGCCGCCAGCACCTCGGTCTCGACGTGCCGCACCGCCTCGAAGCGCTCCTCGAGCGCGGCGGGGGCCGAGGCGGCGGCGGCGAAGCGAGTGGCGGCGATGTTGAGGCCGCCTCGCCGCGAGACGACGACGGCCATCATGCGCTCGACGGCCGGCAGCCCGAGCGCCAGGGGGTGACGGTAGCGGCCCACCCGCTCGTCGCCGGCGACGAGGGCGACCACCGCCTCGGCACCCGTCGCCTCGAGCTGGCGGACCATCTCGGCCTGCACCTGGCGGTCGGTGGTCCCGGGTCGCCAGCTCCGGAGCGCCACCTCGAGGGCGCGGGTGGTGTCCCGGCCGAGGGTGCGGAGCGCCTCCTGGGCGAAGGGGGTGAGCGCCAGCCGGGCGACGACGAGGTCCTCGCTCAGATCGACGGCGAAGGCGCCGTGACCGTCCGAGCCGAGCTCGGACGGCGCCAGGCCGAGCCCCTTCGAGCAGGCGGCGACGAAGGCGCCGGGGTCGTACCAGGGAACGGCGACGACCGAGAAGCCACAGCTCTCGGGGTCGGAGTCGGCCACGACGCGTGGGTGCTCGACCTCTGTCGTCACGAGCACCTGGGCCTCGGCCGAGACTGCCACCCAGACCATGTCGACGGGAAGGGCCCGGTCGATGGCGGCGTTCATCCCGCCGGTCGCCCAGGCGACCGCAGCGGGACCGGTCAGCACCACCCCGCCGAGCCGGCGGTCCTCGATGAGCCGGCGCAGCCGGGACACGGCTTCTCGCACGTGCCCGGGGCGTGAGATCGCGTCGTTCATCGCGGTCCTCCCGAACGGGAACAGGCGCCCCATGACCTCGTGGGCGCAACAGGGCGGTTCGGCATGGTCATGCGAGCGGGGCCTCTCTGCCGGGCTCCGTGCCGACGCCGGCGTCCCAGAGCCGGGGGTTCGGCACCGCCACCCAGTCACCGCCCTGGTAGAAGGAGGCCTCCGAGACGATGCCGGGCAGCGTCATGTCCAAGGCGGCATAGATGTCGAAGGCGGGCGGCGAGCCCTCTGTGACGGCGTCGATGAAGTCGCGGACCGGGAAGCTGTCGGCTCCCCAGTGCCCGGCGTCCTCGGCCACCTCGCGATATCGCGCCGGGAGGAACTCCTCGGCGTACTCCTCGAGCGGCTGCCAGCGCTCCGACGGGCTCCTGTCGAGCACGTAGGCGCGCGGCTCCTGGCCCTCGGCGCGCGGGGCCTCGTAGGCGCCGGCCGTCCCCTGCAGCGAGTAGTAGTCCATGAGGTGCGGCCTGTTCGAGAGGAGGTCGAGGCGGACGCTCAGGAGCGCCTGGCGCGAGGTCCGGGCCAGCAGCAGGATCGTGTCGTCGATCTCGTGCTCGGGGTCGGTGTGCCGCCCGCTCCCGACGCAGCTCACCGCCACGATGCGGTCGTCGAACCACTGAAGGAGCGGTCCGACGCTGTGGGTCGGGTAGCTGTGCCCCGAGCGGCCGACCTGCCAGAAGTGGCGCCAGGTGGGCGCCCCGCTCGCGTCGGTGTGCCAGCCCTTCATCTCGTGCAGGTACTCGCCCTCCCCGAAGTACAGCTCGCCGAAGACGCCCGCCCTCGCCATCGCCCCCACGATGAGGTTGGGCCGCGAGTAGCAGTAGTTCTCGGCCAGCATGTAGACGGCCTCGCTCGCCCGGGCCGCCGCCAGCAACAGGCGCGCCTGCTCCAGGCTGACGGCCGCCGGCACCTCGCTCAGCACGTGCACCCCCTGGTCCAGGGCCGCCACCGCCTGGGGCACGTGGTGGTGCTGGGGCGAGGCGACGATGACGGCGTCGACCCGCTCGAGGAGCTGGTCATAGTGCTCGAGCGCCGGGACGCCGGTCTCGGCCGCGAACTCCTCCCGGGCCCGCCGGTCGGGCTCGTAGACCGCCGCGATCTCCGCTCTGTCCTCATAGGCGCGCATCCCGGCGAGGAAGCTCGCTCCGCGAGGGGCCCCCGCCACCCCGATCTTCAACTTCGCCAACGTGGTTCTCTCCTTTCGGGCCCTCTCCGAGAGGGCCGCTGCCAGATCCCGGGGCTCTCAGCCACCGGCGTGCGCAAGCCTGATGCCACCGTCCACTACGAGGCTCGCCCCCGTCACATACGAGGACCGCTCGCTCAAGAGGAATTCGACGCAGCTCGAGACGTCGTCGGGGGCGGCGAGGCGTCCGAGCGGGATGACCGCCTCCATGGCGCTCCGGCGCTCGGGTGCCTCCCGGAAGATCTGGGCCGAGACGCCGGCCTCGACCACGCCGGGTGCGACGACGTTCACCCGCACCTTGCGCGGGGCGAGCTCGAGGGCGAGGCAGCGGGCCATCATGTCGAGGCCCGCCTTCGAGACGCAGTAGGACATCAGATCGCGGGCCGGGGCGGACCCGATCCACGAGCCGATGAAGACGATCGAGCCGCCGTCGTCCCCCATGGCGCGGGCGGCCGACTGGGCGGCGTGGAAGGCACCGGTGAGGTTGATCCCGATGACACGGGACCAGGACGACGGCTCGAGGTCGATGGCGGCCGCTCTCTCCACCACTCCGGCACCGGCCACCATGGCGTGGAGTGCCCCGTGGCGCTCGACGACGCTGGCCACCATCCTGTCGAGGCTCTCGCGGTCGGTGACGTCGCACTGCTCCACGCCGGGCCCCGCCACGACGTCGCATCCGACGGCGACGGCGCCGGCCCGCTCGAGGCGCTCGAGGATCGAACGACCGAGATCGCCCGCCCCGCCTGTCACGACGACGACCTTGCCCGAGAGCGAGCGGCCCTGTGCTTCGAGCTGCGAGCTGTCTGTCATCTGGTCGTCTCCTTCTCCTCGACCCCGCAGAAGTGGATGACGCTCGCCGCCAGAACCCGGGCGGCGCGGGCGAGGTCCGAGCCGGAGACGTGCTCGTCGTCGGAGTGCGCCGTCTGCTGGTTGACGCCGTGGTAGACGGCCGGCACCCCGAAGGACACGAAGTCGGCGGCGTTCCCGACCGCCTGGGCGGCGGCGAGGGGGAGCTCGCCCCCGACGACGGCCTCGTAGCCGTGGCGTACCGCCGCGATGACCGGCTCTGTCGGATCGAGGGCGTAGGCCGGACCGACCTCCTGCAGGCCGACCTCGAGGTCGAGGCCAGTCTCGGCCGCCACCTCACGACAGAGCGCCTCCAGCTCGGCCCGGACCTGTTCGGTCGTCGCCGGCGGTCGGTAGCGGCGGGTCCCGACCAGTGTCGCCTCGACCGGGACCCGGTTGTAGAAGTCGCCGGAGTGCACCTCACCGAGAAAGAGCGTCTCGGGCCCGGCGAAGTCGTCGGGCCTCCCGGCGAGCTCGGCGGCTCGTTCGTCGAGCCGGTCGAGGAGGAGCCGCACGGCTGCGATCGGGTTGGAGATCGGCTCCCGAAGCTCCACCTCGTGCATCGGTGCTCCCTCCCGGTGGACCCTGATGCGAAAGATCGACATGCCCCGCGACGCCGTGGCCAGGTGGTCGTGGCCGAGCTCGGCGATGACCGCCGCATCCCCGGCGATGTTGCGGCGGAGAAGCGAGCGAAGGGTCCGCTGGTCGCCGAGCGGTGCCTCGTGCAGACCGTGCGCCGTGACGAGGACGTCCCCGGCCGGCCTGACGCCGGCCTCCTGCAGGGCCCGCACGGCCTCGCAGATGGCCGCCAGGCCACCCTTCATGTCGGCCGCCCCCCTTCCTCGCACGATGCCGCGGGCGAGGTCGATCGAGCTCTCGTCGTGGCTGACCGGGACCGTGTCGGTGTGACCGTCGAGCTGCAGGGTGGGGCCGCCGCCGCTGCCCTCGAGGCGCGCCACCACGCTCGGGCTGGAGGGGAACTCCTCGTCGAGACGGACCTCGAGACCGAGGTCGTCGAGCACCCCTGCGTAGACATGGGCGAACTCGGCCTCCGCCCCGGTCGGGCTCGGAACGGAGATGAAGCGGTAGGTCTCCTCCATCACCCGGCGCTCGGAGACGGCTCCGGCCACGCGCCGGGCGAGCTGGGCGGGCGACTCAGCCATCGGCCCGCCGGCTCGGGCCGAGGACGAGCGGGATGATCTTCGACCAGCGCGCCTGGTCGTCCACGTGGCGGTACTCGGGCACGAAGCCGAGCTTCAGGTAGGTACGGATCGCCGGCAGCCGGAAGTCGTCGGTCTCGAGCACGACGGCAGAGAGGCCCTCGTCGGCGAAGTGCTGCAGCACGGCGGCCGTGACGACCGTGCCGAGCCCGCGCCCGGCCCGTGAGGAGTCGGCAGCCACGTAGTGGAGGTAGCCGGCGTCAGGGTAGGAGGACATGTGCCGGGCCGAGGCGACCGCCACGACGCCGCCGTCCTGCCGGACGACGTAGCTGGCGTCGACGCCCTCGTCGGGCCCGAGCTCCCGGACGGCCCGTTCGGCGTCCCAGTCCTCGTCGAAGGCCGCCGAGATGAGCGCCGCCACGGCGGCGGCGTCCTCCGGTCCGGCGAGCTCGCTCCCGGCCCCGTCGGGCCAGGCGGGCGCCAGCCTCGGCAGGCGCATGAAGAGCTGCGGAAGATCGACCATCACCTCTCTCCTCTCATCTCGGTACCGGGCGAAGGTGGCTCCGCCCCTCGGGCCGGCTCACCGGTGCACGCCCATCGTGAGGCCGGCCACCAGGTGACGCTGGAACAGCATGTAGACGATCATCGGCGGGATGGCGCTCAGCACGGAGCCGGCCACGAGCACGTAGGTGTTGAGTATGTGGTTGCCCTGCAGGGCCGCCAGGCCCACTGCGATCGTCTGCGACTGGATCGGCAGGAACAAAAGGGCGATGAGAAGGTCGTTCCAGACGGCGAGGAACTCGAGCACGCCGATCGTCACGATCGCCGGGATGGCGAGCGGGAGCATGACCGAGAGGAAGATGCGAAGGTGCCCGGCGCCGTCCACGAGACCGGACTCGACGAGGGCATCCGGCAGGCTGTTGAAGTAGCTCGCCATCAAGAAGACCGAGAGCGGTATGCCGAGCCCGATGAAGACGAGCACCGTGCCGAGGACGCTCCCGACGAGCCCGACCTTGGCGAGGTTCGAGTACTCCGGGATGATCATCGACTCGACCGGGATCATCATGCAGGCGATGGTGACGGCGAAGACGATCTTGGCCCCCCGGAACGACAGCTTGGCGTAGGCGTATCCGGCGGGAACCGAGACGACGAGCACGCCGGCAACCGAGCACCCGGTCACGAGAGCCGACATCCCGAGCTGATGCCAGACCGGTATCTGCTGGAAGACGGCCCGCCAGTACTGGAGCGTGAACGGCCCGGTCCCCTGGGTTCGAAACGACGCGATCACGACGTCGATGAGCGGGTAGAGGAGAGCCACCCCGATGACGAGCAGGGTGATCGACGCCACGAGGTGGCGCCCGGCGAGCGACGACCTCGCCCGTCCGGGCCCGGCCGCCCCGCCCTTGTGCTCGAGGACGTCTGGCAGGGTCGCGGTCACCACAGGTCTGCTGCCTTTCGCCGGCCGATCATGTTGATGACGAACGTCACCGCCAGCATGATGAGGAGGAGGAAGATGCCGAGGGCGGCGGCCTGGCCGAAGTTCCCGAGGGTGAAAGCGGACTGGTAGATCTGGAACTCGAGGGTGGTGGTGGAAAAGCCCGGCCCGCCGGCGGTCATGACGTAGATGAGGCCGAACATCCCCGAGAAGCCGGAGATCATCGTGACGAGGAAGGCGAGGCGGACAAAGCGCCCGAGCAGCGGCATGACGATGTGGCGCAGGATCTTGAAGAAGCCGGCTCCGTCGACCCGGGCCGCCTCCACGACCTCGGGCGGGATGGAAGCGAGGCCGGTCATGAAGATGACCGTGTTGATGCCGAACAGCGCCCAGTTGAACGTCGCCAGGAGGGCGGGGAGGGCGGTGTGCGTGCTGCCGAGCCAGTCGAGGGCGAGGCTGTGCAGCCCGATGCCGCTGAGGAGCGAGTCGATGCCCTGGCCGGGAGTGAGGAAGTTGCTGAACACGATGCCGATGACGACCCACGAGAGGGCGACGGGCAGGAACACGACGAAGCGAAAGGGCCGCCAGCCCGGGACTCTGAGCGAGGTCAAGAACGCAGCCGTGAGGGCGAAGAAGAGCCCGGCCGGTATGGAGAGCACGACCGAGAGGTTGTTCTGGAAGATCTGGCGGATGGCGGTCGTGTGAAAGAGGAGCTGGCTGTAGGAGCTGAGGCCGACGAAGTGGGCCGTCTCACCGTTCCATGAGGTGAAGCTGTAGTAGGTCGCCTCGGCGATCGGGAAGACCACCAGGCCGCCGACGAGGACGGCGGCCGGAAGGGCGAGCAGCAGGCCGGTCCTCCGCCTGCCGCGGTCGAGGTCCTCCGCCCGGGCGCTCTCTCGAGATCGGAGGGTGCGAGCCCTCGCCACCCTCCCCATGCTCGAGGAAGGTGACGAGAGCTCGCCCAGGGAATCACCCGCCAAGGTGGTAGTTCACGGCCCGGGCGCTCGAGGACAGGTTCGACTCTGCCCCGGCGATCTCGGTCGCAGCCTGCCTCGGGCTGATCTGGCCGACGAGCACCTGGTCGAGCAGGCGGGCCGCCACGCTCTCGACGGGCGCCTGCATCAGGTTGTCGAACATCGGGTAGACGTGGAAGCTCGACGAGTTGGCCATGGAGAGCAGGCTCTGCTGCAGCGGGTTGGTGGCGCTGTAGCCCGGCAGGACGGGTGCCTGCCCCGACTTGGCGATGATGCGCTGACCCTGGGGGCTCAAGATGAACTTGAGGAACTGGATGGCCGTCGTCTTGTGAGTCGCCGAGACGGGGACGCCGTAGCCCTCGCCGGTCTCCTCGATGATGCCCGACATGGGCGAGCTGCTGTAGGGCGGCACCATCACGCCCACCTTGGAGCCCATCGCCTGGAAGAAGGACCCGGCGTCCCAACTGCCCTTGAAGATCATGGCCGCCTTGCCGCCCGTGAACTCGTTGGCCGCCACCTTGTTCGTGAGGGCGTTCGAGTTGATGCAGCCCGACGTCGCGAGGGAGTGCCACTTCGAGAGCTGGTTGACGATGGCGCTCGAGGCGTAGGAGATGTGGCCGTTCAGCAGGCCGTTCCAGGACGAGAGCGGGTAGACGCCGGCCAGCAGGTAGCTCCACTCATAGACCGGGTTGAACTCGCCCGAACCGCTCTGGGCGCCGTAGACGATCGGGATGGCCCCGGCCGCCTTCAGCTTGCCGCAGTCGGCCGTCAGCTCGGACCAGGTCCGTGGCAGGCTCGAGATGTTGGCCTTGGCGAAGAGGCTCTTGTTGTAGAAGCCGTTGTAGAACTGGTTCTCGAAGGGCACGGCGTAGGTGCCGCTCGACAGGCTCCCGTTCTTCGCGAAGTAGCTCTCACCCGAGACCTTGGCGAGCAGCGACGTCGAGATGTACGGGTCCAGGTTGACGAGCCGGCTCTCGAAGCGCGTCATGTACTGGGCGGGCCAGAGGTTGACGAGATCGGGGCCTTTCCCGGAGATGAGCGCCGCCTGCAGCGCTGCGAAGTAGTCGCCGCTCGGCTGCGCCACGAGGTCGAACTTCACACCGGGGTGGGACTTCTCGAAGGCCTGGGTGAGGAGCTTGGTCGTGGTGGCGGCGAACGAGCCGTTGTGCCAGAGGACGATCGTCTTCGTCGACGACGCAGACGAAGCCGGCGACGAGCTGCCGCACGCCGCCAGGGCGAGCGAGCTCGCTACCACCACGGCGGGCAGGCCCCGGGCCCAGGCCGAGCGGCCGCCCCGGGCTCTCGACGACCCCCGGGGGCGGCCACCCGTCTCCGACGGTGTCCTGCGGTGCGTCCGCATCTGGATTCCATGGACTCGATGGCAGAAGTGCATTTCCCCTCCCTTAGGAACGGCCTACAACTGGCTCGACTACGACCCGGTGTGCCGGGGTGGGCGCCTCGAGGAAGTCGAGGTCGCAACCGGCCGGCGCCTGTGTCACGCACTTTCGGTACAACGCCACCCATCCCCGCAGCTCGGGCCAGCGCGGCGGAGACCAGCCGGCCCGCCGGCGGGTGAGCTCGTCCTCGTCGACGAGGAGCTCGACGGTGCCGCCCTCGACGTCGACCCGGATGGGGTCCCCGTCGAGGACCAGCGCGAGCGGGCCGCCGACGGCTGCCTCCGGTGCCACGTGGAGCACGACGGTGCCGTAGGAGGTACCGCTCATCCGGGCATCGGTGACCCGCACCATGTCTCGCACGCCCTGCTTGGCGAGGACGGCGGGTATCGGGATCATGCCCCACTCGGGCATGCCGGGACCGCCGACCGGTCCGCACCCGCGCAGCACGAGCACGCTCTGCTCGCTCAGGTGCGGATTGGGCTCGTCGATGCGCCGCCTCATGTCGTCGTAGCCGTCGAACACGACTGCAGGCCCCTCGTGGAGGAACAGCCCCGGCGAGGCCGTCGAGGTCCGAACGACGGCGCCGTCGGGCGCCAGGCTGCCCCGGAGGACGGCGAAGGCCCCGGCCTCTTTGAGCGGCTCGGCCATCGGTCGGATGACCGGCCCGGCAGCCGGGGCGCTGGCGACGATGGAGGCGATGTCGCCGCCCACCGTCTTCGAAGAGAGATCCAGCAGGCCGGCGATCTCGGCCAGCACCGCCGGCAGCCCCCCCGAGTCGTGCAGGTCCGGGATGAGAGCGGTCCCGGACGGCTCGACGTCGACGAGGACGGGAACGTCCTTGCCGAGCCGGGCGAAGTCGTCGAGCTCGAGGTGGACACCGGCCCGCCCGGCCATCGCTGTCAGGTGGATGACAGCGTTGCTCGAGCCCCCGAGGGCGTGCAGGACCCTGACGGCGTTGGCGAACGACTCCGCCGTGAGCAGGACGCTCGGCCGGAGCTGCTCCGCCACGAGCTCGACCGCTCTGCTGCCGGCCTCCCGGGCGGCCGCCCGGCGCTCTGGGGTCCCGGCGGGGATCGTGCTCGTCCCGGGAAGGCTGAGACCGAGGGCCTCGGTGACGATGGCCATCGTGGCGGCCGTCCCCATCGTGTTGCAGGCCCCGAGGCCGCAGGTGAGGCTGCGCTCGAGCTCGGCCCAGGCCTCGTCGTCGACGAGGCCGGCACGCCTGTCCTCTGTGATGCGCCAGAGGTCGGTGCCGGTCCCGATCCGCCGTCCCTGGAAGACGGCCGGCTGGCGGGTGCCGCCCGTCACCACGATGCTCGGCAGGTCGGCGCTGATGGCGCCCATGACCGAGGCCGGCACCGTCTTGTCGCAGTTGGCGAGCAGGACGGCTCCGTCGATCGGGTAGGAGCGGAGCGCCTCCTCCACCTCGATGGCGAGGAGGTTGCGGTACAGCATGGCACTCGGCTTCATGAGATCCTCGCCGAGCGAGAGGGTCGGGAACACGACCGGGATCCCGCCTGCTGCGAGCACACCCTCCCGGACCGCCTCGGTCAGCTCCCCGAGCGGCAGGTTGCAGGGGTTGAGGTCGCTCGCGCTGTGGGCGATGCCGATCACGGGCCGGTCGGCCGCGCGGTCGACCTCGGCCCCGACCGAGGTCATGGCAACCCGGTGGAGGAGGGCCACCTCGTCGTCGCCCTCGAACCAGCGGGCGCTGCGCAGGTGCTCAGACGGCATCGGGCGACCAGCCGGACGTGCTCGTCGGGACTCCGAGCCCGGTCGCTCCCGGCTTGGACTGGACGAGCTCGGGTGCCAGCCGTTGCACCCACTCGAGGGCGACGGCGGCACGGTGGACCTTCTCGCGGGCGATGGCCGAGGCCTCGGCGACGAGGTGCTCGCCCGAGGGGTAGAGCGGGCGGGAGTTGCGCAGACCGAACTTCACATAGAGCGGAGCGCCCACCCGGATGAGGTCCTGCATCTCCTGGCCCCGGACGACCCCGGCCATGGCGTCGGGCGACTCGACGTACAGGTCGAGCGGAATGGAGGAAGCCGTTCGGAACTCCGCCAGCTCCCCGAGCGAGGTGTCGGAGGGGATGTTGGCGGTCGAGGCGCCGAGGTCGGCGATGACCCGGAGCGAGGCCGGGTTCGACGGCGCCTGCATCACCGACACCTTCCAGACGATGTCGGCCGGGAGGACGCCGCCCTGCTGCAGCTCGTGCAGGACGCTCAGCAGACCGATGTCGGCGATGAGGAAGCTCCGTATGCCGAGGTCGGCGGCCCGGGCGACGTCCTCGAGGGCGTAGCGCAGCTGCCGCACGGAGCGTTGCTGGCCGGCCAAGGAGGCTCCGTCGAGCGCCCGGGAGTGGTTGCCGATGTCGTACTCCTGGCGGGGCCCGACGAACAGGGAGACCTCGAGCGCCTGCTCTTCTCCGAGCTCCACCATCTCGCGGATCTCGGCGGAGCTGAGCAGCATGGCCCCGCTTCCCTGCGACACCCGGTTGACCGTGATGCCGAAGCGCTGCGCCGCCTCGACGACCGCCTCCAGGACCCTCGGGCCCTCGACGCTCGGGATCTCGACGCGAAAGTGCGCCCCGTCCGGGAAGCGCTTCTCGCTCTCGGCCGGCTCGGCCTCGGTGGAGTATCCCTTGGCGGCGAGGAAGTCGTCACCGAACACTCAGGCCACCCCCTTCGTCCCGCCTCGGTTTATTCGGTAATAACGAACGTGATTTGTAATACACGAACACTAGGTCCGGACGGAAAGACCTGTCAACACTATTTGGCGAAAGTATCTTCTGGGTCTCGCCGGCGGGAGCCGGCGGAGAAAGAATCGCCCGGTAGGGGCGCTGTTCGCTATTGTCAAACAACGTGCGAGATGAACGAACGACGGAACTGAACGGGCGGATCCAGGGGGTGCAGAGCGTCGACCGGGCGCTGCGACTTGTGGACCGGGCGGCCGAGGCGGGGCCGGAGGGACTCACTTTGAACGGAGCGGCCGAGGCTCTCGGGGTCGCCAAGAGCACCGCATTCAACCTGCTGAAGACGCTCCTCGCCCACGGCTTCCTCCGCGAGGAGCGCCCCGGGCCGCGCTACTTCCTCGGCATGAGCCTCATGCGCTTCGGAGACCTCGTCGCCCAGCAGCTGCCGGTGGCCGAGATCAGCCGGCCCCTGCTGCGCGAGCTCACCGCCGTCACCAGCCTCACCTCCCGGGTGGCGGTGGTCGACGACGGCTGCCCGGTCTTCCTCGAACGGGTGGACGGCCCGGGCACCGTCCGTTTCCACGCACCCCTCGGCTGCCGGGAGGCCCCCCATGCGAGCGCGGCGGGCAAGGCGATCCTCGCCACCTACGACGAGGACAGGGTGCGGACCATCTGCAAGGCCGAGGGCCTCGTGCCCCACACCCGCTTGACCATCACCGACGTCGAGGCCCTCTTGGCCGACCTCGAGGAGACGAGGGCGCGCGGCTTCGCCATCGACGACGAGGAGGACGCCGAGGGGGTCTTCTGCATCGGCGCCGCCTTCACCGACCACCAGAACCGCTGCCTCGGGGCCGTGAGCGTCACGGGGATCAGAGCCGAGGCGTCCGCCTCGCGGGTGCTCCACATCGGCCAGACCGTCCGGGAGTACGCCGACCGGCTCACTCAGGAGCTGGGCGGCCGGATCGCCCAGCTGCCGCCTCCCTCGCTCGGGGCGCTCCCGCGTCCGGTCGGGCGCCGGTGACCGCCACCGGCCGGGCCCTCGTCGTCGCCGGCCCGGGCGAGGTCTCCCTCGAGGAGCGCACCACCCCGGTTCCGGGCGGGGGGGAGGTGCGGGTCCAGCCACGGGTCGTCGGCCTCTGCGGGACCGACCTCGAGATCGTCGACGGAGCGATCGACCCGGCCTACGTGAGGTACCCGCTCGTGCTCGGGCACGAGTGGTGCGGCGTGATCGAGGCCGGTGGACCGGACGCGACCGCCGAGGTCGTCGTCGCCGAAGGCGTCGTCCCCTGCGGGCGCTGCGAGCGCTGCCGGCAGGGTCGTACCAACCTCTGTGAGGTCTACGACGAGATCGGCTTCACACGCGACGGCGCCGCTGCCGGCGACATCTGCGTCCCGACGAGGCTCGTCCACCGCCTCGACCCGGCGGTCGACAAGACGGCGGCGTGCCTGGTGGAGCCCTCGGCGGTCGTCTACCAGGCCCTCACGCGGGCTCGGCCGCTCCCGGGATGGCGGGTGCTCGTCATCGGCGACGGCACCGTCGGGCTCCTCGCCCTGTTGCTCGCCCGGCTGTGGTCGCCGGCGGTGGTCGACCTCGTCGGTGCGCGCCGCGCCCAGGCCGAGCTCGCGATGCAGGCGGGGGCCGATGCCTTTCGGAACCCGCAAGAGGGCGGGCGGGGCGAGTACGACCTCGTGATCGAGGCGGCCGGGACCTCACCGGCCGTCGGAGCGGCCCTCGGCTCGGCCCGCCGGGGCGGCGTCGTGCTGCTGCTCGGGCTCCCGAGCCACGGGGAGACGACGCCGGTGGCCGGCGACGACATGGTGAACCGGGATCTCACCGTCCACGCCAGCTTCAGCTACACCTCGAGCGCCTTCGGAGAGGTCGCCTCGCTCGTCGGCTCGGGCACCTTCGACCCGTCGTTCCTCGTGACCCACCGCTTCCCGCTCGAAGAGTGGCAGCAGGCCCTGGAGGTGCTCCGCAACCCTGTCGGCCGGCGGGGCAAGGTGGTTCTCGAGCTCTGAGGCGGCACGGTGCCCGGGCGCGCCCGAACCGGGCGACGACCCGGCGGGTGCGGTGGGATGCGGGCCCGGCAGCCGGCGTGTGCTCGTGGCGACCGGTCGCCCCGATTCGTCGCGTCCGGTTCGCCGGCCGCTCTCGCGCCCGGTGGCCGCGCCAGGACCGGGTGCCGGGATGCTCCGCACGAGGGACAGCCGCCACAGAGTCGGCGAATGTGGCCGCCGGCGCCTCCGTCGCCGGCCCGTCGCGGTTCAGCCGGAGCACCTGGCCGGCGTGGAGGCCGGGACCGGTCCGGCCACCGGCCGTCCTCGGTCACGCCCACGATGCCTGCGCCGGTGACGAGGCCGCCCTCGCGATCCCGGGCACCGGGACGAAGAGGCCCGGGCAGGGGTCCCGGGGCGACATCGGGGACGGCCGGGGCATCGGTGGGCTCCCCGGGCCACGGCACGAGCCGGCCCGGCGAGAGCTCAGAGGGAGAAGCCGGTGGCGACGCCGTGGGGCCCGACGGGCATGGCGTAGTAGTCCTCCGTGCCGATGGAGTCGAAGCCGCACGTCTCGTAGAGGTGGAGCGCGCTGTCGTTGTTGGAGAGCACCTCGAGCGAGACGACCCCGACGCCGGAGCGGTGCAGCTCCTCGGTGACCCGGGTGAGCGCCGTCCGGCCGTAGCCGCGCCCCTGCCGCTCGGGCAGGACGGCGAAGCCGTAGATCGAGGCGACGCCGCCGTCACGCTCGACGCGCAGCACGCCGACCCGCTCGCCGCTCGAGCCGTCGACGATGACGGTCGTGGCCTCGACGAGCCGGGAGGCCGCCGTCGGGTCGCTCTCGTCGAATGGCACGGCCTCCTCGTCGAAGGCCGCCGCCAGGCACTCGGAGATGAAGCGGGCGTCGCCGGACACCGCAGGGCGGACGAAGACGCGGCGGCTGGTCACCCGCTCCTCGGGCTGGCGGCGCTGCTGCATCCGGTGCTCGGAGTGGTCGAGCTCGCCCCCCCGGGCGACGGCAAAGCGCCTCCCGTGCTCGAGCGCCCGGTCCACGATGAGCATCGCCCGGGCCGGGGCGCGGCGGGCGACCTCCGCCGAGACGGCCTCGTAGAGGGCGGCGCCGATCCCCCTGCGACGCCAGCCCGGATGGACCATCCCGCACAGCTCGAGCTCGATCGGGCGCCACTGGTAGATGCCGAGGAAGCCGAGCAGCTCTCCGCCGGCGATCCAGAGGAAGTCGCTCGTCGCGCCGGGTGGTCGCGAGCGCAGCGCCGGCCACTCGAGCTTCAGGCGACCGCCGTCGACCTCGTGGCAGGCCGCCTCCAGGCGGGCGAGCGCGTCGAACTCGGCGGAGGTGAGCTGCGGGACCGGAAGGAGCTCGCCCGCAGGCGCCGCTCGGCTACTCGCCCGAGCGCTCGGAGACGAGCCCGGCGATGCGGCGGACAAGGCGCGACTTGCGGCGGGCCGCCTGGTTCGGGTGGATGACACCCTTCGCCGCGGCCTTGTCGATCCGCCTGACTGCCTCCCGGAGGCGGTCTGCGACGTCGTCCGCGCCGTTCTCGGCTGCCCGCACTGCGTTCTTGGCCCTCGTCTTGAGCTCAGAGCGCACCGCCTTGTTGCGCTCGCGACGGAGCTCGTTCTGGCGGTTCCGCTTGATCTGACTCTTGATGTTGGCCATGTCTTCCTCGATCGGTCCTCGGACGCGCTCTGCCGGCGCGAGCGACACCCGTGTGGGCGGAAACTCTATCAGAGACGCCTCCGGCCGGGACCGGGCCCTGCCGGTGGCACCATGGTGGTGCCGAGCGACGCCCGCCGCCGGCGAGCGCGCCCAGCCGAGAGGCCACCTGTTGATCGACACCGGCAAGATCCGCAACTTCTCCGTCATCAGCCACGTCGACCATGGCAAGTCGACGCTGTCGGACCGCATCCTCGAGGTGACCGGCGCCGTCGACGCCCGCGAGATGCGGGAGCAGTACCTCGACTCGATGGACATCGAGCGGGAGCGGGGAATCACGATCAAGGCCCAGAACGTCCGGGTGAACTGGAAGGGGCACGTCCTGCACCTGATCGACACCCCCGGGCACGTCGACTTCGGCTACGAGGTGAGCCGCTCGCTCGCAGCCTGCGAGGGCGTCGTGCTCCTCGTCGACTCCTCCCAGGGGATCGAGGCCCAGACGCTCGCCAACTGCTACCTCGCCCTCGAGCACGACCTCGAGATCGTCGCCGCCCTCAACAAGATCGACCTGCCGGCGGCCGACCCGGACCGCTACGCCGGGGAGATCGAGCAGGTCCTCGGCCTGCCGGCAGAGGGGATCCTGCGGATCTCGGCCAAGACCGGGGAGGGGGTGACCGAGCTGCTCGACGCCGTCGTCGCCCGCATCCCCGCCCCCGTCGGCGAGGCGTCGGCGCCGCTGCGGGCGCTCGTCTTCGACTCCCACTACGACCAGTACCGGGGGGTCGTGAACGCCGTCCGCGTCGTCGACGGGACGCTGCGCACGAATGCCAAGATCCGGCTCTACCAGGCCAACACCACCCACGAGGTGGAGGAGATCGGCATCCGGGCGCCGGGCAACCAGCCGGTCGGCGAGCTCGGCCCGGGCGAGGTGGGCTACCTCATCGCCGGGGTCAAGTCGGTCGCCGAGGCCAAGGTGGGCGAGACGGTGACCGACGCCGCCAACCCGGCGCCGGCCCCGCTGGCGGGCTACCGCGACCCGAAGCCCATGGTCTTCTGCGGGCTCTACCCCGTCGACGGCGACGAGCTGCCGGAGCTGCGCGACGCCCTCGAGAAGCTGCAGCTCTCGGACGCCTCCATCACCTTCGAGCCCGAGACCTCCGCCGCCCTCGGCTTCGGCTTCCGCTGCGGCTTCCTCGGCCTGTTGCACATGGAGATCGCCCGCGAGCGCCTCGAGCGGGAGTTCGACCTGTCGCTCATCGCGACGGCGCCGTCGGTCGCCTACCTCGCCCACCTGACCAACGGCGAGACGGTCGAGGTGGACAACCCCTCGGCGATGCCGCCGGCCCAGAACCTCGAGTCGATCGAGGAGCCGGTGCTGCGCCTCACGATCATCACGCCGTCGGAGTACACCGGGACGGTCATGGACCTGAGCCAGACCCGCCGGGGAACCCTCGAGCGCATGCAGTACCTCTCGCCCGAGCGGGTCGAGCTCGTCTACGCCGTCCCCCTCGCCGAGGTCGTCGTCGACTTCTTCGACCAGCTGAAGAGCCGGACCAAGGGGTACGCCAGCCTCGACTACGAGCCGGCCGGCTACGCCCCCGAGGACCTCGTCAAGGTCGACGTCATCCTGAACGGCGCCCCGGTCGACGCCTTCAGCTCGATCGTCCACCGCTCGAGGGCCCAGGACTACGGCCGCAAGATGACGGCCGAGCTCCGCCAGATCATCCCCCGCCAGCTCTTCGACGTCCCGATCCAGGCGGCCATCGGGGGGAGGATCATCGCGCGCGAGACCGTGAAGGCAAAGCGCAAGGACGTCCTCGCCAAGTGCTACGGGGGCGACATCACCCGCAAGCGCAAGCTCCTCGAGAAGCAGAAGGAGGGCAAGAAGCGGATGAAGAACATCGGCCGGGTCGAGGTGCCCCAGGAGGCCTTCATCTCCGCTCTGCGCCTCGAGGACTGAGCCGCTCCCCGGCCGCCGCGAAGGCGGCGCCTGCCGCACTCACGGTGAGGAGCGCCGCCGGCCGGTAAATTACCTGCGTCGTGAGCACGAGTGAGGACAACCCGACGAGCGGCGCCGAGTCGGCCCAGGCCGGACTCGACGACCGCAAGGCGGCCATCTTGAAGGCCGTCGTGACCGACTACGTCGAGACGTCCCTCCCTGTCGGCTCCGCCCAGGTGGCCCACGACCCGCTGGTCGACGTCTCGCCGGCCACGGTCCGAGCCGACATGGCCGCCCTCGAGCGGGAGGGCTACCTGAGCCACCCGCACACGAGTGCCGGCCGGGTCCCGACCGACAAGGGCTACCGCTTCTACGTCGACCACCTCGCCCCGCCCCTCCCCCTCGGCGAGTCCCAGCAGGAGCAGGTGCAGGAGTTCTTCTCGCGGGCCCACGGCGAGATCGAGCGGATGCTGGCGGACACGAGCCGGCTGCTCGCCCAGCTCACCGACACCGCCGCCATCGTCGTGCCGCCCGGACACGAGCAGCTCGTCGTGCGGTCGGCCATGTTGACGCGGCTGTCAGCCAAGACGGTCCTCGTCGTCATCGTCCTCTCCAACGGCACCATCGACCGGCGCCAGGTGATGATCGAGGAGGAGGTGCCCGACACCGACCTGCGGGCCGCCAGCAACTACCTCGACGAGCACTTCGCCAACCGCTCCATCGCCCAGCTCACCGGCGAGATCGTCCTGCCGCCGAGCGGCCGGCCGGAGATCGACGCCCTCGTCGAGCTGGCCCGCCGGAGCATCGACAGCCAGGACAGTCCCGAGCACATCCCCGAGCAGGTCTTCGTCGGAGGCGCCGCCCGGATGATCGAGCACTTCGAGGCGGTCGAGCAGGTGCGTGCCGTCATGTCGATCCTCGAGCAGTCCTTCGTCGTGGTGAGCCTCCTGCACGACGTGATCCTCAAGGGGCAGAACGTCTCGATCGGCTCCGAGCACGGCGTGGCGCCGCTGGCGGAGTGCTCGCTCGTCGTGGCTCCCTTCGGCGGTGCGGGCGAGGTGGGCGGCACGATCGGTATCCTCGGACCGACGCGAATGGACTACCCGCAGGCGCTGGCGGCCGTCGCCGTCGTCGGCCAGCGCCTCTCCCGCGAGCTGGAGCGGGGTTGAGGCGCACGGCGGGGCGGGTGGCCGATGTGAGCCGGAAACGAGCCTGATGACCGTGGCAACCGACTACTACGAGCTGCTCGGCGTCGGTCGGGACGCGACCGACGACGAGCTGAAGCGCGCCTACCGACGGCTCGCCCGCGAGCTGCACCCCGACGCCAACCCGGGCGACCCTGCCGCCGAGGAGCGCTTCAAGCAGGTCACCATCGCCTACGAGACCCTGAGGGACCCCGAGCGGCGCCAGCGCTACGACAGGTTCGGCCCGGACGCCGTCCGAGGGACCGGAGCCGGCGGCGGCGACCCGTTCGGCTTCGGCGTCAACCTGGGCGACATCTTCGAGACGTTCTTCGGGGGCCAGCCCGGCGGTTTCGGCGGCGGCCGGCCCGGGGCGCGACGGGGATCGGACGCCGAGGTCTTCCTCGACCTCACCCTGTCCGAGGCCGCCTTCGGTTGCCAGCACGACCTGACCGTCACCCTCCCCGTCGCCTGCGAGGCCTGCGGGTCGAGCGGCGCCCGGGCGGGCACCTCGCCGACGACCTGCCCCGAGTGCCGGGGAGCGGGCCAGGTCCAGCGGGTCCGCCAGTCCTTCCTCGGCCAGATGGTGAGCACCTCGCCCTGCCCGCGCTGCCAGGGGCTCGGCGAGGTCATCGCCACGCCCTGCCCCGAGTGCCGAGGAGAGGGCCGCCGGACGAGGGAGCGCTCGCTCGCCGTCGAGGTGCCCGCCGGGGTCGACGACGGCGCCACGCTCAGGATCTCAGGTGCCGGCCCGGCCGCCGTGCGCGGCGGCATCCCCGGCGACCTC
Organism: Actinomycetes bacterium; assembly: GCA_021797795.1. GTDB lineage: Bacteria > Actinomycetota > Acidimicrobiia > Acidimicrobiales > Bog-793 > JAKACF01. Next base: position 4,059 of record JAJZZB010000032.1, on the reverse strand, counting down.
TACGTCCACCTCCGGGTGGCGGCCGAGCCCGGCCTCGAGCGCTCCGGGACCGACCTGCTCGCGACGGCCAGGGTCTCCTTCGCCCAGGCCGCCCTCGGGACGACTGTCGACGTGCCCTCTCTCGAGGGTCCCTGCCAGGTCGTGATCCCCGCAGGGGTGCAGTCGGGAGCCGTGCTGCGCGTCGCCGGTCAGGGGGTGCCGCGGTTGCGCAGCCGGCACCGCGGCGACCTGCTCGTCACCGTCCAGGTCGAGACGCCGTCCAAGCTCTCCAAGGAGGAGGAGGAGCTGCTCCGCCGGCTGGCGGAGGTGCGCGGCGACGCCGTCTCGCCACCGGAGAGCGGGCTGTTCTCGAAGCTGCGCTCGAGCTTCCACTGACCCGAGGAGACGGGCCCTCCGAGCTGCGCCGGGCGACCGCCCTCGTCTACGTCGGCGACCTCGAGTCGCCCGCCCTCTCGGCCGAGGACGAGCACCACCTGGCCGGCGTCCGCCGGCTGGCCTCGGGAGAGGTCGTCGTGGCGAGTGACGGCCGGGGCGGGTGGCGTCCCTGCGCGGCACGGCTGTCGGGCCGGCGCGCCGTCGCCCTCGAGCCTGCCGGGCCCGTCACCCGGGAGCTCGCCCCCCTCCCGCGGCTCACGGTCGCCTTCTCGCTCGCCAAGGGGGAGCGCTCGGAGTGGGCGGCTGCCAAGCTCGCCGAGCTCGGCGTCGACCGCATCATCCCGCTCGTCTGCGCGAGGACGGTGGTCCGGCCGGACGACGACAGCGGGCACCGCTCGCGCCGCCTGGGGCGGATCGTCCGCGAGGCCGCCATGCAGGCGCGCCTCGTCCACCTGCCCGAGCTCGGCCCGACCACCTCCTTCGCCGACCTCGTCGGCGCCGAGACGGGACGGGCCTGCCTGGCCGATCCCGGCGGCGGGGCGCCCTCGCTCGCCGAGCCGGTCGTCCTCGTCGGCCCGGAGGGGGGCTGGGTGGAAGCAGAGCTTGCCGGAGCCGCCGCCCAAGGTGCGCGGACGGTCACGCTGAGTGACCATGTCCTGCGTGTGGAGACGGCCGCCGTGGCCGCGGGAGTGCTGCTCACAGCCCTGAGACGGGGTCTCGTGGTTGCCGATGACCACTGAGAGTGATACTATGTACCACTCAGCGTGTGAAACCTGCTGCGATTCGTGGTGTAATGAAGGGTGTAAGCGGTTAAGCACTGACAGTGAGCGTGCTGCACACCGGGGCCGGGCAGTCGTACCGGGGGCGCCAGCCTTCCGTGCGACGTCAGGGGGGCAACGGGGGTGGAAGCAGGCCGGATGGAGTATCGGCAATGGCACAGCAGGGCACCTTGGAGGACGAGGCAGCGGCCCGGTATGCCCAGGCGGTCGGCTCCCGCCTGCGCGCAGTCCGTCGTCAAAAGCGCCTCTCCCTGCAGGCGGTCGAGAAGGCCTCGGGGGAGGAGTTCAAGGCGTCCGTGCTCGGCGCCTACGAGCGGGGGGAACGGACCATCTCGGTGCCCCGGCTCCAGCGCCTGGCACAGATCTACGACGTACCGGTGGACCAGCTGCTCCCGAGCGACAGCTCGAACCCGCTCAACCGGGCCTCGCAGCTCGGGGCGGGGCGGCCCGCAAGCGGGTCGCGCCCCAACCGCAAGATCACGATCGACCTCGTGCGGCTGAACGAGGCGAGGGGGCCCGAGCGCGATCTGCTGCGCCACTTCCTCGCCTCGGTGCAGGTGCAGCGGCAGGACTTCAACGGCAAGGTCCTCACGATCCGGGAGGACGACCTCAGGGTGATGGCGTCGATGTTCGGGCGCAACGTGGACGCCCTCATCAGCCGGTTCGACGAGCTGGGCCTGCTCCTGCCGATGGTCCACGCCAACGGAAAGACCGCCTGAGCCTTCCTGTCTACGTCCACGTCCCGTTCTGCGCCAGTCGCTGCGACTACTGCGCGTTCGCGACCTGGACCGACCGCCACGGGCTCCGCTCGGCCTACGTCGACGCCTGCATCGAGCACGTCCGCGCCGAGCAGGCGGCGGCCGGCGTGCCGGCCGGAACGCTCTACCTCGGGGGCGGGACACCCTCCCAGCTCGAGCTCGCCGATCTCGAGCGCCTGATCGCCGCCGTCGAGACGGCACCGGGCGCCGAGGTCACCCTCGAGGCCAATCCCGAGGACGTCACGACCGCTCTCGCCGAGGCCGCCGCGCGAGCCGGGGTGACGAGGATCTCCCTCGGCGTGCAGTCCCTCGACCCCGCCGTCCTCTCCGGTCTCGGCCGCCGCCACGACGCGGCCGCCGTGCCGGCTGCCGCGCGGGCGATCGGGGCGGTGGGCATCGGCTCCTACAGCGTCGACCTCATCTACGGCGGTGCCGGTGAGACCGACGACAGCTGGGTGTCCACCCTCGAGGGCGTGCTGGCCCTCGACCCGGCTCCCTCCCACGTGAGCGCCTACGCCCTCACGGTCGAGCCGGGGACGCCGCTGTGGCGCGACCGCTCCCGATACCCCGACGACGACGTCCAGGCCGGCCGCTACGAGGTCGCAGACCGCCTGCTCGAGGACGCCGGCCTGTCGTGGTACGAGATCTCGAACTGGGCCCGGCCCGGGCATGAGAGCCGCCACAACCTGAACTACTGGGCGGGCGGGGACTACCTCGCCGTCGGGGCGGCCGCCCACGGCCACCGCGGCGGGCTCCGCTGGTGGAACCTCCGCACCCCCGAGCGCTACATGGGTGCCGTCTCCGCCGGGCGCTCGCCCGTCGCCGGCAGCGAGCAGCTGACACCGGCCGAGCGGGTGGCCGAGTCGCTCGAGCTGTCGCTTCGCACGAGAGCCGGCGTCCCGGCCGGCAGCCTTCCCGTCGGCGAGGACCCCGCGCTCGAGGGCCTCCTCGAGGAGGGCGAGCCGGGCCGCCTCGTCCTCACGCTCCGGGGGAGGATGCTCGCCAACGAGGTGGCCTGGCGGCTCAGCGTCCCGTGAACGAGATCACGTGATATCTCAGGAGAGGGCGCTATACTGCCCGTGATGCCGGAACCGATTCGGTGGATGAGCACCCTCGAGGCGGCGAAGTACCTCGGCGTCAACACCCGCACCCTCTACCGGATGATCGACGAGGGCGAGCTCCCCGCCTACAAGTTCGGCCGCGTCATCCGGCTGAAAGAGGGCGACGTCGTCGACTTCCTCGAGCGGGCGAGGATCGTGCCGGGGAGCCTCGAGCACCTCTACCCGTTGACGAGCCGCACCGACGCCTGAGATGTCATCCCCCGATCCCGACTGCCTGTTCTGCCGGATCGTCGCCGGCGAGCTCCCCTCGACCGAGGCCGCCTCGAGCGAGCGGACCTACGCCTTCCACGACATCAACCCCGGTGCCCCCACCCACGTCCTCGTCGTGCCGCGCGAGCACGTCACCGACGCCGCCGCCCTCGGCGCCGAGCACGCCGACCTCCTTGCCGAGATGCTCGTCATGGCGAGGAAGATCGCCGACGCCGAGGGTCTCGAGGGCGGCTACCGGCTCGTGTTCAACGTCGGCGAGGACTCGGGGAACTCCGTCCCCCACCTGCACCTGCACGTCCTCGGGGGCCGCCCGATGGGCTGGCCGCCCGGTTGACGACGAGCGAGCGTCCGCCCGGTAGCCTGCGGGTGATCAACGTGCCCGACACCCAGGTCAAGATCCTCGTCCCCGGCAACCACCTCATGATCGGCCTGCTCGGGCAGCAGGACGAGCTGCTGCGGGTCGTCGAGAAGGCGTTCGAGGGCACGAGCATCCACGTCCGCGGCAACGAGATCACCGTGACGGGGCCGGACGCCGAGCGCGTCGGCAAGCTCTTCGAGGAGCTGGTCGCCCTGCTCGAGCGCGGGCACGGCATCGACCACGCCAACCTCGGCCGGTCGATCGAGATGGTGAAGGAGGACCTCCGCCCCTCCGAGGTCCTCTCCGCCGAGGTGGCCCGCTCCGCCCGGGGACGGCGGGTGCACCCGAAGACGGCCGGCCAGAAGCGCTACGCCGACGCCATCGCCGACAACGTCCTCACCTTCGGCATCGGGCCGGCGGGCACGGGCAAGTCGTACCTGGCGGTCGCCCTCGCCGTC
>JAJZZB010000195.1 GCA_021797795.1 Actinomycetes bacterium | reverse complement strand
GACGACGACGGTCAAATACTTCTGGCCTTTTCTGGGGTCGAGAGTGTGATTTATGGCCTTTGACTAGGGACTTCCTGTGGCACACAGGTGAGCGCGACCGGCGATCACCGCCGTCCGTGATTGAGCCTCTCCATGAGGTCGCGGTTGATCTGGCGGGCAGCCTCGAGCTCTTCGGTGCGCCGCGCCAGGGATTCCTGGGACTCGAAGAGCGCCTGTTCGAGCTCGGCGACCCGTGCCCCCGTGGAAGCGTTGCCGCTCGAGGCAAGGGCGGAGTCCTCTTGCATCACCTCGTGCCCGAGCAGTTCGCCGAGGCGGCGTTTGAGAGCAGACAGTTCGATCTCAAGGCGGTGGTCGCGCGCCCTCGCGTTCTCAAGATCTGCCCGAAGGGATGCGGTCGTCACGCGCATGCTGGCAGAGACGCGCGAGGCCTGGCGATCGGCGATCTCGGCTGCACGGCGCTCCGCCTCCGCACGCAGCTCGGGATGGTCGTAGATGAACCGGCGACTCACCGCCGCCTTGCGGGCGACGACGGCAAGCATCGGAGGCTCACCGGCGGCGACCATGGAGTCGAGGACCGAGAGGACCCGTGCCACCTTGGTGTTCGAGTCCGCGCGGCGTAGGCGAACGAGGTGCTCGGCGCGCTCAGCCACCACTCGCCTCCTCCTCGATGCTGCGCTCGATGCCGGGAAACAACGTGGGGCGAGTCGGCCGGACGAGGCCCCGCAGCTCGACGGGGAAGGTGGTGGTGAGCGACGCCCGGGCCTTTCGAAGAGTGGAAATCGCGGACTGGAGCCGTTCTTGCTCGGAGTTGTCGAGGCTCTCGAGCACCTCATCGTTCGAGCGAATCAAGTTCCGCACCGCCTCGATCTCCTCCTCACTCGGTGCGGCATCGCTCCTCGCCCACTCGGCCAACTGGGGGACCGCGGCGGCGAGACGCTCGTGGTCTTCGATGAGCTTGGTGAGATAGGACCTGAGCTCGGGCTGGTAGGAGGGGTCGGTGCGGAAGTAGGTGCACCCCGTGCAGCGGTGTCGGAAGGGACACGAGCGCCCGTCGGCGGCGACGTTTCTGGGCTCGGTGCAGATGCCGAAGGGAACCGCCACCTGCCCGATCTGCTCACGCAGCGCCTCGGCGTCTTCGAGAGCGGTGACGTCGCGACGCACGTGGCGGCCGGTCGCGTCGATCTGGAGCGCTCCGAGCGCGTCCTGGGCGGCGCGCTTTCGGCGCGTGGTCACCCGATAGTAGGAGCCGGTGACTCGTATGGTGTCGTGCCCGAGCAGCTCCTTGAGCACATCGATGGGAGTCCCGGCATCGGCGTGGCGCTGGGCGAAGCTGTGACGGAAGGCGTAGGGAAAGACACGTGATCGATCGAAGGGCACCGCGCGACCTCTGGCATCGGTCTCGGGTCCATCGAGACGCGCTAGCGCATCGACCCACGTGCGCATGACGCGCTCGAGCCAGTTGGCCGCCACCGACTGTGTGCCCTCTGGGTTCTTGAGCAGGCGGGGGAACAGTGCCAAGCGTTCGGGAGCCGTTGCGGGGAACGCCGCTCGCACACGAACCTGTTGGGTGGCGATGATCTTGGCCTCTCGCTCGTGGATCGGGAGGCGATAGCCGACCCGGCCGACCTTCGGCATGTCGTGAACCAGCACCGGGCTGGCCGCGCGCGTGCCGTCTTGACCGACGTGCTCGTCGTAGTCGAGGCACGACAACCTGAGCCCGCACAGCTCGCTGGTGCGCCGACCCACGCCGGCTTGGAGCTCAACTGCGGCCCGGGCCATCGGTCCCGCCAGCTCTTCGAGCTGCGACAGGCTCTCTTCGCTGAGCAGCTGGGTGAGCACCGCCTCGGGCACGGCCCGGCCGACTTCCCCGTCCTCCTTTCGTGGCGGCGCGGGGCGATCGTTTCGCCGTAGCGCTACGTCGTCGGCGAGGCCTTGCATCGGGCCACCGGGACCCGTCAGCCCGAGTGCCCTGCAGTCTCGGAGGAACCTCGCCACGTGGTCCACGACGTGGCACCGCACGTAGGCGGTGAGCGATCCAGCTTGCTGGAGTCGGCCGAGGCGGGCGAGGAAGGCCTCGACGTCGCGGCGAGACAGCGCGGCCGGGTCCTCGCCGGCGTCCTCGCGGCGTCCGAGGTGCTCGGAGAACATGCCGAGCGCGTTCAAGGTGCTCTGCACGCTCACCTTCCCCCTCGAGACCAGCGCGTCGGTAGCCCAGGCCTTGGCGGCCGTCTTGAGCCACCTCTGGGTGATCGGTCGCGCCCAGGTTCGTCCGTTCTGCTTCAAGGCCTTCCCGCCGATGAACGAGAGCCGTCCGTGCTTTCCCCAGTGACGCAGATCCCAGATGTCCTTGTCGCACTCGACCTCGATGCTCGAACAGGTAAGGGCTGCTTCGCTCACGGCTAGCCGCACGAAGTGGCACACCGGTGAAGGCAGCTCGCCCGGGTCGAGATCGCTCATGGTCTCGAGTGCCCTCGATCGCAGGTGCATGACAGTTGCACGCAAGGTGGTCGGCGGGAGCTTGCGACCGTCGGCGATAGCGGCCTGGATCCCAAGAAGCATCTCGAGCACGACTCGCGGCGGTAGTCCCGCCATCGCCACCGTGCCGGTGTTGTCGCGCCTGGCGTTGACCGCGCTCCGGGTGAAGGTGTCGAGCACAGGCCGCCCCGCGCGCCGCCACGCGAAGTGGTGAGCGTTGCAGAGCCGGCTCGCATGGGCGGCGAGGCGTTCGCAGGCCTCGACGACGCAGATGCCGTAGCCGGCGCGTGGGCGAGCCGACGCGTAGCGATCGTCGCCTGTAAGGAACGCCTCGACGCTCTGTCCGCGCGACACCCGAACGCTCTCGCAGCTTGCGCACAGCCCGTTCGAGGAGCCACTCGGGCGCTCCTTGCCGGGCAGACGACAGACCAGGCACACGCGAGGAGCCACCCGGGCACCGGATCCCGGACCCGCGGTGCAGAACTCCTCGAGATCGAGTTGTCGCTGGCCGTTGCGACGCGTGGCGCACCCGCCGCACAGATGCTCGACGGAGGCTCCTTCGTTGCCACACCCCACCACCGGACAGCGGAAGTAGCCGAGAAGGGAGTGAGCCTCGTCGGGGCTGAACACCTGACGCTCCGGGTCCCAACCGAGGCCGACGAGCTTCTCGATGTCGAGTGCGGCGGACAGCTGGCCGAGCTCCCCGTCACGCAGAGCACGGGGAGCGGCCGGCCTCGGCGCGGCCGTCGTCATGGTCGAGCCGCCCCACCAAGAGGACCGAGGCTCTCGACCGCCGCACGCAAGGCGTCGGCGTCGGGGTTCAGGTAGGCCTGGGTCGTGTGAATCGAGGCGTGGCCGAGGAGCTCTTTCACCACGTCGATGGCCGTCCCCCTGCGAAGCAGCTCGTTCGCCGTGGCGTGGCGGAACATGTGCGGGCGAAGAGAGCGGTCGAGTCCGGCGCGCTGGGACAGCGCGGTCAGCCACTTGCGCACGGTGTCCGGCGTCATGGGCTGGCCAAGCGGTTCGTGGCGGAGGTTCACGAGCACGAAGTCGCTGCTTTCTGCCGCCGGGCACGCCTCGCGCTCGGTGAGGTAGCGGTCGTAGCAGGAGAGGATCTCGCTTCGCACCGGGACGCTGCGGTCTCCTGACTTGGCCCACGCGCGGTTTGGGTTGTCGCGTCGCACTACGTGGAGGTGCGGGCCGGGGGTCGGACATCCAAGAGACGCTGCTGAAGCGGTGAAGTGCAGGTCCGATCGGCGTAATCCGAGGACCTCGCCGACGCGCAGCCCGCAAAACCACAGCACCACGAGCACGAAACACTCCCGCCAGGAGTGCGTCGCCCGAAGGAGTGCCTCCACCTCGTCCTGGCGCACCGGCAAGGGCCGAGGGCTTCGGCCGGTGCGCTGAACGTGGCGTGGCCGAGCGCGATAGCGAATACCCGATCCCTCGGGCCGGAGCTCAGCCGGAAGGTAGCGGTCGTCGCCGACCTCGTAGAGGAAGGTGAGCACCGAAGCATCGAGGCCGCCCTCTGCCACCGCGTGCTTGTAGAGTTCGCGCACCGCGACGAGCAGGTGGTTGATCCGCTGTGGGCTGCGAAGGCGACCCTTGCCCGCACCGACACGGGTGACCGGCGTGGTCTTGAGCATCGCCACGAACATCGCGAGCGCTTTGGCACCGCTCAGCAGGTCGCGCCCGGTCTGTTCGCACCAGCTCAGGTAGCAGGCCAGATCGCCCGCGTAGCTCCGAGTGGTTCCCTCGGCCCGATCGGCCCCGAGTCGCAGGTGACGTAAGTACGCGTCAGCAACAGGGACAGGGCGCCAGTCGTCGTCGACCACCGTCCAGTACGCGAGCGTCTCGGTCAGCGCGACGCGAAGCGACTGCATTGGTTCTTTCCGTGTGGTTCACAGTTGTGCACGTGGCGCACAGTATCCAGAGGGTGTGACGACAGCCTCGCCAATGCGCCTTCCCATGCACACTCCGCGACAGATCTGGTACTCCAGAAAAGTGCCCGCGCTTGTAGGAGATCTCATCGATGCCGATCCGGCTCAGGTCGGCGAACTGGTCGTGGAGCTGCTCAACGCCATCCCAGACCCGGGTGATGATCGCGCCGACTGTGCGCCACGCGATGCGCATGAGTTCGGTGACCGCGGTCTTGGACGTTTGGGTGGCCAACCAGGCGACCTGCGCATCGAAGTTATGGGTGTGACCGACCTGGTGGCGGGCCCAGGGAACCGCCGCGACCGTCACCCCGTGGGTCCGACACGACACCCGAGGGGCGTCGGCTTCCAAGTAGACCTGCACCGTCCCGGCGTCCAGGGCTCGCCAACGACGTCTTCCCGCGCCGGTGTCGTAACGAGGGCTACGTCGCTGACACACGCCACAGCGGTTGCGCATCGACGCCGTCGGCCGCACTGAGGCCACCAGGACCCCAGTCTCGTCGTCGAAGTCGATCTCCTCCACCACGGTTTTCTCGACACCGAGCAGCATTCGCCATAGTCTTGAATTTCGCACGTCGTTTTCCTTCTCGAGTTCCTGTTCTTTCAACAGTCAGAAACTTAGACAGGAAACGGCGTGCGACTATTTTTCAGGCTCGAAACGACCCACGGTTACATCACAAGAGCCAGAATTACGACGCCGTAAAGGGGGAGGGCCCGACTCGGTGGCCCAAGCGCTTTGACGT
>JAJZZB010000194.1 GCA_021797795.1 Actinomycetes bacterium | reverse complement strand
GTCTCGAGCCACCACGTGCAGCCTGCTTCAGCCCACCTTGCAGCCACGGCCCCGGCAGCCTCCGGATCGTCCGCTGGTGTCTCGCCCTGCGCCACGACGTCGATCCCGGAGCCTCCTCTGGCGTCGAGGTACTCCCGGACGGCCCGGGCGTGCTCGGGCTGCGCGTCGTCGCCGAGCCCCTCGAACTGGGGCACCACCCCCTCGCATCGCAGCGCCCGGTTCATCGACTTCGCTCGGGGCCAGACGGCGACCGTCCAGATCGGGATGCGCGGCCGCACGGGTCCGCCCATCGAGGCGAGCTCGTCGAGGGATCCTGCCTCGTAGTCGTAGAAGCGACCCTGGTACCCCGTTCCGCCGTCCCAGAGGATCCGCATCAGGTCGATCCCCTCGTCAAGGCGTTCCGCCCTCTCCTTGAGTCCGGTCACCTCGCCGGTGCGGGGGAGGTCGTCCGTGATCGCCCCGATCCCGACCGTGAGAACCACACGACCTCCCGAGAGCTGGTCGACCGTGGCGACCTGGCTCGCCACCTTCCACGGGCGCCGCCAGGGAAGCGGCGTCAAGAGCGTCCCGATCGTGACCCGCGTCGTCCTGACGGCGATCGCCGCGAGGAGCGACCAGGCATCGACCCCGTAGGCGGCCTCCCACACGAAGACCCCGTCCCATCCCGACTCCTCCGCCAGCGTGGCCTGGTGGAGCTGCTCGGGGGCGCTGCCACCGGGAAGGATCATGCCGTAGCGCATCTCGCTCCTTCTTCACACGGCCGAGAGCGGGCCGACCACAGGACGTCCACCCATCCTCGCAGGGCATCACCGGACCCGGCGCGCACGAGCAAGCGTGGTGCACTCCGGGCGAGCGAGGGCACGCTGTCCGAGCCCGGGCGGAGACGTCGTTGTTCAGCCGGCAGGTGCCACAGGGTCCGGAGGCCGTCGGACCACGACGGGACGGGAACCGCCGCAGGTGCCCGCCCCTCGAGCGTCACGCCTGGTCGAGTCTCCTGGTCCCCGGTGACGCCGACACAGGCTCCCCCGAGCCGCTGCTGGCGAGCGGGTAGCGACGGGGCGCCGGGAGCCTCCTCAACAGGGTGTCCCGTTCCAGGGCTCCGACTGGGTGTCGAACACGACGTTCGCCGGCGGCGTCGTCGTGGTCGTGGTCGTGGTGGAGGGCGGCGAGGAGGTGCTCGAGCTCGTCGAGTGGCCGGAGGTGGTGCTCGTCGAATGGCCGGAGCCCGTCGACGCAGCCTTCGGCGCGCCCGGGTGCCGGCCCGTCCCCTCGGCGAGGAACTTCTGGATCATGGGGCGGTCGTAGCGCATCGCCGGCAGCAGGACGTCCATCCCGTTGATCACCGTCGGGATCGTCGGGAGCACCTCGTTGTGGATGTCGGCGCCGGTCGTCGAGCGGAACTCGAGGGCGAGGTGCAACAGGTCGCTGTTGGTGAACGTCGAGTCGAAAGCGAGGTTGTGGACGGTGGTCGTGAGGAGGTTGTTCATCGCCAGCGGGTTGGTGAAGTTCGCCTTCACCTGGGCGAGCAGGGCGTGGAAGAAGACGTCCTGGCGGAGGATCCGGCTCCAGTCGCTCATCCCATCGTAGTTCCACTGCCCGTTGCGGTAGTAGTAGAGGTGCCGGCTGCGCACGTAGGCGAGCGCCATCCCCCCCGAGATGAGCTGGCAGCCCGTGTGCTGGATGCTGAGGCCGCTGTAGTGGTCGCGCAGCTTCATCGGGAAGTTGATCTTGATGCCGCCGATCGAGGTCACCATGTTCTCGAAGCCAGGGAAGTTCACCTCGGCGAAGTGGGAGATCGAGATCCCGAAGTCCTGCTTGACCGTCTTGATGAGCAGGCCCGGGCCTTGGTTGAAGGCGGCGTTGATCCGGTTCATCCCCGAGATGTACTGGACGTGCCCCGGGATGTGGACCCACAGGTCGCGTGGCATCGAGAGGAGGTAGACCTGCTTGGTGGCCGGGACGAACCTGGCGATGATGAGGACGTCGCTCCGCTGGCCGCCGTAGGTGGAGGTGTTGCCGAAGGCGACCGACTGGCTGTGGGTGTGGACGAACGAGCGGGAGTCGGAGCCGACCAGCATGACGTTGAAGGGGGCGCCCGGCTTGGCGGGCGTTGACGCGAGGACGCCGTTCTGGACGTGGATGCGTGTCACCTGGCCGAGCCGGTAGTTCACGTACCACCAGCCGGCGCCGCCTGCGACGAGCGCCAGCAGGACGACAGCGCTGACACCGCCGACGACACGCCGCGTCCAGCGCTGGCGGCGGGTCCGGCTGCGCCTCTTCTCCCTTCTCGCCGCCCTCCGGGCGGTTCGAGCGCTGGTCTCTGAGTGCTGCGGCGCGGGGTTCAGCGGATCGGACATGGTTCGCTCACATCATCACCATCCCCCGTCAACCTGAAGTCAATGTGAAGGGCCCCTGGGAACCCGCTTGGAAGTGCCTGAGCGGCAGGTGAAAGTGCCGGTCAAGCCTGCGGACGCCTCACCGGCACCCACGGAGATGTCGGCGTGAGAGCCCGCTCAGGCCGGAGCAGGCGCTCGGGAGCCGAGAGGCCTCGGCGGCCGCCGGCCGTGACCGGCTGCGTCGCCCCAGCGCCAGAGGCGCTCGCCGTCAGGCGGCCTGCTCGTCGACGCTGGCTGCCAGCCGCTCGAGGAACTGCTGAGCGGTGGCGGCGGCGACGAAGCGGCCGACGAGCTGGTCGGCGAGCAGGCCGAGCAGGCCGAGTGGCGGCCGGTAGCGGGCATCCAGCTCGAGGGACGCCTCCCCCGAGCTGTGCGGCTGGACGTGCAGGTCGGCGGACATCTCGGGGAAGAACGCCCCGAGGGCGGCGGCTCGCCAGCGGATCGTGATGCCCGCCTCGGCGCCGCCTGTGACCGGGCTCAGGCAGTCGACCTCCACGGGGAGCCTCAGCCGGGGCAGGCGGCCCGAGAGCTGGAGGCGGACGATGCGCGGCGTCGTGAGGGCCTCCCCGCCATAGGCGAGGCGGATGAGCTCCGCCGGCTCGACATGGAGGATCCGGTCGATGTCGGCGGGCGGGCGGCTCACCGGACGAATGACACGCAGATGCTCCTCGCGCGCCGGCTCCCACTCGACCGAGCTCGTCCCGCCGGGCACGCCGAGCCAGCTGCGGAGGCGTCCTGCGGACCCGTCGCGTCGGCCGCCGGCTGCTGTTGCCATCCCTGTCAAGGCTATGGCGCCGGCCGCGGCGCCGACGCGGTCGGCCGGGCAGCGCTCATTGGCCGCGGCTCTGGCGGCGCGGCTCGCGACCGAGCGGCTGGCGGGGCCGCCGGCCGGCGGCGAGGGGTGGGATCGCTTGCCGCTCCTCACCGCCGGGCTCGAGGTGCACGACGGTCTCGTAGTGCCAGAGGCTCAGCTCGTCGCCGGCGAGCAGGCGGTAGCGCGCCTCGGCCGCCCGCAGCTCGACCTCGAGGCGACAGGCGCGATAGAGGAGCCGGAAGCGCAGCCCGTGCAGGCGGTCCGGCAGCCGCGGCCGGAACAGCAGCCGGTCCTCGTGCAGGCGGAGGCCTCCGAGGCCCTCGACGAGGGCGATCCAGGCACCGGCGAGCGAGGCCATGTGCAACCCGTCGCTCGTGTTGTGCTCGAGGTCGGCGAGGTCGATGAGCGAGGACTCGCCGACGTAGTCGTAGGCGAGGTCGAGGTGCCCCGTCTCTGCCGCCATCACCGCCTGGCTGCACGCCGAGAGCGACGAGTCCCGGACGGTGATCGGCTCGTAGTACTCGACGTTGCGCGCCTTGTCCTCGGGAGTGAAGGCATCCCCGCGCAGCTGCATGGCGAGCACGAGGTCCGCCTGCTTCACGACCTGCTTGCGGTAGAGGTCGAAGTAGGGGAAGTGCAGGAGCAGCGGGTACTGCTCGGCATCGGTGGCGGCGAAGTCCCACGCCTCATGGTCGGTGAACCCCTCCGCCTGCGGGTGGACGCCGAGACGGGTGTCGTAGGGCACGTACATGCCCCGGGCGGCGTCGCGCCAGGCGGCGGCCTCCTCGTCGTCGACGCCGAGGGCCCGGGCGGCGGCTGGGTGGCGGGCGCAGCCGTCGGCGGCCGCCCGAAGGTTCTGCTCGGCCATGAGGTTCGTGTAGACGTTGTTGTCGGAGAGCGCGCTGTACTCGTCCGGTCCGGTCACCCCGTCGATGCGGAAGGTGCCGTCGACGTGGTGGTGGCCGAGCGACCGCCACAGCCGCGCCGTCTCGACGAGCAGCTCGAGCCCGGTGCCGGCGGCGAACTCCTCGTCACCCGTCGCCCGCAGGTAGCGGAGGACGCCATGGGCCACACCGGCGCCGATGTGGAAGGCGGCGGTGCCGGCCGGCCAGTAGGCCGAGCACTCGGCCCCGTTGATCGTCCGCCAGGGGAAGACGGCGCCGGCGAGGTGGAGCTGGCGGGCGCGGGCGCGCGCCGCCGGAAGTGTCGCATGCCGCCAGGACAACGCGGCGGCGACGGCGTCGGGGCGGCACAGGCTGAGCAGGGCGAGCACGTAGACCTCGGTGTCCCAGAAGACGTGCCCGTCGTAGCCGGGGCCGGTGAGGCCCTTGGCGGGGATCGGCCGTCCCTCGGCGCGGGCGCCGGCCTGGAGCACGTGGAAGATCGAGAAGCGGACGGCCTGCTGGACCTCCGGGTCGCCGTCGAGCTCGACGTCGACGCCGTCCCAGAACTCCTCGAGGAAGTGCCGCTGCTCGGCGCACAGTCCTTCCCAGCCCGTGTGGCGGGCGGCCTGGAGCGCCCCGCGGACCTGGTCGTGCAGGGCCGGGCGCGAGCGCATGGCCGACCAGCCGTAGGCGAGGAACTTCGTGAGCACGAGCCGCTCGCCCGGCTGGAGCCGCCCGATCACGCCGAGTCGGGCGACATCGGGCGAGCACTCGGTCGAGACCTCGCTCTCCCCGGGCGCCTCCACGACGTGCTCCATGGCAGCCGCCAGCAACAGGCCGCTGCGCCGGACGCGGTGGACGAGCATGCCGCCCGACTCCCAGGAGAGTGCCTCCTCGCTCTCGAGCGGGCGGTCGAGAGCTGCCGCGGCCCGCGGGTCCTCGGCGGGGCGCACCGGGAGCGCCTCGTTGGCGACGAGCTCGGACTGCAGGACGACCTGGACGGCGCGATCGAGCGGCTCCACCTCGAAACGGACGGCGGCGATCGCCCGCTCGACGAGCGAGACGAGGCGGGTCGAGCGAACCCGC
>JAJZZB010000031.1 GCA_021797795.1 Actinomycetes bacterium | reverse complement strand
CGAGGGGGAAGAACATCATCGAGTAGGCCGCCACGAGCACCTCGGGGCTCTGGTAGAGGGCGCTCATGTAGTGCTCGGTGACGTAGACGAGGGCGAGCGCCACGACGAGGCCGGGCAGGGCCTGGATGACGAAGGTGCTGCGCTCGAGGCCGGCCGACAGCCGCGAGGGCCGGCGGATGGCGTAGAGGGCCACCGGGAGGGCGAGCACGGTCGCCACGGCGGCCGCCAGACCGCTGTAGAGGACGCTATAGCCTGCCGCGCTCGCCACCGAGGCGGTCGCCGGCAGCGTGGACGACCCGCCCGCCGCGATCCAGTACGAGACGACCGAGAGCGGGAAGCCGAGACCGAGGCCGACGACGCCGAGCGCGGCCAGCACGGCCACCGGCAGACCACGCCCCAGGTGGTGGCGGGGGAGCGGTCGGGCCGCTCCAGCGGCGCCCTGGTGCAGGCGCCCCCGCTCGCGGAAGCGGGCCTCCCCGGCGAGGGCGGCGACCGAGAGGAGGACGAGGACGAGCGAGAGGGCGCAGGCCGCCGTCGGCGAGAAGCCGATCTCAAGCTCGGTGAAGATCGCCGTCGTGAAGGTCTCGTAGCGGAGGTTCTCGAAGGCTCCGTACTCGGCGAGCAGGGCGAGCGAGACGAGCAGCGAGCTGCCGAGCAGCGTCGAGCGGGCCTGGCGCAGGTTCACCCGGAAGAAGACGGAGGTGCGCGACAGGCCGAGGCTGCGGGCGGCCTCCTCCTCGGAGGCGTCGGCGCCGCGGAAGGCGGCCGCCATCGGCAGGTAGACGAGCGGGTAGAGGCCGAGGCTCATGACGAGCACCGCCCCGGTGTAACCGTGGACGCCCGGGACGAGCGAGGACCAGCTCCAGGCGATGACGAAGTCCGGGATGACGAGCGGCAGCACGAACAGCACGGCGAACAGGCGCCGGGCGGGGAGGTCGGTGCGCTCGGTCAGCCAGGCCGCCCCCGTGCCGAGGCCGGCGGCCAGCACCGTCACGGCTGCCGCCAGGCGGACGGTGTTCCACAGCAGCATGACCACCGTCGGGCGGGCGACGAGCGACCACAGCCGGGTGGCCGGGACCCCGGCGGCCTCGAGGAGGAGGAAGGCGAGGGGGGCGAGCAGCCCGGCGGCGACCGCCGTGCTCGTGAGCGCCAGCAGGACCGGCCGCCGGCGGCGCCTGCGGGCCGGGACGAGGCCGAGGGTGACCGTGCTCACGGGACGAGGCCCGCCTCGCGCATGAGGCCGATGGCCTCCTCGCCGGTCCCGAGGGCCGAGAGCCCGATGGGGTACGGCTGCAGCCGATCGAGTGGCCGCTCGCCGGCCGGCGCCGCCACCCCGGCGGCGAGGGGGTACTCGAAGCTGTCGCTCCGGGCGAGGATTCTCTGACCCTGGCGGCTCACGAGGAAGGTGACGAAGGCGGCGGCCGCTTTCGGGTGCCGGCTCGAGGCGAGCACCGCCGCCCCCGAGACGTCGACGACGTACCCAGGGTCGCCCGGCCGGAAGAAGGCGAGCGCCGAGTGCATCCCCGCCGGGCCCACCTCGGCGCGCAGCCGGTACCAGTAGTACTGGTCGACGATCCCGATCTCGGCCTGACCCGAGTTGACCATCGAGGTGACGGTCTCGTTGTCCTGGTACTCGTGCGTCGCCCCGTTCGCCTCTATCCCCCGGAGCCAGGCGAGGGCCCGCTTCTCGCCGTAGGCGTGGGCGACCGCCGTCACGATCGGCTGGAAGTCGGTCTCCTCGGGGGCGATGGCGAGCTTGTTGCGCCATCTCGGGCTGGCGAGGCCGAGCACCGACCGGGGCAGCTCGCTCCGGCGGAGCTCGCGGGTGTTGTAGACGAGCATGCTCACCCTCGCCGAGACGCCGACGAAGAAGCCGCCGGGGGAGTCGTAGCGGGACGGGACCCTGCCGAGCAGCGACCGGGGGAGGCGGGCGAGGAGGTGGTGGCGGGCCAGGTACTCGAGCGCGGCGGAGTTCTCGGTGTAGACGACGTCGGCGGGCGAGGAGGACCCCTCCTGGCCGATCTCGGCGGCGAGGACGTCCTCGTCGTTCGAGCGGACGCTCACGCGCAGGCGGGTCGTGCGCTCGAAGGCCGAGACGAGGGCACTCGTCGTCTGCTCGTGCTGGCCGTTGTACAGGACGAGCCCGCCGCCGCCCGGGCTGCCGCAGGCCGCCAGGCCGGCGGCGCTGCCACCAAGGACGACGAGCAGGAGTAGTCCGGCAATGCAGCGGTGGGTCGTCACGGCTCGGGTGTGCTCCAGTGGATCAGGATCACCTGACAAGAAATATCAGGTTATCCTGAAACCAGGCGCCTCGGTCCGCTCAGCCCCCCGGACGGACGGCCGCCCACGGGGCCGCCTCCTCGAGCTCGGAGGCGACGGCGACGAGGAGGTCCTCCCGCCCGTAGGCAGCCACGAGCTGGACCCCGACCGGCAGGCCGTCTGCGTTGCGATGGAGCGGCAAGGAGATCGCCGGCTGCCCGCTCACGTTGAAGTGCGTGGTGAACGGGACGAGCGAGGCGGTCCGCGCCTGTGTGGCGAAGGGGTCCCCGACCGGCGGCACGAGCCCGCCGATCTCCGGCGGGGGCTCGCCGAGCGTCGGGGTGAGCAGGAGGTCGTGGTCGACGAAGAAGCCCGCCAGCCGGCGGGTGAACGCCGCCCCGGCCGCCAGCGCCCGGGCGTAGTCGGTGGCGCTCGTGGTGGCCCCGACCTCGGCCATCGCCCAGGTGAGGGGTTCGACGTCGTCGGGGCCGACCTCCCGCCCGAGCTGCTCGCCGATGCCGAGCACGCCGAGGCGGGCGTTGACGCTCCAGCGGGCGAGGAAGCGCCGGGCGGTCCCGGGGTCGTCGAGGACCTCGGGATGCTCCTCCACGACGATGTGGCCGAGGCCCTCGAGCAGGGCGGCGGCCCGCCGGGCGGCCGCTTCGCAGTCGGGGTGGAGCCGACCGTTCGGGTTGTGGGCGAGCAGCCCGACCCGGAGGCCGGCCGGGCGCGCCGCCAGCTCGTCGGCGTACCGCCGGCGGGGAGGCGGGGCGATCACCATGTCGCCGGCGGCGGGGCCGGCGGTGGCGTCGAGGATGGCGGCGCAGTCGCGGACAGAACGGGTGAGGACGTGCTGGACCGACAGCCCGCTCTCGTCGCGGTCCGGCCCCATCGTGATCCGCCCGCGGGACGGCTTCAGCCCGACGAGCCCGCACATGCTGGCCGGGATCCGGATCGAGCCGCCCCCGTCGCTCCCGTGGGCGGCGGGGACCATGCCGGAGGCCACCGCCGCCGCGCTGCCCCCGCTCGAGCCCCCGGGGGAGCGGCTCGGGTCGTAGGGGTTGCGCGTCGGGCCGTATGCGGCCGGCTCGGTCACCGGGACGAGGCCGAGCTCGGGGGTGTTGGTCCGGCCGAGAAGGACGAAGCCGGCCCGCCGGTAGCGGGCGGTGAGGAAGGAGTCGGAGCTCGCTGTGGCGCCCGCCTGTCTGAGCGCCCGGTTGCCGTGGTGGGCGGGGTCGCCGGCGGTGTCGGCGTAGAGGTCCTTCACGAGGAAGGGGACCCCGGAGAAGGGCCCGTCGGGGCAGCCGGCGTCGATCTCGGCAAGGGCACGCTCGAAGCGGCGGTGGATCACCGCGTTGAGCTCGCCGTCGACCTCCTCGATGCGGGCGATCGCCGCCTCGGCGAGCTCGCGGGCCGAGATCTCCCCGGAGCGGACGAGGTCCGCCTGGGCCGTCGCGTCGAGCCAGAGGACGTCGTCGATCCGCTGACTGTACCCGCCGGGCGCTCCCGGCGGCGGGGTCAGCGCCGGGTGCGCCAGCTGCGCGTCGACAGGCGCTCGACGGCGCGGCGGTGGACCTCGACCCCGAGCCCCGGGCCTCGCGGGACGGCGATCGACCCGTCCTCGAGTACGAAGGGGTCGGTGACGTCCTCGTGGAAGTACCTGTTCGTGGCCGAGATGTCGCCCGGGAGGGTGAAGCCCGGGAGCGTCGCGAGGGCGAGATTCGCGGCCCGGCCGATGCCGGTCTCGAGCATGCCGCCGCACCACACCGGGACCCCGAGGCTCCGGCAGGCGTCGTGGACGGCCTTGGCCTCGAGGTAGCCGCCCAGCCTGCCTGCCTTCACGTTGACGACGCTGCAGGCCCCGAGCGAGATGGCGACGCGGGCGCCGCCGGCGGAGAGGATCGACTCGTCGAGGCAGACGGGGGTGGCGAGCCGCCGTGCGAGCTCGGCATGTCCGAGGAGGTCCTCCTCGCCGAGGGGCTGCTCGACAAGGAGGAGCCCGAAGGCGTCGAGGCGGGCGAGGTGCTCGGCATCGGCGCGCGAGTAGGCGGTGTTGGCGTCGACCTGCAACATGGCGTCGTCGCCGAGCTCGGCCCGCACCCGCATCACCGGCTCGAGGTCGAAGCCGGGCTCGATCTTGAGCTTCACCCGCCCGTAGCCCTCCGCGCGGTAGCGGGCGACGACGGCGACGAGCTCCTCCACGGTGTCGGTGATGCCGACCGCGACCCCCGGAGCCACCCGGTCGCCCGCGCCCCCGAGATACTCCTGGAGCGAGCGGCCGGCGGCCGTGAGCTCGGCGTCGAGGACGGCCATCTCGAGGGCGGCCTTGGCCATGGCGTGCCCCTTGAAGGGCGAGAGCAGGCGGGCGACGTCCTCGGCGGCGACGCCCCCGGTGGCGAGGAGGCGGGGCACGAACAGCTCGCTCAGCACGGTCCAGGCCGCCGCGTTGAACTCCGGGGAGTAGAGGGGAGCCCGCCCGGCGACGCACTCCCCCCAGCCCTCGGAGTCGGGGCCCTCCAGGTGGACGAGGATCGCCTCCCGGGTGAGGTCGGTCCCGTGCGAGGTCCGGAACGGGCGGACGAGGGGCAGCTCGACGAGGACGAGCTCGACGGTGTCGATCCTCACCGGGTCTCCGCCCCGCCGGTGCCCTCGAGGACGTAGCGGACCTCGGTGTCGAGGCCGAGCAGGCGCCCGTCCCCCTCGATGGCGCCACCGATCGGGCGGCGGATGGGCGATCTCGGGAGCCCGACGGCGGCCGGGAGAGCGACGGCCACCTGTCGTGGCGCCGGCGCCGGCCTCTCGACCGGCCGTCGGCCTGCGCCGGCGACGAGGCGGAGGCGGCTGATCGGCGCGTGGCGGCGGTGCAGCGGGTCGAAGGTCCACGAGATCGAGGCGATGCGGTGCTCGCCTGCCGAGGCGCGCTGGTGGGGCTCGGGCGCCGGGGCGCCCTCGCTCCGGCGGGCGGACCTCTCGAGGCCGGTGAGGTGGGAGTGCAGCTCCACCGGCCCGGGGCTCACCGGGGCGTCCTTGGCACCGGCGACGTCGTTTCGCGAGAGCACGAGCGCCGAGAGGACCTCGGAGGAGATCGGGCCTCCGGGCTCCTTTGAGATCCCGGCGAGGAGGGCGGCGGCCGCCTCGAGCTCCCCGGCCGTGGCGAGCTCGCGAACGGCGGGGCGGCGGGCGGCGGGCGGCGGCATGAGGCGATGCTAGGTGGGCCTCACCGCCCTAGGATTCGGCCGGCCCGGGTGCTAGACCGGGGCGGGCTCAACCCGAGGGAGGCAGCATGCGCGTGTCACTCACCGTCAACGGGAAGGACCGGGCCGACGAGGTCGAGCCCCGCCTGCTCCTCGTCCACTACCTGCGGGACGTCCTCGGGCTCACCGGGACCAACATCGGCTGTGACACGAGCTCGTGCGGAGCCTGCACGGTCCTCGTGGACGGCGAGTCGGTGAAGTCCTGCACGATGCTCGCCGTCCAGGCGGAAGGGACCGAGGTCTCCACCATCGAGGGGTTGGCCTCCGACGGCGTCCTCCACCCACTGCAGGAGGCCTTCCGGGAGCACCACGGCCTGCAGTGCGGCTACTGCACGCCCGGGATGGTGATGGCCGCCAGCTCGCTTCTCGCCGAGCACCCCCATCCGAGCGAGGCGGAGGTCCGCGTCGGCCTCGAGGGCAACCTCTGCCGCTGCACCGGCTACCACAACATCGTGAAGGCCGTCCTCTCGGCGGTGGCGCCGTGACGGCCACCGAAGCCCCCCGCAAGGGCGTCCTCGGCCAGCGCCTCGTGAGGCGGGAGGACCCCGAGCTGTTGACCGGCGAGGCCCGGTTCGTCGCCGACCTCAAGGTGAGCGGGACGCTCCACCTGGCTCTCGTCCGAAGCCCCATGGCCCACGCCCGCCTCGCCTCGGTCGACGTCTCGCCTGCCCTCGAGGTGCCCGGCGTCGTCGCCGCCTACAGCGGAGCCGACCTCGAGGGCGAATGGGCGGGGCCGCTCCCGTGCGCCTGGCCGGTCACCGACGACATGCGCCAGCCCGCCCACCTCCCGCTTGCCGCCCGCGAGGTCTGCTACGTCGGCGACGCCGTGGCGGTGGTCGTGGCCGAGTCGGAGTACGCCGCCCGTGACGGGGCCGAGGCCGTGCTCGTCGACTACGACCCGCTCCCGGTCGTCGTCGACCTCGAGGAGGCCGCGGCCGACCGGGCGCTCGCGCACGAGGAACTCGGCACCAACACGAGCTACGTGTGGGAGCTGAAGCCGGACGAGGCTGCCGTCGAGGCGGCCTTCGCCAGCGCCGCCCACGTGGTGAGTGGCCGCTACGTCCAGCAGCGCCTCATCCCCTCGGCCATGGAGCCGCGGGGCGTGCTCGTCGTCCCCCAGCCCTTCGGGGGGGAGTTCACGGTCTACTCGGCCACCCAGATCCCCCACATCCTGAAGGTGATGCTGGCCGTGACGACCGGGATCTCCGAGACCTCCCTCCGGGTCATCGCCCCGAGCGTGGGAGGGGGCTTCGGCTCGAAGCTCAACGTCTACGCCGAGGAGGTGCTCGCCCTCACGCTCGCCCGCATGCTGAAGCGGCCGGTGCGCTGGATCGAGACCCGCTCGGAGGCCACGCAGGCCACCATCCAGGGCCGGGGCCAGATCCAGGAGATCGAGCTGGCGGCGGACGAGCGGGGCCGGATCCAGGCGGTGCGCGTGCGGCTGCTCGCCGACATGGGGGCCTACCTCCAGCTGGTCACCCCGGGGGTCCCGCTGCTCGGTGCCTTCCTCTACTCCGGGGTCTACGACGTCCCCGCCTACTCCTTGTCGTGCCGCTCGGTCTTCACCAACTTGACGCCGACAGACGCCTACCGCGGCGCCGGCCGGCCGGAGGCGACCTACGCCATCGAGCGGGCGGTCGACCTCCTCGCACGGCGGGTCGGGGTCGACCCGGCCGAGATCCGCCGGCGCAACTACATCCGCCCCGAGCAGTTCCCCTACTCCTCGGTCGCCGGCCTCGTCTACGACTCGGGCGCCTACGAGGCGGCCCTCGACAAGGCTCTTCAGCTCGCCGGCTACGAGGAGCTGCGCGCCGAGCAGGCGCGGCGCCGGGAGGCGGGGGAGCGGCACCAGCTCGGCATCGGCGTCTCGTCCTACATGGAGATGTGCGGGCTCGCTCCCTCGAGGGTCCTCGCCTCGCTCAACTACTCGGCCGGCGGGTGGGAGGCGGCGACCGTGCGCATCCTTCCGACGGGCAAGGTGCAGGTGGTGACGGGGACCGCCCCCCACGGCCAGGGACACGAGACCTCCTGGTCGATGATCGCGGCCGATCGGCTCGGCATCAGCCCGGACGACGTCGAGGTGCTCCACTCCGACACCGCCATCGCGCCCTACGGGCTCGACACCTACGGCTCGCGCTCGCTCTCGGTCGGCGGCGTCGCCGTCGCCATCGCGACCGACCGCGTGATCGACAAGGCCCGCCAGATAGCGGCCCATCAGCTCGAGATCGCCCCGGAGGACCTCGACTACGGCGGTGGCGAGTTCCGGGCGAAGGGCTCCCCTGAGCGGTCGATGGCGCTCGGGGCCGTCGCCTTCGAGGCCTTCACCGCCCACGACCTGCCCGAGGGGCTCGAGCCGAACCTGGAGGCCTCGAGCCATTTCGACCCGCCGAACTTCACGTTCCCCTTCGGGACCCACGTCTGCGTGGTCGAGATCGACACCGAGACTGGCGGGGTCGGTCTCGCCTCCTACGTCGCCGTCGACGACTGCGGCAACCAGGTCAACCCGCTCATCGTCGAGGGTCAGGTCCACGGCGGCATCACCCAGGGCATCGCCCAGGCGCTGTTCGAGAAGGCGAGCTACGACGACCAGGGGAACCTGCTCACGAGCACCTTCATGGACTACCTCGTGCCGGCCGCCTCGGAGCTGCCGAGCTTCGTGACGGGCTCGACGGTCACCCCGAGCCCGACCAACGTGCTCGGGGTGAAGGGCGTCGGAGAGGCCGGCACGATCGGGTCGGCCCCAGCGGTCATCAACGCCGTCGTCGACGCCCTCAGCACCTACGGTGTCGAGGACATCGAGATGCCCGCCACGCCCGAGCGGGTGTGGCGGGCGATCGAGCAAGGGAGGCGCCCGTGATCCCCGCATCTTTCGACTACGAGCGGGCTCGGTCGGTCGAGGCCGCCATCAGGCTCCTCACCGAGCGCGGCGAGGAGGCCAAGCTGCTGGCGGGCGGCCACTCGCTGCTCCCCCTCATGAGGCTGCGGATGGCGACGCCGGGCCTGCTCGTCGACCTCGGCGGCATCCGAGAGCTCTCCTATGTCCGCCGGTCGGGTGACGACCTCGCGATCGGCGCCCTCACCCGTCACTGCGACCTCGCCGCCAACGAGCTCGCCAGGGCGGACTCGCCGCTGCTCGCCCACGTGGCAGGCCAGATCGGCGACCCCCAGGTCCGCCACCGCGGGACGATCGGCGGCTCGCTCGCCCACGGGGACCCCGCCTCCGACCTGCCGGCGGCCTGCCTCGCGCTCGGCGCCAGCTTCCTCGTCGCCGGGTCGGCGGGGGAGCGCC
Source organism: Actinomycetes bacterium (assembly GCA_021797795.1). Lineage (GTDB taxonomy): Bacteria > Actinomycetota > Acidimicrobiia > Acidimicrobiales > Bog-793 > JAKACF01. The sequence goes on along the minus strand of JAJZZB010000031.1, from coordinate 17,790 downwards.
GCATCCCCGCGGACGAGTTCTTCCGCGGCTTTCTCGAGACGGCCCTCCGGCCTGACGAGGTTCTCGTCGAGATCTCGGTCCCCCGCCACGCCGAGGCCGGCTGGTCGTTCCAGAAGTTCACCCGGCGTGCCCAGGACTGGGCGATCGTCGGGGTGGCGGCCGTCTCCGACGGGTCGACTCGCATCAGCCTCGTCAACATGGGGTCGACGCCGCTGCGGGCCACGGCCGCCGAGGAGGCCCTCGCAGGGGGCGCCTCGGCCGAGGAGGCGGCCGCCCGCGCGGCCGACGGCCTCGAGCCGCCCTCGGACCTGAACGCCTCCCCCGAGTACCGGCGCCACCTTGCCTCGGTGCTCACGAGGAGGGCGCTCGAGGAGTGCGCCGCCGTAACCTGATCCGGTGACCGAGACCAGCGCCGGGCGCCCCGCCAGTGTCGCCGAGGTGTCCGAGGCGCTGGCGGCGCACGGCTATCTCGCCGACGAGGGGCTCGCCACCACCATCTTCCTCGCCCTCGCGCTCGCTCGGCCGCTCTTTCTCGAAGGTGACGCCGGCGTCGGCAAGACCGAGGTCGCCAAGGTGCTGTCCGCCTGGACCGGCGGGGAGCTGCTCCGGCTCCAGTGCTACGAGGGCATCAACCTCGCCCAGGCGGCCTACGAGTGGGACTACTCCCGCCAGCTGCTCCACCTCCGGGCGGTCGAGGCGACGGGGGAGTCGGCCCGCCAGGCGGAGGAGGAGATCTACACCGAGCGCTTCCTCGTGCGGCGCCCATTGCTGTCGGCCCTCGAGCCCACCGAGGGTCCGGTGCCGGTCCTCCTCGTCGACGAGATCGACCGGGCCGACGACGAATTCGAGGCCTTCCTCCTCGAGATCCTCTCGGAGTACGCCGTCACGGTGCCCGAGCTCGGGACCATCCGGGCGGCCGAGCCACCGGTGGTCGTGCTCACCTCCAACCGCACCCGTGACGTCCACGACGCCTTGAAGCGCCGCTGCCTGTACCACTGGGTCGAGCACCCCTCCTTCGAGCGGGAGGTGGAGATCATCCGCCTGCGCGCGCCCGAGGCGAGCGGGCGGCTCGCCCGCGAGATCGCCGCCGCCGCCGCCAGCCTGCGGGAGCTCGGCCTCTACAAGCCGCCGGGAGTGGCCGAGACGATCGACTGGGCGTCCGCCGTCGCCTCGCTCGGGCGGGAGAGCCTCGACGCGCGGACGGCGGACCTCACGCTCGGGGCCGTCCTCAAGTACCAGGAGGACCAGGCACGAGTCCGGGCGGCCGGGCTGAGCGAGATGGTGCGGGCCGCCGTGCAGCGAAGTGGCTGACAGGCCGGGCGCGCGCCTCGTCGCCGAGTTCGCGGCGGCGCTGCGCAGGGGCGGCCTCGAGGTCCCGCCCGGGACGTCTGTGCTGTTCGCCCAGGCGCTGGCGGCCGTCGGCCTGGCGGACCGGGACCTCGCCTACTGGGCCGGGCGGGCGACGCTCGTGCGTCGCCCGGAGGACCGCGAGGCCTACGACCGCGTCTTCGCCGAGTTCTTCGAGTGCCGCCTGCCGGCCGCCCCGCGCCCCCGGCAGGCGCAGGTGACCCTCGCGGTCGACTCGGGCGAGGACGGCGGGGAGTCGGCCGGACCGGACCCTGCCACGGAGTCCGAGGCGACGCTCGCCCTCCGCTACAGCGCCACGGAGGTCCTGCGGGAGCAGGACTTCTCCCGCTACGGCGAGGAGGAGTGGGCCGAGGCTCGCCGGCTCATCTCGGCCATGCGGGCGAAGGCCGAGCAGCGCAGGTCCCGGCGGCTGCGCCCTCACGCCCGCCGGGGCCGGCTCGACCTCGCCCGCACCGTCCAGATGGCGCTCTCCTCGGACGGCGAGGCGATCCGCCGGGCGTTCGCCGCCCCGGCGGACCGGCCCCGCCGCCTCGTGATCATCGTCGACATCTCCGGATCCATGGAGCCCTACGCCCGCGCCTTCCTCCGCTTCGCCCACGCCGCCCTCGTCGCCCGGCCCGCCGGCGCGGTCGAGGTCTTCGTCCTGTCGACCCGCGTCTCGCGCATCACCCGCCAGCTGTCCTCCCGCGATCCCGACGAGGCCCTGGCGGCTGCGTCGGCGGCGGTGGAGGACTGGTACGGCGGCACGCGCCTTGGCGAGGGGCTCGCCTCTTTCAACGACCGGTGGGGCACGCGCGGCCTCGCACGAGGCGCCGTCGTCGTCCTGCTCTCGGACGGCTGGGACCGAGGCGAGCCGGACGGGCTGGCCGCCGAGATGGGCCGGCTCCGGCGGGTTGCCCACCGCATCGTCTGGGCGAACCCGCTGCGGGCCTCGCCGGGCTACGAGCCGATCGCCCGGGGGATGGCGGCCGCGCTGCCGTTCGTCGACGACTTCGTCGACGGGCACTCGCTCGCCTCCCTCGAGCATCTCGTGGAGGTCGTGGCCGGCGCCCCGCGCTGAGCGCGGGTAGGTCCGTCCGGACGGTACGATCGCGTCGGCGCACCGTGGAAAGGAGGCGCCATGTGGGTGGTGGCAGGTATCCTGCTCGGCCTCGCGGCTCTCGGTGCGATCGCCGGTCTCCACGCCGGCCCGCACGCCCATCTCGGCGGAGCTGTGGTCGGGGTGCTGGCGGCCGTCTGGCTCGTCGTCATGGCGGCGCTCGGCGACTCGAGGCCGTTGCTGTACGTCCTGCTCGGAGCGGACGTCTCGGTCACCGCGCTCATGGGCTTCGCCGGCTGGCGGGTGCTCTCCACGCCCGGCTCGATCGCTGAGCACGACCGTCCCCCCTCGCGCATCGAGGGACATCTCGGCCGGGCGGTCGACCGCCTCGATCCCGAGGGCGTGGTGCGCGTGGACGGCGAGGAGTGGAGCGCGCGCTCGCTGAACGGCCCGGTGGGACCGGGCGAGACGGTTCAGGTGATCAACGCGAGAGGGGTTCGCCTCGAGGTGTGGCGGGAGGACGACCAGTCGCTCCCGCCGGTGGCGCGGGAGAAAGGGACGTCGTCATGATCGTCGGGATCGTCGTCGCGGTGGTGGTGCTCGTGGTGCTGATCGCCATCGCCAAGGCCGTCAAGATCGCGAGGGAGTACCAGCGCCTCGTGCTGTTCAGGCTCGGCCGGGCCGTCGGGACCAGGGGCCCGGGCATCGTCTTCCTCAACCCGGTGACCGACCGGACGACTCTGGTCGACCTGCGCGAGCAGTACCTCGAGGTGCCCCACCAGACGGCGATCACGAAGGACAACGCTCCCATCTCGATCGACTTCATCATCTTCTACAAGGTCATCGACCCCTCGCTGTCGGTGCTCGCCGTCGGGAACTTCGCCGGGGCGGCGCTCAATGTCGCCGCCACGACGCTGCGGTCGGTCGTGGGCGACATGCCACTCGACGACGTCCTGTCCAAGCGGGAGGAGATGAACGCCCAGCTGCGCGTCCGCCTCGACGAGGTGACCGAGCGGTGGGGGGTGAAGGTGACCAACGTCGAGGTGCGGGAGGTCAACCCGCCCCCGAGCGTCCAGGAGGCGATGACCCGCCAGATGTCGGCCGAACGCACCCGGCGGGCGCAGGTGACCGAGGCGGAGGGCTCGAAGGCGGCCGCCATCCTCGCCGCCGAGGGCCAGAAGCAGGCGGCTGTCCTGTCGGCCGAGGGCGAGAAGCAGGCGGCTGTCCTGTCGGCCGACGGCGAGCGCCAGGCGGCCCTGCTGCGCGCCCAGGGCTACTCGAGCGCCCTCGAGGCCATCTTCCAGGTCGCCCGGACGCTCGACGAGAACACGCTCGCCCTGCAGTACCTCGACACCCTCCGCCAGATCGGGCGATCGTCGTCCACCAAGTTCGTCGTCCCGATGGAGGTCGGCAACATCCTCGCCGGGGTGCGCAACCTCGTCGGCAACCAGGTCGCCCGTCCGCCGGCGCCCGCGCCCGAGCCGGCGGCCGGCCGGCCGGGCAACGGGCTGAACGGTGCCAGGGCGGCGACCGAGGCCGGCGCCCTCGAGGAGCCTGCTCAGGTGAGCGAGCGGTAGCCCCCCCGGTACCACCCGAGCGGCTCGGCGGCCGCTCCTGCGAGGTGCACCTCGACGATCTCGGCGCGGACGAGCGCCTGGAAGCCGGCCGGCTCGCTCGAGTCGAGGCGGCAGCAGACGACGTGCCGGTCGCCCTCGAGCCGGGGCCCGAAGGGATGCTCGACGAAGGCCGCCTCGGCGAAGGGATCGGCCGGCAGTCTGCCCGCGAACAGGGCCGCCAGCCGTTCGTCGCCGGCGCCGAGGACGTGGACGAGGAAGCGACCCGCCGTCTCGAGGGCGTCGTGCAGCTCCGAGAGGGGGTCGAGCAGCCCGAGAAGGCGGGCGGGCTCCCCCTCGGCGACGAGCAGGGACGAGACGGTGAGGCCCGCCCGCCGCTCGCCCTCGCCGGCGGTCCAGACCGTCACCGGCGCCAGCAGGCGCCCCCGCAGCCGGCGGTCGACCCGGCGGTCCTCGGGCGGTGACTGGAACGGGTCTCCGTAGGAGAGCCGCCAGCCGGGCTCGCCGGCATCGTCGTCCTTGCCCCTGACCACGACTGACGGTCTAGTGGAGGAAGCGCCCCTGCCGGGGCGAACCTGTCGGCCGCCGTCGCCTCCTACGATTGTGCGCCATGACCACGGCAGGACCGGTCGCATATTTCACGATGGAGGTGGCCCTCGACGATGCGCTGCCCACCTACAGCGGAGGTCTCGGCGTCCTCGCGGGCGACTACCTTCGATCGACCGCCGATCTCGGGCTTCCGGTCGTCGCCGTCACCCTGCTCTACCGGGGCGGCTTCTTCGACCAGCGGATCGACGAGGAGGGCGGCCAGCACGAAGAGCGCGTCGAGTGGTCCCCCGAGGACCTGCTCGAGCCCGTCGCCGAGCGCGTGAGCGTCGAGCTCGACGGCCGTCCCGTGGCCGTCGGGGCATGGAGGCTCCGCCTCGAGGGAGCCGCCGGCGGGGTGGTGCCGGTCTACTTCCTCGACACCGACCTCGCCGAGAACGACGAGGGGGCCCGCGCCCTCACCGACCGCCTCTACTCGGGCGACGAGGCGCACCGGCTCCGCCAGGAGGCCGTCCTCGGCCTCGGGGGGATCGCCCTCTTGCGGGCCCTTCGAATCGAGCCGTCGGTCTTCCACATGAACGAGGGCCATTCCGCCCTGCTCGTGCTCAGGCTGCTCGAGCAGGCGGCGCCCGAGCAGGTGCGGGCGCGATGCGCCTTCACGACCCACACGCCCGTGCCGGCAGGCCACGACCGCTTCCCCCTCTCGACCGTGAGGGAGGTCCTCGGGGCGGCGACAGCCCAGCAGCTGGCGGGCCTCGGCCTCGCCGAGACAGGGGAGCTCAACATGACCGAGCTCGGCATCCTCGGGTCGAGGTTCGTGAACGCCGTCTCGCAGCGTCACCGGGAGGTGACGGGCGAGATGTTCCCCGGCGTCGAGGTGTCCTCGATCACGAACGGCGTGCATGCTGCCACCTGGGCCGGACCGTCCATGGCGGCGCTGTTCGACGAGCACCTCGAAGGTTGGAGGCTCGACAGCGCCATGCTGCGCTACGCGAGGGCCATCGACCTCGACGAGATCGCCGGAGCGCACCTCGCGGAGAAGATCCGGCTTCTCGACCAGGTCGTCGATCGGAGCGGGCGACGCCTCGACCCCCACGTCCTCACGATCGGGATCGCCCGGAGGGCGACGGCCTACAAGCAGACCACGCTCTTGTTCAGCGACCTCGAGCGCCTCGAGGCCGTCGCCGGGCGGCACGGGCCGATCCAGGTGCTCTTCAGCGGCAAGGCGCACCCGAGGGACCTCGGGGGCAAGGCGCTCATCAAGCGTGTGGCCGAGGTCTCGAGGCTGCTCTCGGGCAGCGTGGAGGTGGTCTTGCTCGAGCAGTACGACCTCCGCCTCGCCTCGCTGCTCGTGGCCGGGAGCGACGTCTGGCTGAACACCCCGATCAAGCCGAACGAGGCCTCGGGGACGAGCGGGATGAAGGCGGCCGTGAACGGGGTGCCGAGCTGTTCGACCCTCGACGGGTGGTGGGTCGAGGGCTGCATCGACGGGGTGACCGGCTGGGCGGTCGGCGGTCTCGGGGAGGGCGACGACGCCGGGGACCTCTACGACGTCCTCGAGGAGTCCGTCCTGCCGGCCTACTACAAGGACCCGCCGGGCTTCGAGGAGATGCGGCGCAACGCCATCTCGCTCAACGGCTCCTTCTTCACGACCGACAGGATGGCGAGGGAGTACGCCCGGGCCGCCTACGGCCTGCGGGCGGGGTGACGGCGGGTCACGAGGAGGCGGTGACAGGGCGGTAGACGGGCTGCCACATGGCGGCCCGGACAGCCTTGTCGACCTGCTCGCGCTCACCGGTCGGCGGAGCGACGCCGTCGTCGGCGGCCGCCAGCGCGACCGCGACGGCGACCGCGACAGAGGTCTCCTGCAGTGCCTCGACCGGGGGGAGCAGCGGGGCGCCGGTGACCGAGGAGTCGATCCGCGAGGCGACGGCGTCGGCGGCCGCCCGGATCATCCGGGGGGTGATGCGGGTCGCCCCGGACAGGACCGCCCCGAGGCCGATCCCGGGGAAGACGAGGGCGTTGTTGGCCTGGGCGACGACGTAGGTGTGGGTGCCGACGGTCACCGGGTCAAAGGGGCTCCCCGTCGCGACGAGCGCCCGGCCTTCGGTCCAGGCGAACAGGTCGCCCGGGAGCGCCTCGGAGAGCGACGTCGGGTTGGACAGCGGCATGATGACCGGGCGGGAGGTGCCCCTCGCCATCTCGCGCACGATCTCCTCGGAGAAGGCGCCCGGTTGCCCGGAGGTGCCGATCAGCACCGTCGGCGAGACGCGCCGGACGACCTCGGCGAGCCCGATGCGCCCGTCGCCGTCGCGCCCGTAGCCCTCGACCTCGCCCGCCGACCGGGCAAAGGGCCGCTGGTAGTCGCGCATGGCCGGGTCGGAGTCGACGAGGAGCCCTCGGCTCGACAGCGCCCACAGTCGGCCGTGCGGCTCGCCGACCCCCTCTGCTGCCATGGCGTCCGCCAGCTGCTCGGCGATGCCGATGCCGGCCGTGCCGGCTCCGTAGATGACGATGCGCTGGTCCGAGAGCGGCGTGCCGCTCGCCTGCAGGGCTGAGAAGACGGCTGCCAGGGCGACCGCTCCGGTGCCCTGGATGTCGTCGTTGAAGGTCAGCAGCTCGTCCTTGTAGCGGTCGAGCACCCGCCGGGCGTTCCCCGCCCCGAGATCCTCCCAGTGCAGCAGGGCGTTCGGGAAGAGCCTGGTGGCGGCCCTGACGTAGTGGTCGATGAAGGCGTCGTAGGTGTCGGTGTCGACCCGCCGGTGGCGGTTGCCGAGGTAGAGGGGGTCCTCGAGCAGGCTGGCGCGGTTGGTGCCGACGTCGAGGACGACCGGCAGCGTCCGATCCGGGTCGATCCCGGCCGCCGCGGTGTAGACGGCCAGCTTGCCGGCCGAGATGGCGATCCCGCCGACGCCCCAGTCGCCGATGCCGAGGATCGCCTCTCCGTCGGTCGCCACGACGAGGTCGATCTCCTCGGGCGCCCGCCCGCAGGCGGCGAGCGAGCGCTCGAGGTCCTGGGGGTGGTCGACCGACAGGTAGACCCCGCGCGGTCGGCGGTACTCCCCGCTGTAGTTGCGGATGGCGTCCCCGACCGTCGGGGTGTAGACGATGGGCAGCATCTCGTCCAGGTGGTCCCCGACGAGGCGGAAGAACAGCACCTCGTTGCGGTCCTGGAGCAGCGACAGAAAGACGTTCTTGCCGAGGTCGTCGCGCTGGCGGCAGTACTGGGCGTAGGCGCGCCCGGCCTGCTGGTCGAGGGTGAGCACCTCGGGTGGGAGCAGTCCGACGAGCCCGAGCTCGTCGCGCTCGTCCACGGTGAAGGCCGTGCCGTGGTTGAGGCGGGGATCGGCGAGGACCTGGCGGCCCCGGAGGGGAGTCTCGAGTCGACCACCGAACGCGCGTGCCTTCATGCTGCTCACCCTAAGACGGCGCCGGGCCACGGTCGGCGCGCCCCGTCCGAGCGGTATAATGCTTGCGAGCAAGCAAGTATTCTGGACGGGAAACCGAGGTGGGAGCGACGATGACGACCGGGACGGGCTCGAGCGCCGAGCTCGATCCGGCGCGGCTTCGCATCGCGCTCGGACGGCTCTCGCGGCGCCTGAAGCCGACGGCGGCCGCCGGCTCGCTCACGACGACCGAGGTGGACGTGCTCGTGGCGGCGGAGCGGGAGGGGCCGGTGCGGCTGTCGGATCTGGCCGCCCGGGTGGGGCTGAACCCGACGATGCTCTCCCGGCTCGTCCCGAAGCTCGAGCAGGCGGGACTCGTCCGCCGGCTCCCGGACGAGTCCGACCGCCGCGTCACCTTCCTGCAGGCGAGCCCGAAGGGGGCGCGCCTTCTCGGGCGCGTCCGCTCGGAGCGCAACGACGCCCTCTCGCGCCGGCTCGCCGAGCTCGACCCTGGCGAGCGGGAGGCGCTGGCGGCCGCCCTGCCGGTGATCGAGCAGCTCGCCGAGCGCCTCCGCCCCGGCCACGCCGCCGAGGCGGCCAGGAAGAGCCCGTGACCCGGGTCCTGGCGCTCGGCCGCCGCACCTTCGAGGCGCTGTCGGTCCCGAACTTCAAGCGCTACTTCATCGGCCAGTCGATCTCGCTCGTCGGCACCTGGATGCAGTCGATCGCCCAGTCCTGGCTCGTGTTCACCATGACCCATTCGAGCACCGCTCTCGGTCTCGTCGTCGCCCTGCAGACCCTTCCGGTGCTCCTCCTCGGCCCCTACGGCGGCGTCATCGCCGACCGCGTGGACAAGCGGCGCCTCATGGTCGTCCTGCAGGCCCTCATGGGTGTCCAGGCCCTCGCCCTCGGGCTGCTCAGCGTGCTGCACGTCGTCCGCTTCTCCGAGCTGTGCGTGCTCGCCCTCCTGCTCGGCCTCAACAACACCTTCGAGAACCCGGCCCGGCAGTCCTTCGTCCTCGAGATGGTCGGTCCCGACCGGGTGCGCAATGCCGTGAGCCTCAACTCGACGATGAACAACGCCGCCCGCGCCGTCGGCCCGGCGGTAGCCGGCCTTCTCATCGCGACCCTCGGGGTCGGCGTCTGTTTCCTCGCGAACGCCGCCAGCTTCGTCGCCGTCGTGTACTCGCTCGTCTCGATGGACCTCGGCGACCTCCAGACGAGCCCGCCGGCCCGCCGGTCGAAGGGCCAGATGCGCGAGGGCCTTGCCTACGTCCGCCACGAGCCCCGGCTGGCCGTCCCGCTCGTGATGATGGCCATCGTGGGGGCGCTCTCCTACGAGTTCCAGGTGACCCTCCCCGTTATCGCGAGACAGGGCTTCCACGGCGGCGCCGCCACCTACGGCTTCCTCATGGGCGCCATGGGCATCGGGGCGGTCGCCGGCGGGCTGTTCACGGCGGCCCGGGGGAGGACAGGGTTGCGCCCCCTCACCGTGTCGGCTGCCGGCTTCGGGCTCATGATCCTGTTCGCCTCTGCCTCGCCGATGCTCTCCATCGAAGTCGCCGCCCTGGCCGCCGTCGGCTGGACGAGCGTCACCTTCCTCGCCACGGGGAACTCGACGCTGCAGCTGGCCGCCGACCCCTCGATGCGGGGCCGGGTGATGTCGCTCTGGGCCGTCGCCTTCCTCGGCTCGACCCCGGTGGGAGGGCCGGTCATCGGCTGGATCGTGGCGGCGGCGGGAGCGAGGATCGGCCTCGGCGTCGGCGGGCTGGCAGCTCTCGGGGCCGCCGCCATCGGGCTCTACGCCCTCTCCCGTCTCGCCCGCCCGCGGCTCGCCGAACCGGGCCGTGCGAGCGTGGCCATCTCGAGCGCGGCGGTGGACCTCGCCGCCGAGGGCGATTGAAAGAGGCTCAGGCCGGAGGAGGGGCGGTCTCGAGGGGGCTCTCGTCGGACCGGACGCCGCACAGCCGCCGCCACGGCCCCGGGACGCGGCCGGGGCGCACGGCGCCCGCATCGACCAGGACCCGGAGCACCGGCCTGGTGGCGTCGTAGCGGAGCTGGCGCCGGGTCGACGTGGCGTTTGCCCGCCTCCAGGTCGAGAAGGCGGGCAACCCGACCGAGGCGTAGACGCCAGGGTGGACGAGGTCGTCGAACATGACCGAGATGAGCCGGGGCGCCACGTGGCGGACGAGGAGGCGCTCGAGACGGCGGGAGGAGGAGAGCACCTCGGGGAAGACCGCCCGGGCGAAGGAGAGGTGGCGGGCCTCCTCCATGCGGTGGTAGCGGTTCACCGCCCGGATGAACGGGTCCGTCTCCCGGTGCTCGGAGGCGAGCTTCTGGATGAGGTCGGGGATCTCCTCGCCGGCGAGCACGAGAACGTAGAACAGCGCCGGGCTGGAGGCGGTGAGCTCGATCGCCAGCCGGTAGGCGAGGCGGACGACCCTCGTCGGGATGGGCGAGCGGGCGGTCGGAGCGAGCTGCCCGAGCAGTCGCTGGAAGAGGCGCTGGTGCCGGGTCTCCTCGCCGAGCTCGTGGAGGATGAAGGTGAGGCGGGGATCGGTGAGGTCCTCCGCCGTCGCGAGCTGCACCCCGAAGCCGGCCTCGAGGACCGCCTCGAACCGGATGCCGGCGGCAGTGATCGAGGCGACCTCCTCGCGGGCCAGCTTCGCCCGCTGGTCGGGGGTGAGCTCGAGGCCGAGCCCGGCGACGCTGAGCAGCTCGTCGGGGAGGAGCTGTCCCTCGCCCGGGGCGCCCGGGACCTCCTCGTCCGGCTCGACCAGGCGGCGCGCGGCGGCCTTCGTGAGCCGGCTCACACGCTCTTCGACGCTCGCCAGGGCGGACATGCCGCACCTCCTGTCTCTAGACGTTACGCCGAGTAATATTACTGTAGGTTATACTGTTGTCAAGCGGCGAGGAGGTGAAAGGTGGAGATGGTGACGACCGCACTCGGGGGGACCTCCGAGAAGGCGAGCCGGCGCCGCCCGGGCCGGCGGGGCGAGCTGGTGCAGGCGGCGCTCGAGGTGATCCGTCGCGACGGGGCGTCTGCCTCGATGGAGGAGATGGCCGCCGAGGCCGGCATCACCAAGCCCGTGCTCTACCGCTACTTCGGCGACCGGGAGGGCCTGCTGGCGGCAGTCGGCGAGCAGTTCGCCGAGGGGCTCGTGGACCGGCTCCGGGCGGCGGTCTCCGGGCAGCTCGACGAGCAGCCCGAGGTGATGGTGCGCCTGGCGATCGAGGCCTACGTCGGCTTCATCGCCGAGGACCCCGCCCTCTACGGCTTCCTCACCCGCCAGGCGCCGCCGGGGGGCGCCGCCCTGGTCGGGGTGGTGGACAGGGTGGCCGGCTTCATCGAGCAGCTGATCGAGGACGGCCTTGGCCGGCGAGGTCGTGCGACGAGGCCGGCGGCGACCTTCGCCCACGGAATCGTTGGGATGGTCCACCTCGCCGGCGCCCGCTGGGCGCGCAGCGGGGAGCTCGGGCGCGACGAGCTCGTGGCCGACCTGGCGTCGCTCGTCACCTACGGGCTCACCGGGGCGTCCACCGGGGTACAACTTCCCCGATGACCCTTCCCCTCGACACCCCGCCGGCGCGCCGGGTCCCGACCGCCTCCCGCCTCGTCTGGGAGCAGCGGGACGGGCGGTTCACCCGGCACCCCGACGAGCTCGCCGTCGAGGAGCCGCTCGAGGTGAGGGTGGGGGGCCTCGATCCCGCCTCCGCCCGGCCCGAGGTGCTGACCGTCACGATGCGCACCCCGGGCGCCGACTTCGAGCTCGCCGTCGGCTGGCTGCTGTCCGAGGGGGTGCTCGCCGGACCGGGCGATCTGAGGGCCGTCCGCTACTGCACCGATCCGGAGCTCGACGCCGAGCAGCGCTACAACGTCGTCACCGTCGACCTCGAGCCGGCGGCGGGGGCACGCCTGGCGGCGGCCGGAGGGTTCCCGAGCAGGCTGACGACCACCTCCAGCTCCTGCGGGGTCTGCGGCTCGTCCTCGATCGCGGCGCTCTCCGAGCGCCTCCGGGCGCCGGTGCGCAGCACCAGGGTCTTCGCCCTCGCCGACGTCGTCGGGTGGCCGTCCCTGCTCGGCGGGGGCCAGACCGGCTTCGCGGCGACAGGCGGTCTCCATGCGGCCGGGCTGGTGAGCGCCACGGGGGAGCTCCTCGTCGCCCGGGAGGACATCGGGCGGCACAACGCCGTCGACAAGGTGCTCGGCTGGGCGACGCTCCAGGCGGTGGCCGGCTACCTGGATCTGCCCCTCGACGAGGTCGGGCTCGTCGTGAGCGGCCGGACCTCCTTCGAGATCGTCCAGAAGGCGCTGGCGGCCGGCATCCCGATCGTGGCTGGCGTCTCGGCAGCGAGCAGCCTCGCCGTGCGCCTCGCCGACGAGCGGGGCATCACCCTGCTCGGCTTCGTCCGCGGCGGCCGGGGCATCGTCTACTCGCACCCCGAGCGCCTCGAGCCTGCCGGGCCCTGACCCCGCCGGCTCAGCGCAGGGAGGTCCGGCTGGCTGCCTCCTCGGTGTCGGGAGCGGGCTCCCCGGCCGCCGTGCGCGGCCAGCGGACGAGGCCGAAGGCCACGATCGCCGAGACCGCCATCAAACCGGCTGCGATCCCGAGCGACAGGTCGAGGCCGTGGGTGAAGGCCCCGTAGGCGGCCTGGGTGACCCGGTTCACGGCCTGGACGAGCGCCTTGTTGCTGGCGAGGCTCTTCGCCTGCGCCGAGATGGTGCCGGTCGTGACGGCGGTGATGATGAGCCCCTTGAACTTGACGGCCGGGAGGATGCAGTGGCCGTGGGAGGAGATGAGGCAGAGGTGGTTCAGGCGCTGGGCGAGGCGGACGGTGAGCTCGCCGTTCACCACCGAGCCGAGGACGGCCACGCCGGCGACGGCGCCGAGCTCCCGGCTCGTGTTGGTCGCCGACGCCGCCATGCCCGAGTGCTCGGGCGGGATGGCGCTCAGCGCCGCCGAGGTCACCGGAACGATGGCGCAGCCGAAGCCGAGCCCGGCGAGCGGCAGGGTCCAGCCGAGCGTCGAGAGCCCGCTCGTCGGAGACAGGTAGACGGCGGTGAGGACGATGCCGGCCACCCCGAGCAGGCAGCCGATCGTCATCGGCACCCGCGGGCCCATCTCGGCCACCCAGCGTCCGGCGAAGGCGCTCGAGACGATCATGGCGGCGGCCATCGGGAGGAAGTCGAGCGCCACCTTGTAACCCGACTGGTTGCCGACGAGCTCGAGGTACATCGCCACGAAGAAGAAGATCGAGAAGACGCCGAAGTAGGTGGCGAAGGCGACGAAGGTCGATCCGGTGAAGTTGCCCTGCCGGAAGAAGCGGACGTCGAGGATCGGGTTCTCGGCGCGACGTTCGACCCCGACGAAGCCGACGAGGGCGATCCCGGCGACCACGAACAGGGTGATGACCCACCAGGCGTGGTAGCCGGCCGACTCGCCGGCGATGATGGCGAAGGTGCAGGCGGCGAGCGCCCCCGCCCCGAGGACGAAGCCGCCGATGTCGAAGCGGCGGCCGACCTGCGGGTCGGCGTTCTCGGGAAGCACGATCGCCGCCCCGACGAGGGCCAGCAGGCCGAAGAAGAGGTTGAACCAGAAGACCGCCCGCCAGCTCCAGACCCCGACGAGGGCGCCCCCGATGACCGGGCCGGCCGCCAGGGCGAGCCCCGAGACCGCGGCCCAGACACCGAGGGCCTGGGCGCGCTCGCGCCGATCGGTGTAGAGATGCCTGATCATCGAGAGGGTGCCTGGCTCGGAGGCGGCCGCCCCGAGCCCCATGATCGCCCGGGCCGCCCACAGCACCGGGACGTTCGGGGCGAGGGCGCCGAGCACCGAGCCGACGCAGAAGACGGCGACGCCCGCCAGCATCACCTTCTTGCGGCCGAGCAGGTCGCTCACGGTCCCAGCCGGCAGCATCAGGCTGGCGAACACCAGCGCGTAGGCGCTCACCACCCACTGCAGCCCGCTCACGCCGGTGTGGAGGGTCGACTGGATGTTCGAGAGCGTGACGCTCACGATCGTGTTGTCGAGGAAGGTGAGGAACAGCACGAGCGAGAGGGTGGCGAGGCTGAGCCGCGGCCTCGACGCACCCGCCGGGGCGCGAAGGCTGATCGTGCTCATCGGGTGCCAAGGAAGCCCGTCAAGGCTCCTCCTTCCTCCGGCGGCCGCTCGTGTCCCTGTCGTGCTCCTACAGAGGACGATTCTGCCGTCCAGCCTCGCACAGAGAGACCATAGACCGATGGTCCATCGACAGACCGCAGGGCGGTGCCCCCCGGGCGACCCGGGCCCACAAAGAAACAGGGCCCGCCGATGGCGGGCCCTGTTTGGAGCTGCGAGCGGGCGGGGGTCGCGTCGCAGCTAACGCAATGGCAGCCACGCCGTCTTTTGGGGGGCTGGCTTTCTCGTGACGCAGGAGCATCACGGACGACGTGGTGACGCCATCACGCGATCTCGGCCGGCCGGACCGGCGATCTGCGTCCGACCTGAGGAGGCGAGTGTTGAGCCCGACCGGCCTCGATTGGTTGTCAATGCGGGGAAGGGGGGTTCCCCGCTGGCAGGTGAGTACCCCGCCAGGTCGTCCTCAAACACGAATTCCGGATTTTCCTGCGGACCGGTGCCCGACCTCCTCGGCTGGCGGCGAGCGGGCCCCGGGGCCCGGGTCCCACCACTTTTGTAGGATGCTGCCGTGACCTGGCGCAACGGGGGTGTCGGGAGCCGCCTGACACCTGTCCGGGGGCACCGAGGGCCGGCAGTGGTCGGGATAGCCGAGCCGCGCCGGCTGGGTGGGCACGCTCGGGACCTGGGGCTCCGATGAGCGTCGAGCGCCAGCTGGCCGAGAGGACGCTCGTCCTCGTCGAGGACGACCGAGAGGACGCCGTCCTCGTCCAGGCTCTCCTCGAGGAGGCCGCCGAGATGGGGGAGGAGACCGGTCTCGAGCGCGTCGTCTGGGCCCCGACCCTCGAGGCGGCGATCCCACACCTCGAGGCCCAGCCCGCCTGCGTGCTGCTCGACCTCCGCCTCCCGGACGCGACCGGCGTGAAGGCGCTGCGCCGGGTCGTCGAAGCGGCTCCGGAGGCTGCCGTCGTCGTGCTGACCGGCCTCGACGCCGAGGAGAGCGGCCTCGCCGCCATCGCAGGGGGAGCCCAGGACTACCTTGTGAAGGGGGTCGCCGACGGGCTGCTCATCGCCCGGTCGATCCGCTATGCCACCGAGCGCAAGCGGGCGGCGAACGTCGCCCGCCGCCTGCGAGAGGCGGAGATCCGCACCCAGGAGAACGTCCGCCTCGAGCGCGGGCTCCTGCCCCGCCCGCTGCTTCACAGCGATGCCATCCAGTGCATGACGCTCTACCGCCCCGGTGGCGACCAGTCACTGCTCGGCGGCGACTTCTTCGACGTGGTGGAGCTCGACGACGGCTCGATCCGGGCGATGATCGGGGACGTCTCGGGCCACGGGCCCGACGAGGCGGCGCTCGGCGTCCGCCTCAGGGTCGCCTGGCGTACCCTCGTCCTCGCCGGCGTGCCGCCGGAGCACACCTTCGAGACCCTGCAGGACCTCTTCACGAGCGAGCGCCCGAGCGGGGAGATCTTCGTCACCGTGTGCGACCTCGCCGTCAACCCCGAGCGCGACGGGATGCGCCTCCTGCTGGCGGGCCATCCGGCACCGATCGTCGTGAACGGGGGGACGACCCTCTCCTTCGACGGTCAGGCGGGCCCGCCGCTCGGCGTCGTCGAGGGGGCCAGCTGGCCGCCGAACGAGGTGAGGCTGGAGCCCGGATGGTCCCTCGTGCTGTACACCGACGGGCTCGTCGAGAACGTGGAGGTGAAGGCGCCCGACGGGACGACCCAGCGTCTCGGCACCGACGGCCTCGTCGACATGGTGCACCAGGCGGTCCTGCGCGGGCACACGATCGAGCGGATCGTCCAGGAGACGCTCGCCACGCTGCAGACGACCCGTCCGGGGATGCTCACCGACGATGTGGCCATCGTCGCCCTGTCCGCCCACGGCGGGCCGCGCTAGAGAGGGCGGGAGGAGAGTGGGCGGAGCCATGGCGCCGGGGAGATGGTACGAGCGGCTCTCGTTGAGCCGCAGGGTGGCGCTGCTCGTCGTGCTCGCCGGCGTCATCCTGCTCTCGAGCGTGGTGGTGAGCGCCTTCGCCGTCATCAACTTGAACAACTCGGTGCGCAACCAGGTCGACCGCCTGGACCCGGCCGAGGTCGCCGCCATCTCCTTCTCGAACGCGCTCGTGAACGAGGAGACCGGGACACGGGGCTACATCCTCACAGGCGACACGAGCTTCCTCGCGCCCTACGAGCTCGGCGTGGCCCAGGCGGCGAACTCGCTCTCACGCCTGCGCCGCCTGCTCGCCGACAACCGGCAACTGTCGGCAGACGTGGCGCGGGTGGCCGGAGCGGCGCGCGACTGGCGGCTCCAGTTCGCTGCGCCCACCTTGAAGCTCGTCGCGAGCGGCAGCACGGCCGCCCGGAGCAGTGCGACCACGGCTCGGGGCACGAAGCTCTTCGACGCCTTCCGGGCCGAGATGACCCATCTCGAGGCGGACCTCTCGAGCGCGCACGCCGGGGCCGACACCAGGCTCACGACCGCCGACCACGAGCTGATCGCGCTCCTCGGCCTCTGCCTGCTCGCTCTGCTGGCGGTGTTCGAGGTGACCTGGCTCCTCATCCGGCGTTGGATCGCGAGGCCCATGGTCGAGTTGGCGCACCAGGTGAGGCAGGTCTCCTCGGGCGACTTCTCCCACGCCGTCTCCGCCGGCGGCTCGCCGGAGGTCCGCTCCCTCGCCCGGGACGTCGACGCCATGCGGGCGCGCATCGTCTCGGACCTCTCCGAGGTGGCGACCGCCCATCGCGCCCTCGCCGACCAGCAGGGCGCGCTCGAGCGCTCCAACAAGGATCTCGAGAGCTTCGCCTACGTGGCCTCGCACGATCTCCAGGAGCCGCTCCGCAAGATGGCGAGCTTCTCCGAGCTCGTCGTCCGGCGCTACGGCGCCCACCTCGACGACCGCGGCCGGGAGTTCCTCGGGTTCATCGCGGACGGGGCGCGGCGCATGCAACATCTCATCAACGACGTCCTCGAGGTGTCCCGCGTCGGCCGCTCGGGCCGCCCGCTCGAGGCGGTCGACCTGAGCGGCGCCTTCCAGATGGCACGGGCCAACCTCGCCGCCACCATCGAGACCACCGGCGCCGTCGTCGGCGCGGACGGGCTGCCGACGGTCCGCGGCGACCTCACCCTGCTCGCCTCGCTGTTCCAGAACCTCATCGGGAACTCTCTCAAGTTCCGCTCGGCGGAGCTTCCCCGCGTGGCGGTCTCGGCCGTGCTCGGCGACGACGGCGACTGGCGGATCGCCGTCGACGACAACGGCATCGGCATCGACCCGGAGTTCTCCGAGCGCATCTTCGTGTTGTTCCAGCGCCTCCACGCACGTTCGGAGTACCCGGGGACGGGCATCGGCCTCGCGCTCTGCCAGCGCATCGTCGAGCACCATGGCGGCCGCATCTGGCTCGACACGAGCCACCGTCCCGGGACGAGGATCGTGTTCACCCTGCCGTCGGTCCTGTCGGCTCCGGCCGAGCCGGTACCGATCGACGATCCGGTCGGCCAGCCTGTCGGCTGATCTGCCCGCCCGCTGTGGCTCTCGGGCGTCGATGAGCCGGCCGGGGCGGGGGCGGCCAGTTTGGGCCGGCGTCCGGTCGGGTAGCCCCCTCGGAGCGATGTGCCTGTCGGAAGAGGCCGGCCCCGAGCCGGCCGAGAGCGTGTGGTCGGACCGCCGGGGGTGGGCTGAGGAGAGCGGCAGGACCCGACGCGCCCTGCGCATCGCCGAGCGTGAGCTCGCCCGTGGCCCGGCGTCGATGGCCGAGACG
>JAJZZB010000193.1 GCA_021797795.1 Actinomycetes bacterium | reverse complement strand
CGCTCCCGAACCAGCTGTTGAGCGCCACTCCTTCTGATCGCGCGCGGGGTGTTGAGCGCCACTCCTTCTGATCGCGCGCGGGATCGGTAGCGCCATTCCTTCTGATCGCGCGCTCAGCACGGCTCGGCGCTTGCGGGTGCCCGCGTGGTGGCGACAGCGTGGTGAGCGACATCTGAACGCGCACGGACCCCCTCCCTGCTCCTTGGCCGGAATCGAGAGGGGGCCCGTCTGTCGCTGCGAGGTGATGCTCGCTGTGCTGAGCGTAGAGCCCGATCCGGTGGTGGTGGAGACGACCCTCCGATCGGGCGGGTATCGCTGCCCGTCTTGTCGGTCGGGAGTGCTCGGACCGTGGAGCTTCGCCCGGCCGCGGGTGCTGCGGAACCGGGACAAGACGACAACGCTCCGCCCGCGACGCTCCCGGTGCCGGTCGTGCGAGGTCACCCACGTGCTTTTCCCGACGGTCGCGTTCGTCCGTCGCCGCGACCTCGCCGAGGTGATCGGCGAGGCGCTCCGGGCCCGCTTCGCGAACGGCGAGAGCCGGGCGGCCACCGCACGACGCGCCGGGGTCCATCCCGACACTGCGCGCGGCTGGTTCCGCCGCTTCTCCGCCCGCGCCGGGGAGATCCGGACTGCCTTTGGGGCCCTCGCCTACGCCCTCGACCCGCGCCTCGGTGCGATCGAGGCACGTGGCTCGCCGGAGAAGGACGCGCTCGAGGCGATCGGGGTCGCCGCGGCGGCAGCCCGGCGGCGCTTCGGCGAAGCGCGGCTCTGGTCCTTCGTCTCGGGCGCGACCGGGGGGCTGCTGCTCGCCAACACGAGCTCCCCTCTCCCGCTTTTTCGCTGAGGCGCACATGCTCGAGACGTGAGCGAGAACGGACGCTCGGAGCATCCGAGGGACACCTCCGAGCGGGGGCGGGACGTCGCGCTGTTCCGCTATTCGCTCGTCCGTCCGCTCTCGGACCCCGAGCTCAGCCCGGCTGAGCGCGGCGCGCTCGTGCGCGAGCTCGCCGCGACCTCACACCTCGGACCGGACGGCAGGTGGGTGAGCGTCTCCGCTCCGACGCTGCGGCGCTGGCTGCGGGCGTGGCGCTCGGGCGGGTTCGAGGCGCTCCACCCCGAGCTGCGGGCCCAGCCGACCCGCACGCCGGCCGGGATCCTCAAGGCCGCGACCACGCTGAAGCGCGAGGCACCGGAACGAACCGCTGCCCAGGTCGCCCGGGTGCTGTCCGAGGCAGGGATCGGGACGGTCTCGCCCCGCACCCTCCAGCGCCACTTCGCCCGCACGGGGCTCCGGCGCGGCGCTGACAACGCGCCGGTGCGGACCTTCGGCCGCTTCGAGGCGGGCGACTTCGGCGAGCTTTGGACCGGGGACGGCCTGCACGGTCCGGTCACCGCGGGGAGAAAGACGGTGCTGTGCGCGTTCGTCGATGACTGGAGCCGCGCGGTGCCGGGCTGGCGCTGGGGACCGGCGGAGGACACCGTGCGTCTCGAGGCGGCGCTCCGACGTGGGCTCGAGGTCCACGGGGTGCCGGACCGCTGCTTCGTCGACAACGGCTCGGCCTTCACCTCCGCGCCGTTCAACCGCACCCTCGCGGTGCTCGGGATCGGCCTCGTCCACAGCCGCGTCCGTCAACCCTCCTCGCGCGGGAAGGTGGAGCGCTTTTTCGCCAGCGTGCGCAGCCAGTTCCTCGTCGAGATCGAGGCGCGTGGCGGCGCGGCGAGCCTCACCGAGCTCTCCGAGCTGTTCTCGGCATGGCTGGAGGGCGTCTATCACCGCCGCCGGCACTCCGAGACCGGCGAGCGCCCGATCGACCGGGTGCTGCGCGGCCGGACGCTCAGGCGGCCGAGCCCGGCCGAGCTGCACGAGGCGTTCTTGTGGTCCGCGACCCGGACCGTCGACCGCCGGAGCGCGTCGGTGTCGCTCTTCTCCAACCACTACGAGGTCGACCCCGCGCTCGCAGGGACCAAGGTCGAGCTCGTGTTCGACCCTTTCGACATGACCGAGATCGAGGTCCGCTACGAGGGCCGCCCGATGGGGACCGCCCTGCCCCGCAGGATCAGCCGTCACGTCCATCCCGCCGCCCGGCCTGACGAGCCGCCGCCTCCCGTGCGCTCGGGGATCGACTACCTCGGCCTCGTCGCCGCCCGGGTCGCCGCCGAGCAGGCGAGACGGATCGCCTACGCGGGTGTCGAACAGGGCCCGGAGAACGACGCGCCGATCAAGGAGGAAGAACAGATCAAGGAGGAAGAACAGTGAGCATCGACCGGCTCTGCGCCTACTACGGCTTCTCGAAGATGCCGTTCCGCAAGGACCTCGCGCCGTCCGCGCTGTTTCGCTCCACGGCGCACGCCGAAGCGGTCGCCCGGCTCACCTGGTGCATCGGCGAGGGAGGCCTCGCCGTCGTCACCGGCGAGGTCGGCTCGGGAAAGACCGTCGCGCTGCGCGCCACCGCGGCCGGCCTGGAGCCCTCCCGGCACCAGGTCGTCTACTGCCCGAACCCGGTCATCGGCGGCCGGGGGATCCTCGCCGCGATCGTCACCGCCCTCGGCGGCGTGCCGCGTTTTCACCGCTCCGCCCTCGTGCCGCAGGCCGCCGAGGCACTCGGTGCCGCGGAGGCCGAGCGGGGACGTCGCGTCGTCGTCGCGATCGACGAGGCGCACCTGTTGGCCGACGACCAGCTGGAGGACGTCCGCATGCTGACCTCCGCGGAGCTCGACTCGAAGAGCCCGGCCGTGCTCGTGCTCATCGGCCAGCCCGTTCTGCGGCGCCGCCTCGCCCAGACGACGATGGCCGCGCTCGACCAGCGCGTCAGCCTGCGCGTCCAGCTCGAGGGGATGGACCCGCAAGAGACCAAGGGCTATCTCCGCCACCACCTCGAGCTGTGCGGGCGCTCCGACCCGCTCTTCTCCGACGACGCGATCGACGTCGTCCACCGCGCCTCGAGAGGGCTTCCCCGCGCGCTCAACAACCTCGCCGTCCAGGGCCTCGTCGCGGCCTTCATGAAGGACCAGGCGATCGTCGACGAGCGCGCGGCGAAGACGGCCGTCGTCGAGGTCGCCGGTGAGTGAAGCCGCGGTGCACGAGGCGGCTGCGGCGGTGCTCGACGAGAACGAGGAAGCGCTGCTCGCGGCACCGCCCGGCTTCCCCTCACCGCCCCGGCCCGAGGCCTACCAGGGTCTCGCCGGCGCGGTCGTCGAGACGATCGCCCCGGCGACCGAGGCGGACCCGGTCGCGATCCTCGCCCAGCTGCTCTGTGGCGCCGGCTCGGTCGTCGGGCGCGGTGCCTTCCTCCAGATCGAGGCCACGGCGCACTACCCGAACGAGTTCGTCGCGCTCGTCGGCGACACCGCCCGGTCGAGGAAGGGCTCCGCGCTCGACCACGTGCTGCGCGTCCTGTCGCGAGCGGACCCGGGCCTCTCCTCGCGCACCCGCACGGGGCTCTCGTCAGGCGAGGGGCTCATCTGGGCGGCACGCGACCCCTCCCGGGGCGACGAGGGCGCCGCGGACGGGCGCCTCTTCGTCGTCGAGCCCGAGCTCGCGAGCGTGCTGAAGGCGACCGGGCGCGAGCAGAGCACGCTCTCCCCGGTGCTGCGAGCCGCCTGGGACAGCCGACCGCTCGCGCTCCTCACCCGCACCGCCCCCGCACGCGCGAGCGCCGCCCACATCTGTCTCATCGGCCACATCACCGCGACCGAGCTCGCCCGGCACCTTTCCACTCTCGAGGCAGAGAACGGCTTTTTGAACCGCTTCGTGTTCATCGCCTGTCGGCGGCACCGCCTCCTCCCCTTCGGGGGAGACCCCGACCCGTGCGGGGCGACCGAGCTCCCCGCCCGTCTCGCCGCCGCGCTCGAGCGGGCTCGCAGGGCCGGTCAGCTCGGCATCGACGACGACGCACGAGCGCTGTGGCGCGACCTCTACGTGGATCTCGCCGGTCGCGACCAAGACGGGCTCGCCGGCGCGCTCGCCGCACGCGCGGAGGCGCACGTGCTGCGGCTCTCGATGCTCTACGCACTGGTCGACGGGGCCGGCGTCATCTCGCCTCAGCACCTCGCCGCCGGGCTCGCGCTGTGGGACTACGCAGGCTCGTCCATCGCCTGGCTCTGCCGCTCCGCCTCCGGCGACGCGGTCGCCGAGCAGGTCCACGCCGCGCTCAGCTCCGCTGCGGCGGGGCTCTCGCGCACCGAGCTGCGCGACCTGTTCAACCGCAACCAGACCGCGGCACGTCTCGACGAGGCGCTGCACGCCCTTGAGCGGGCCGGACGAGCACGGCGCGAGCGGCGCGCGACGGCCGGTCGACCTTCAGAGATCTGGACCGCGACCGGCCCCGACGCGCCCCACCACGAACACGCCGGGGGTCAAGGGCGCTCGGCGACCGCGGCTACGTAGACCAACGACACCACACCGTCCGCTGAGCGCCCTTGACCCCCGGCGTGGCGAGCTCCCGCACGAGCGACCATCGACACGGCCCGCCAGCTCCGCTGGCGGGCCTGACCGCGACAGCGCCCGGATCCCAGACGCCACTTTGGTCGTTCGGTCGTCCCTCTCCCACATGATCACGATCAGTGACGCTCAGATGATCAAAAGCAGTGGCGCCTAACAGGGGGATCGTCGCGCCCGTGACCAGGGATGATCACCAAGACTGTGACCATCCCTGGGAACTCCCCGTGGCACCTCACCCAAAGATGTACCAAACATGCAGCGATTGCGCCTCCCGCCGTCTCGCTTGCTTGCCTCGGCGGTCGTAACGGGCGATCATCGTAGGATTTGTCGCCGGCGCCCGCGAGCGCATCACGATGCCTTCTCGCCGCGGTCATCAGCTCGCGGTTGCCGATGCCGGTTGAAACGGTGGAGGGTCCCCGGATCGCCCCTTCGCGAAGATCATGAACCCGTTGGGCCAGGGCGACGAGCCGGAAGCTCGCACTCACAGTCATCCCACCCCCCACGAGCGCAAGCGACCCGTTGGTCGGGAAACGACTGCCAGATCCTTCGAGTACTCGAGCGCCGAGCTTACGGCCCTTGTCGATGCTCGCGATGCGCTGGTCGAGGAACTGCGACGTGAGGCGATCACTCTTGGCGGCGGACCACCACAGGAAGTGCTGAGACGCCGTAGGACGTGCTGACGACCTACCTGGCGGGCGCGAAGGCCGACCTTGTCAACACCGGCCGAAAACTGACCCCTTTCCACCGGTCGAATATTGACCCCACCCCCGGGGCCACCGACCGCACTGCGTGGTCATTTAGCGAGCGGCGTCACCTCCTCGGTTGCCGGCCGGCGA
>JAJZZB010000192.1 GCA_021797795.1 Actinomycetes bacterium | reverse complement strand
GTGGACCGACTTCACGTTCGACGCTGTGTCCCGCGATGCTCAGGGCTACGGACTGCTCATGGCACCGCGTGGCGCCCTGGGGCACTGGACGCAGATCCGCGACGGCAAGGTGGCCAACTACCAGATCGTCGCCCCCACCACCTGGAACGCCTCGCCACGAGACGGCAAGGGTCGCCCTGGCGCCTACGAAGCCGCCCTGGTCGGCGTCCACCTCGCCGATCCCAGCCAGCCCCTCGAGGTCCTGAGGACGGTCCACAGCTTCGACCCTTGCCTCGCCTGCGCCGTGCACCTGGTCGACGCTCGGGGCCGCGAGCTCGGCTCCTACCAGCTCGGCGCCCCGACCGGCGCGCGCTGAGCCGAGGAGGTCTGCGATGGTCAGCGACATCGAGCGGGCCGGGACGCAGCGAGGACCGGTGAAGGTCCGCTACGTGCAGGTCCCGCGCCGCACCGCCACCTGGCGGTGGATCCACTGGATCCAGTTCACAGCCATCCTGGTCTGCGCCGCCACCGGCTTCTACATCGCCGATCCGTTCTTCTCGCCCCACATCGCCGACGCGATGGCCTGGGACATCGCCATCCACCTCTACGGGGCGCTGTTGCTCGACGTCAGCGTCTTCGTGATCGGGTACCTGTACCTCTTCAGCCGGGCCGAGCACGGCATCGACCAGCTGTTGCCGACGCACGAGAACCTCGTCGGGCTGAAGGAGGCGTTCCTCAACCTCGTCACGGTCGGGCGCCGCAAGCGCTTCGACACCTCAGGACCAGACCCCCTCAACGCGCTGTGGTTCCTCCTGCTGCACGTGCTCATCGTCTTCCAGCTGTTCACCGGCCTGCAGCTGTACGTCGAGGAGCTGCACGGCGGCCTGAGCTCGATCGGCGCGTGGTGGCCGGACGCCCTGCACTTCTTCACCGACTGGACCGTGCCGGCCTTCGGCGGTGCCGTCGGGGTCCGCATGCTGCACTACGCCACGATGTGGTTCATCCTCGCGTGGGCGGTGCTCCACGTCTACTACGAGTGGTGGCGGACAATCGTGTGGCGCGAGGGCGACATCGGCATCATGTTCGGCGGCTACAAGTTCGTCACCCGGCCCGTCGACGGAGCCACAGCGCCGGCTGCGAACGGGGCGCCACCCGCGCGCCGAGCGGGCGGAGACAAGCAGAAAGAGGCAGGCGATGCCGCCTAGATCGGCTCGACAGCGCGACCCGCAACCCGCTTCCGATCCTGTGGCGGTGGTGCTGGGCGTCGGCAACATCCTCTTCGGCGACGAGGGCGTCGGGGTGTACGCGGCCCATGCCCTCGAGCGCCACTTCGCCTTCTCCCCGCAGGTCGAGGTGGTCGACGGCGCGACGCTCGGCTTCCGCATGATCGACCTCTTCCTCCGGCCCACCACGCTGATCGTCCTCGACGCGCTGGCGGCCGAGGCCGAGGCGGGCTCGATCTTTCGGCTGCCAGGCGACGTGGTGCGCGAGCTCGGCCCCGAGATCCGGCCCACCGCGCACGAGGTCGACCCCCTCCACCTGCTCGAGATGGCCCCCCTGTTCGGCGACCCTCCCGAGCTGGTCCTGCTCGGGATCGTGCCCGCCACCACCGAGACGACCGTCGGGCTCAGCCCCGCGCTCGGTGCCGCGTTCCCCCGCTTCGTCGAGGCCGCCGTGTCCGAGCTACGGGACCTGGGCGTCCAGGTCGAGCAGCTGACCCCCCCGTCGCTCGAGGACGTGATCGACAGCCTGGTGGGTGGCGTCCGGTGACCGGTCCCGCGCTCAGCATCGACGCGGCCGGGGCGAGCGGGGCGAGCACCGAGGTCCGCGCGCTCCTCGAGCCGCGTGGGCTCCTGGGCGAGGCGTGCGCGGCCGCCTACCTGTCCTTCTCCGACCCGGCGAGCTGCATCGCCGCCTCCGAGAGTGACGGGCGTCTCACCCCCCTGATCGGCTTCCTGCCCTTGGCGACGCGCGGCACAGCGCTCCTCCGGAGCATCGCCGCCGTCGACGAGAACGGGCCGCGGCTCGTCGCCAACTACCGCTGCGCCTTCCCCGAGGACCTCGACCGGCTGGCTGCTTTCGAGCCCGAGCCGGACGTCGGCATCGAGGAGACCGCCGCGATCGGGTGGCTCTTGGCCGCTGCGAGCCTCGTCCTCGGGCTGGAAGAGCCCGACGTCGGCGCCGCCTCGGGCCCCGCGGTCCACCCCGTCGGGCTCGACACCTTCGTGGTCGAGGTCGACGGGCGCTACGTGCTCGACGGGCGCCGCTTCTTGCGCAGCGTGATGAGCTACCGCATCGGCGGGGTGGCCAAGGCAGTGCTCGGGCGCTCGATGTTCGAGTCGCTCGGCCACTTCGTCTCCGACGCCATCGGCAGGCTCCTGCGAGGATGGCACGCGGCTGCCATCGTGCTGGCCGGCGACCTGTTCGCCGGCAACGCCGTGCTCCTCGAGAGCGCCCGCCGCGGCGTGTGCCACCTGGGCCCTCCCGTCGTCGATCCTCACACCGAGGTGGTGCCGACCGGCGACCTGACACCCCCGGCCGTGCTGCGGCCACGATCGGCCCCCGTGTCGCTGGCTCGCCATCGACGCGACAGCGGTGCCGGAGCCCGACGAGAGGAGCGCTGAGGTGTGCTTGGCCGTACCGGGACGGATCGTCGAGGTCCGCACAGTCGCCGACATCCCGATGGGGACCGTCGATTTCGACGGCATCCGCAAGGAGGTGTGCCTGGCCTACCTGCCGGAGGCAGCCGTCGGGGACTACACCATCGTCCACGTGGGCTTCGCGATCTCGCTCGTGGACGAGGCGTCGGCCATGGAGACGCTCGCCATGTTCCGTGAGCTCGGCGTGCTCGATGGCGAGCTCGAGGGGGCCGCGCCGGCGGAGCCCGGGAGCGCAGCGCCGGCGGTGGATCCGTGAAGTACCTCGACGAGTTCACGGACCCCGAGGTCGCCGCCCGGCTCTTCGCAGAGATCGCGCGGGCGACGACCAGGCATTGGTCGATCATGGAGATCTGCGGTGGTCAGACGCACGCGATCATCCGCCACGGCATCGACCAGCTCTTGCCCGAGGAGATCGAGCTGATCCACGGCCCGGGCTGTCCGGTGTGCGTGACGCCGGTCGGCATGATCGACAAGGCGCTCGAGATCGCCCGCCAGGCCGAGGTCATCTTCTGCTCCTTCGGCGACATGCTGCGAGTGCCCGGGACCTGCGGCGACCTGCTCCAGGTCAGGGGGGAAGGCGGCGACGTCCGGATCGTGTACTCCCCTCTCGACGCCGTCCGCCTCGCCGAGGAGCACCCCGACAAGCAGGTCGTGTTCTTCGCCATCGGCTTCGAGACGACCGCTCCGGCGAACGCCATGGCTGTGCACCAGGCGCACCGGCTCGGCATCGCCAACTTCTCCGTCCTGGTCAGCCACGTTCTCGTCCCGCCCGCGATCGAGGCGATCCTGGCCTCACCCGCCAATCGCGTGGACGCCTTCCTCGCTGCCGGCCACGTGTGCTCGGTCATGGGGACCTGGCAGTACGCACCGCTGGTCGGGCGCCATCGCGTGCCGATCGTGGTCACCGGCTTCGAGCCGCTCGACGTGCTCGAGGGCATCCGTCGAGCGGTCGGCCAGCTCGAAGGTGGCCGGGCCGAGCTGGACAACGCCTACCCTCGCGTGGTGAGCGACGGGGGCAACGTGGCGGCGCAGCGCATGATCGACGACGTCTTCGAGGTGTGCGACCGGCGATGGCGCGGCATCGGTGAGATCCCCGCCAGCGGGTGGCGGCTGTCCGCCGCGTACCGGGGCTTCGATGCCGAGAGCCGGTTCGACGTGTCGGCGATCGACGCCCCCGAGTCCAGCCACTGCCGCAGCGGCGAGATCCTCCAAGGCCTGCTGCGCCCCAACCAGTGCCCCGCGTTCGGCACCGAGTGCACGCCTCGGACGCCGCTCGGGGCCACGATGGTCTCGAGCGAGGGAGCCTGCGCCGCGTACTACCACTACCGGCGGCTCGAGCCGCCCGCCCGGGACGGAGCCCGCGTTGGGTGACCCGGCCGACTTCGAGGGGTGGTCCTGCCCGGCGCCCCTTCGCGGCTACGACCGCGTGGTGACCGGCCACGGCGGCGGCGGCAAGCTGTCGCTCGAGCTCGTCGAGCACCTCTTCCTGCCCGCGCTCGGCATCGACGGCGCCGGCGAGCTGCACGACGCCGCGGCGGTCGACGCAGGTGGTGTTCGCCTCGCCTTCTCGACCGACAGCTACGTCGTCCAGCCGCTGTTCTTCCCCGGAGGATGCATCGGCGACCTCGCCGTCAACGGCACCGTCAACGACGTGGCCATGCGCGGGGGTCGGCCCATCGCCCTGAGCGCCGGGTTCGTCCTCGAGGAGGGTCTGCCGCTGGCCACGCTCGGCCGGGTCGCCGAGGCCATGGGCGTCGCGGCTCGCGCAGCTGGGGTTCCTCTGGTGACCGGCGACACGAAGGTGGTCGACGCGTGCAAGGCGACAGCCGGCGGGGCAAGTGGCCTGTTCGTGAACACGGCCGGGATCGGCGTGATCCCGCCCGGCGTCGACATCCGCCCCCGGCGGGCGACGATCGGCGACCGGGTCATCGTGAGCGGGCCGATAGGGCTGCACGGTGTCGCCGTGATGGCGACGAGGGCCGGGCTCGAGTTCGAGACGACGGTCCAGTCGGACTCCGCCCCGCTGAACGGCCTGGTCGAGGCCATGCTCGAGGCGTCGACGGAGATCCACGTGCTGCGTGACCCCACCCGTGGCGGGCTCGGGGCGACCCTGTGCGAGATCGCGGGGAGCGCCGGCGTCGGGATCGAGGTCTCCGAGAGCGCCGTCCCGGTCCCCGACGAGGTCGCGGCGGCCTGTGCGCTCCTCGGGCTCGACGTGATGCAGGTCGCCAACGAGGGCAAGCTCGTGGCGATCGTCCCGGACGCGGACGCCGACGCCGTGCTCGAGGCGATGGTGCGCCACCCACGAGGCCGTGAGGCCAGGGTGATCGGATCGGTCACCGATGAGCACCCCGGCATGGTCGTGGCCTGCACGGCCCTCGGGGGCCGGCGCGTGATGGACCTCCCGCTCGGCGAGCAGCTGCCCCGCATCTGCTGACTGCGCCCGCCGGGCCCCGGTGGTGCGCTCCGGCGCGCTCGGCGGGGGACGGGCCGCCCGGTGGCGGTCAGGTCGGCGGCGTCTCGCCCTCTGCGCCGAGCACCGCACGGACCTCGCCTGCGATCTCGAGGTCCTCCCTGGCCTCGATGACGAACGACCGCACGGGCGCGCCGGCCTTGGTGATCTCGGCATCGGGGCGGG
>JAJZZB010000030.1 GCA_021797795.1 Actinomycetes bacterium | reverse complement strand
GCTGCTGCCCGGGTCGTTGCAGCTGCCGTAGAAGGCCGTAGCGGGCGGGTTGGCCTGATGCCAGCAGGCGTAGGCCGTCCCGCCGTTCACGTCGAGGTGGATCTGCAGGTACATGCCGTCGGCGAAATAGGTTGCGGGGATGCCGGTGAAGCGCCAGGGCACGGTGGTGCCGAAGTGCTGCAGCAGGACGCCGGTGTAGCCGGCCGGGCAGCCGTCGGCGCCGCTGCCCGGGTTGACCCGGGCGGTGAAACCGGTGCCCTGGGTGATGTACGGGGCGTTCGTGCTGGCCGAGTTGTCGGCCAGGCAGATGTAGCCGCCCTGCAGGGTCACCCCTGAGTTCAGGAGGAAGCTGACCGAGATCGTGCCGGCGCTCGAGTCGTTGGAGACGGTGGCCGTCCCGATGACGGTGCCGGTGCCGTTGGCGTTGCCGACGCTCACTTGGTAGGTCGACGAGCTCGTGGTGCCTGCCGAGGCCGTCACGGTGGCCAGTCCCACGATCCCGCCGATGACGAGCGCTGCGGCGCCGAGCGTCATCATCATTTTCCGCATTACCTGACCTCCAGTTGGCTCAAGGAACTTGTGTCATGCGGCTTGCTCGAGCGGAGGACGCTCTCTGCGTCGTCCTGCCCGGAGGCGCCCATCGGTGCCCATGTGAAGCGGTGAGCCTCGAAGGCCTCGGCGTGGCGGACCCGGCCGGCGAAGCCCCGGAAGCGGGCCTGCGCCTCGACGACCTCGAGGTCGACGAGCCCGTTCTTCAGCACCTGAGACATGTGGCAGCGGATCAGGTCGAGCTTCGCCTCGACGAGCCCGGTGACCTCGGTGTAGACAGCCGGCTGGAAGCCGATGCTCGTCGGCGCCTCGTAGGAGAGGACCCGGCTCGCCCTGCGTGCCGCCCCGAGAGTGGCGACGGCCGTGGCCCGGTGGTCCTGGTGGGTGTCGTTCGGGCTGTGGGTGTAGACGATGTCGGCGGCGACAGCCCGGATCGCTTCCTCGATCACGTTGATGGCACGCCGACTGTCAGGAACGGCACCGTCCTCGAAGCCCCCCCACAAGAGCCTGGCGCCGAGGAAGCTGGCGGCTTCCTCCTGCTCGTTGATGCGGGAGCGGGCGTCCTGCGGCCCCTGCTCGCCCGTGGTCATGACGAGCAGTGCGACGCTGTCGCCGGCGTCGCGATGGGCGATGAGTGTCGCCCCGCAGCCGAGCTCGATGTCATCTGGATGCGCTCCGATCGCGAGGACCCTCATCGGCGGGCCCACCCTCGACCGGAAAGCTGCGCGGGGATGCGACAAGTCCCCAGACTTTGCCCCCAACTCATGTCAGCCTCCCAAACTTGTTCAACTGAATGACGACTTAAGTGACTTCTCGACCGAAAGTCCAGCGAGAACAACACTTTTCGCCGGAATACCTCACTGGGTGCATGAGCCCGCGCTGAGCGTGCCCAAAGCGCCCACGCACCGTCACTTCGGTGCCGCGCTCCCGCCACTCCTGGTGTTGGGCGTCAACGGGTGCTTGTCGCTCCGCCGAGGCGAGCGAGGTAGCGATCCGCCGAGCGGCGCACCGCCTCGCGGGCGTCGTGGATCACCACGCGGTCCCACCAGCCACCGTACAGACGATCGAATCCGAAGGCGATGAGGCGATCGGCGACGTTTCGCACCACCTCGGCCGGGAGGGGGATGAGGTTCGGGTAGCTCCACATGAAGCTCACGTATCGCCGGTCGGCGACCACCATGACCGTGTCACCGGTGAGAAGGGCTCCGCGCCCGCCTGCTCCGGCCGGCCAGTGCAGGACAGCAGCGCCGTCGAAGTGGCCGCCGACGCGTGCCAGGGTGAGACCGGGCACGGGCTCGAGCGCGTCGTCGGTGAAGAACTCGACATGCGGCGAGGTGCGCATCACCCAACTTCGATCCGCCGCCGGCAGGAGGACCGTCGCGTCGAACGCCTCGGCGAAGTCGACGCAGGCGCCGTAGAAGTGCGGGTGCGAGCAGCAGATGACGCGGATGCCGCCCAGCTCCTCGATGCGGCTCCCGACCTGCTCGGTCATGACGGGCAGGCAGTCCCACAGGACGTTGCCGCCGGCGGTCTGGACGAGGAGGGCACGCTGGCCGATGGCCAGCGATGGCCGGAGGCCGATCCCGACGAGCCCTGCCTCCTCCTCGCGCAGGTCGGGCTCGTGCCCGACCGCCAGCTCGGCCGGGGACAGCCACCGCTGACCGCCGTGCCCGACGTACTGGCGCTCGTCCTCGCAGATCGGACAGGACGGCGGCGGCTGTGCCGACTCGGCGTGCTGGACGCCACAGGTCGCGCAGACCCACGGGGTCGTCATCGACTCGGGCCGTCCGCACGCCCGGGGACCCGGTGACGCGAAGCCCGATGCGGTGCCATCGACCGGAGTGTAGGAGTCCCGGCCACGTCCGGACCTGCTCGGTACACTTCGTCGCGATCGGGGGCAGCGTGTCGCAGCGGGGGCGTCGTCCTCTCGTTCCCGCGCAGCCGCCGGGACAGTACTGAGCGAACCATGTCACCTCGTCGCCCGACACCGCCGCCGGGCGCGCCAACGGCGCGCCGGAACGACCATGGCACCGCGCGGGCCGCCCTTCTGGCGGCCGTGGTCTTCGTCCTCGGGGGAGCTGTCATCGGTTCGGCCGTCTGGCTCGGCTGGGGCTCCGCCCCCCGCCCGCCGCCGGAGGGGCGCCAGGTCGGTGCGACCGTGCCGTCGCTCCCCCCGCCGACATCGACGACCCTCCCGCCTCGTGTCGTCGATGCCCTCTCCGGCGTCTGGTGCGGACGAGGGGACGCCTGCATCGCCGTCGGAAACTCCTCCAAGGCGCTCGTCAGCCACCCGTTCTCCGAGGTGAGGACCGAGACAGGGTGGAAGGTGGCGCCGATCGCGCCAGCGGGCGGGTCCTCCGCGCGGCTGTCGGCGATCTCGTGCGTCGGGACGACGCCGACGTGGTGCGTGACCGTCGGATCGGTGACGGCCCCGGGAGAGCACGCCTTCGCCGAGATCTTCGACGGCACGAGCTGGACGAGCTCGCCCGTGCCGCGGCCGGGCACCTTCGACGACCTCGTCGGCGTCGGCTGTGAGTCCAAGGCGAGGTGCGTGGCGGTCGGCTCGTACCGCGACGCGAGGGGCGTCTTCCCGCTCCTCGAGGAGCTGAGCGGGTCGACATGGTCCTTGATGCGCTCCCCGGCCGTCTCCGGCGCCCAGGTGGGGGCGGTCTCCTGCGGGGCGAGCTGCGTCGTCGTCGGGGACTTGCTCGAGGGGCACAGGATCGTCCCCTTCTCCGAGGAGCTCACCGCCTCGGGGTGGCGGGTCACGCCGGTGCCCCTGCCGGCCGGGGCGCGAACAGGGGCGGCGCTCTCCTCGGTCGACTGCGTGCCGCACGGCTGGTGCACGGCCGTCGGGGTGCAGTACGGGACGAGGGGCACTCCCTCGCCGCTCATCGAGCAGCAGGGACCGCACGGCTGGTCGCGGGTCGCCGTCCGCGCGCCGGCCTCCGGCGCCGTCTCGGCGACGAGCTTCGGCGTCACCGGCATGCTGTCGGGCGTGTCGTGCCCCTCTCGGGGCCTGTGCACGGCCGTCGGCGAGAGGGTGGGGGGGAACTGGGCGAGCGCCCCGCTCGTCCCGTTCATCGTGAGCCAGTCGGCCGGGTCCTGGTTCCTCGCCGGTCGTCCACCTGTCGACAGCTCGGCGGCCCGCTTCAGCGGGATCAGCTGCGTCCTCGGGTCGCCCTGCGTGGCCGTCGGCTCGCTGTTCAAGGGCGGTCAGTACCGGCCGCTCGTGGCCTTCGTCGGGACCGGCGTCGCCTCGCTCGTCCCGCCCGGCTAGTGGCCGGGAGCCCTACAGCAGCTTGGAGAGTATGTGGGCGACCGAGGCGGTGAGGCGCTTGGCGGTCGGGACGTGCAGCATCTCGTTCGGGCCGTGCGCGTTCGACTCGGGCCCGAGGACCCCGGTGACGAGGAACTGCGCCTCGGGGTACGACGAGGAGAGCTCGCTCAGGAACGGGATCGTCCCCCCCTCGCCGAGCGACCGGCTCGGGGCCCCGAAGTAGGAGAGCGAGGCCTCCTCGCCCGCCCGTGCGAGCCAGGGGGCGAGGTCGGGCGCACTGAAGCCGTTGGCCGGGACGACGTCACCCACCTCGACGGCGGCACCCTCGGGCGGGTCGGCGGTGAGGGTGGCGACGAGCTCTGCCGCCACCTCGGCGGAGTCGGCGCCGGGCGGGATGCGCATGGCCGTCTTGGCGGTCGTGTACGGCCTCAGGACGTTGCCGGCGTCGACCACAGCCGGGGCGCCGTCGATGCCGACGACAGCGAGCGACGCCGTCCAGGCACGGGCCAGCAACTGGTCGACGAGGCTCTTCCCGCCCGCCCGGAGGAGGCCGGGCACGCTCGGGATGCCCTCGAGCACCGCCTCGCCGAGCTCGGAGACGAGCGCCTCGGCCTCCGCCCGGCGCAGACGCGGGACGTCCGAGGCGCAAGAGGAGAGGAGGACCTCGCCCGTCCGCTCGTCCTCGATGCGGCTGAGCAGTGCGCGCAGCAGGCGGAACGAGTCCGGCACCACGCCGCCTCCCGTGCCGCTGTGGATCCCCTCGGTGAGGACCCGCACCCCGATGGTGGCGGTGACGAGGCCGCGCAGCGAGGTCGTGAACCAGAGGCGGTCGTAGGTCGTCGCCCCCGAGTCGAGGCAGGCGACGAGACCGGGCCCGGCCGGGCCGAAGCGGCCCGCCAGGGCCTCGAGGTAGGGCCCGAGGTGCGGGCTCCCGCTCTCCTCGCTCGCCTCGATGATGACGACGCAGCGCCCGTGGTCGAGACCGGTCCGCTCGAGGGTCTCGATCGCCCCGAGGGCGGCGAAGATCGAGTAGCCGTCGTCGGCGGTCCCCCTCCCGAAGAGGTGGTCGCCCTCCCTCACCGGCTCGAAGGCGCCGAGCCCGCTGCGCCAGGCGCCGAGCGGCGGCTGCTTGTCGAGGTGCCCATAGAGCAGCGTCGGGGCCCTGTCGGCCGCTCCTGGAGTGGCGGGAGCCTCGCAGAGGATGACCGGTGTGAGGTCGCCGGCGGTCACCACCTCCACCTCGAGACCCTCGATCCGCCGGGCGCGCGCCCAGTCGGCGAGCAGCTCGGCCGCCCGGGCGATCTCGCCCCGCTCCCGCCAGCCGGCGTCGAACTCCGGGGACAGGCAGGGGATGCGGACGTACTCCGAGAGCACCGGGAGGGCCTCGGACTCCCAGTACTCCTCGCTCGCGGCGAGGAGGCCCAACGGGGCGTCTGTCGGCGTGTGCTCGCGGGTCGAGGTCATGGTCGGGCAGTCTGGCGCGCCGCGTCAGGCGCGCGCCACGACCGTCCAGCTGCCGTGGCCGCACTGCGAGGTCACGGCGCTCAGGCGGCCGAGCGCCGGGGCGAGGGCGGCCACCACCTTCTCCGGTGGCAGGTAGATCGGGGTCTCGTCCCCGCTCGTCGAGACGAAGACGACCCTTCCGCCCGGGCGGAGCACCCGTGCGTACTCGTCGGGGAACAAGAACGCGTTCACGCAGACGACGACGTCCGCCCCGCCGGGCCCGACCGGCAGCTGAGAGGCATCGGCTCGAACCAGGCCGACCCCCGCCCGCCGCTCGGCGAGGCAGAGCATGGCGGCCGCCAGGTCGACCGAGACCACGTAGTCGAAGTGCTCGGCGAGTGGCGGCGTCTGGAGCCCCGTGCCGCTGCCGATCTCGAGCGCCACGCCGCCGGTCGGCACGCCTCCCCGCTCGAGCGCGTCCACGGTCGGCGCGACCCGGTCGGGGCCGCCCCGGGTGTGCCACTCGGCGGCGAGGTTCTCGAACAGCTCCTGCACCTTCTGGCGGCGCTCGGCACCCCAGGCGTCGGGCAGGAAGGCGATCTGCTCGGTCACCTGTTGCATGGGCAGGTAGGCGTCGGGAGCGCGTTCGGGCCGGGGCGATGTGGCCGGCAGCGGTGGGAGGGCCACGAGCCCGCTCGTCGTCATCGCCCTCAGTACGACTTCGGCAGGTGGAGCGAGTGCTGGGCGACGAAGTTGAGGATCATCTCCCGGCTCACCGGGGCCGTCCTGAGGAGCCGGGCGGTTCCCCACAGGTCGGCCAGGCCGTACTCGCTCGCCAGCCCGTTGCCGCCGTGCACCTGCATCGCCCGGTCGAGGGCGCTGAGCCCGGCTTCGGCGGCGGCGAACTTGGCCATGTTGGCGGCCTCGGCCGCGTCGAGATCGTGGTCGTAGCACCAGGCGGCCTTGGCGAGCATGAGCCGGGCCAGCTCCACCTCCACCTTCGACTCCGCCAATGGGTGGGCGAGGCCCTGGTGGGTGCCGATCGGCGTGCCCCAGACCGAGCGCTGCCTCGCGTAGGAGGCGGCGCGCTCGAGGGCGAAGCGCCCGATCCCGCACCCGATGGCGGCGCCCATGAGCCGCTCGGGGTTGAGCCCGGCGAACACCTGGTGCAGGCCGTCGCCCTCTGCCCCGAGCAGCCGGTCGGAGCCGAGCACCACCTCGTCGAAGAAGAGCGTGAACTGCTTCTCGGGGGCGGCGATCTCGACCGGGATGTGGGTGGCCTCGAAGCCGGGCGCACCGGTGTCGACGATGAAGAGGCTGAGCCGCGCCCGCCCCGTCGCCTCGTCGGTGCCGGTGCGGGCGACGACGAGGACGGCGTCGGCCTCGTCGACGCCGGAGATGTAGTACTTCGTGCCCGACAGGCGCCACTCCTCGCCGTCGCGGCGCGCCGCGGTCGAGATGCGATGGGAGTTCGAGCCGGCGTCCGGCTCGGTGATGGCGAAGGCCATTTTCGTCCGCCCCGTCGCCATCGGCGGCAGCCAGCGCGACTTCTGCTCGTCGGTCCCGAACCGCGCGATGAGGGTGGCGCAGATGGCGGGCGAGACGAGCATCAGCAACAGCGGGCAGCCGGCGGCGGCCACCTCCTCGCAGACGATCGCCAGCTCGGAGATCCCCATGCCGCCGCCGCTGTAGGCCTCCGGCAGGTGCACGCCGAGGAAACCCGCCTCACCGAGGGCTGCCCAGAGCTCCTCCTGCTTGCCGCCCTCGGCCGTCTTCTGCTGGAAGTAGGCGTGCCCGAAACCGGCGGCGAGCTTCGCCGCCGCCTCCTTCAGCATCTCCTGCTCGGGCGACAGCCGGAAGTCCATCGCGGTGAGGATACGCCGGTGGCATCACCGTCTCCGGCCGGGTGGCCCCGCTAGGGTCGCGCGCGTCCCGCCTCGAGGAGCCAGGAGGTCCCGATGGAGCTGAGGGAGCACCGCCGGCCGCTCTCGGCCATCGTCCTCGCCGCCGGCGAGGGCAGAAGGATGCACTCGGCCATCCCGAAGCCGCTCCACCGGCTGTGCGGGCGCCCGATGGTGCTCCACGTGCTCGACGCGCTCGCCGCCCTCGGCCTCGACCGGGTCGTCGTGGTCGTCGGCCACAAGGCGGCGGAGGTGACCAAGAGCATCGAGAGCGAGGCTCCCGACGGGCTCGTGCTCGAGTTCGTCGAGCAGGCTGCCCCCCGGGGCACCGGTGACGCCGTCGCCGTCGGGCTGACCGGCTTCCCCGAAGCCTTCTTCGACCTCGAGGAGGCGGACCTCGTCGTCCTCCCCGGCGACACGCCGCTCGTCCGACCCGCCACGATCGCGGCGCTCGTCCGTCACCACCGCGACGCCCGGGCGGCCGCCACCGTCCTCACCGCTCGGCTCGAGGAGCCCTTCGGCTACTCGCGCGTCGTGCGCGACAAGGACGGCCGGGTCGCCCGGGTGGTGGACGAGCGGGACTGCACCCCGGAGGAGGTCGCAGTCGACGAGGTGGCGATGCAGCTCTACTGCTTCGGGCACACCGTCCTCGCTCCGGTGCTGCGCCGCCTGGTGCCCGACCGGGCGACCGGGGAGTACTACCTCACCTCGGCCATCGAGGAGCTGCACGACGCCGGCTACCCGGTGAGCTCCCTCGAGACGCCCGATGCCATCGAGGCGGCCGGCGTGAACGACCGGGCCCAGCTGGCGGCCGCCGAAGCGGAGCTGCGCGCCCGGCTGAACGGCCGCTGGATGCGCCGCGGGGTGACGATGGTCGATCCCGAGGCCACCTACCTCGAGACCACCGTCGAGCTCGCCGAGGAGGTGACGCTGCTGCCGGGCGTCGTGCTGGAGGGGACCACGCGGGTCGGTGCCGGGTCGGTCATCGGCCCCCACAGCCGCCTCGTCGACTGCGTCGTCGGGGAGGGTGCCCGCGTCGAGTCCTCGACAGCAGAGCGGGCCGAGATCGGCGACAATGCCTACGTCGGCGCCTACTCGGTGCTGGAGCCTGGCACCAGGTTGGCGCGAGGGGCACGCGTCGGTCCATTCTTCGGACTGGGCTGAGCACGCTCAGGGGACGGAGGACTCGAGGATGGAACTGACGCCGACACGACGCCTGCAGCTCGTCTCGGGCCGCTCGCACCCCGAGCTGGCCGAGGAGATCGCCGCCTGCCTCGGCGTCGAGCTCGGGGAGACGAACCTGCGGGAGTTCGCCGACTCGGAGCTGCACTGCCGATACGGCAGCTCGATCCGTGGCGTCGACCTGTTCATCGTCCAGACCCATGCCGCCCCGGTGAACGACTCGATCATGGAGATGCTCGTCATGATCGACGCCGCCAAGCGGGCGTCGGCCAAGCGGATCACCGCCGTCTGCCCCTACTACGGCTACTCCCGCCAGGACCGCAAGTCCACCGGCCGGGAGCCGATCACCGCGAAGCTCGTCGCCGATCTCCTGTCGACGGCCGGGGCCGACCGGATCGTCAGCGTCGACCTGCACTCCGGCCAGATCCAGGGCTTCTTCGACGGCCCGGTCGACCACTTGACTGCCGCCCCGGTGCTCGTCGACTACCTCCGCCGCGAGGCGAGCGCCGACATCGTGGTGGTCTCGCCGGACGCCGGCCGGGTGAAGGTCGCCGAGCGCTTCAGCCAGCAGCTCGGCTCGGACCTCGCCTTCATCCACAAGCGGCGGCCGGGCGGCTCGGCCGACGCCGTGGAGGCCCTCGAGGTGGTCGGGCAGGTGAAGGGGCGGCGCTGCGTCATCATCGACGACATGATCGGGACAGCCGGGACCGTCGCCGTGGCGGCCGAGCGCCTGGTCGAAGAGGGGGCCACCGACGTCTGGGCGATGGCCACCCACCCCGTCCTCGCCGGCCCTGCCGTCGACCGGCTGAAGGCCGCCCCGCTCTCCAGGGTCATCGTCACGAACACCCTGCCGATCCCACCCGAGCACCGGCTCGACAAGCTCGAGGTGATCTCGATCGCCCGGATCATCGCGGACGCCATCGACGCCGTCTTCGAGGACACGTCCGTCTCGGAGATCTTCGGCGGCCAGAACCTGCTCTAGGCTCCTCTGGGGGCCCGTGTGAGCAGGGCCGGCGCGATCGCCTAAGATCGCTTGGCCGCAGTCGAGGCTGCGGACGAGGCCTCCCTTCCCACCTCTCGCAGGAGCGCGTTCTGATGGCAGATATCCAGCTGGTCGCCGAGCCCGGCCGGGCCGAGGGCAGCCGGGCGAGCCGCCGGCTTCGACACGCCGGCCGCATCCCGGCCGTCGTCTACGGGCACGGCATCGAGCCCATCTCGGTCTCGGTGGACGCCCGCGAGCTGCGAGCGGCCCTCAACGGCGAGGCCGGCACGCGGGCCCTCCTGCAGCTGAGCGTCGGCTCGGAGCAGCACCTCGCCGTCGCCCGCCAGCTCCAGCGGCACCCGGTCCGCCACACCGTCACCCACATCGACTTCCAGGTCGTGAGCCGCGACGAGATCATCAGCGCCGAGGTGCCGATCAGCCTCGTGGGCGAGGCGGTCGCCGTCCATCGCGGTGACGGCACCGTCGCCCAGGACCTCATGAGCCTGGCCGTGAAGGCCCGCCCGGCAGACCTCCCACCTCACATCGAGGTGGACGTCTCCGAGCTCGAGATCGGCTCGACCATCAGGGTGGGCAACCTCAGCCTCCCCGCCGGCGTCGAGACCGATGTCGACCCCGAGCAGGCGATCGCGGTCGGCCAGCCGCCGCAGGTCGTCGTCGTCACCGAGCAGGCCGAGGCCGAGGAGGGCGGGGCCGAGTCCGCAGCCGAGGAGGCCGAGGCTGCCGGCGGTGAAGGCGCCGGCGAGAGCTGAGACTCTGGCGCCCCCGCACGCCGCGCCACGCGGGTCCGAGCGCGGCCGGCGCCGTCGAGATGGCTGAGCGCGGCGCCACGGCCGACCTGCTCGTGATCGGTCTCGGCAACCCGGGGCCAGAGTACGCCGGCTCCCGCCACAACTGCGGCGCCGACGTCGTCCGGCTCGTGGCCGAGCGCCACCGCACCCGGCTCAAGTCCGAGAAGGGAGCCCGCGCCGAGTCGGCCGTCGTCCGCCTCGGCGGGAAGGTGCTCGCTCTCGGGGTGCCGCTCACCTACATGAACGACTCCGGTGTCGCCGTCCGGGCGCTCGCACGCCGCTACGTCGACTCCGACCCCGAGCACATCGTCGTCGTCCACGACGAGCTCGACCTCGAGCCCGGCACCGTCCGGGTGAAAAAGGGGGGAGGCCTCGCCGGGCACAACGGCCTCCGCTCGATCGAGCAGCACCTCCACAGCCGGGAGTTCCTGCGAGTGCGCGTCGGCGTCGGCAAGCCGCCGGGACGCCAGACGGGCGTCGACCACGTCCTGCGCCGCCCGGGGAGGGCCGAGCGCGAGCTCATCGCCGTCGCGGTCGAGCTGGCGGCCGACGCCGTCGAGGTCCTCCTCTCCGACGGCCTGACGGCCGCGATGAACCGGTTCAATACACGGTCGTGACCCTTCGCTCCCTCGCCGGGCTGCTCGCCGGCGAGCCCGGGATCGCCGACCTCCTCGGCTCCGACGACAGCGTCGTCGCCGTCGCCGAGCCCGCCCGGGCGGCGGTGCTGGCGGCGGTCGCCACCCTCGGGCGGGCGCCGGTCGTCCTCGTCGCCACGGCCACCATGCGCGAGGCCGAGAGCCTGTCGCACGACCTGGCTGCCTTTGCCGGGCCCGAGTGCGTCGACCTCCTGCCCGCATGGGAGACCCTCCCCTTCGAGCGCGTCTCGCCCGGCGTCGAGACGATGGGGCGCCGGCTGCGGGCGATGTGGCACCTCCGCCACGCCGGCACCGAGGCCGCCGGCGCCCCGGGGCGGGGGCCCCTCCTCGTCGTGGCGCCGGTGCGCGCTCTGCTCCAGCGCCTCGGGCCCCGGGTCGAGGAGACCGAGCCGCTCACGGTCCGCGCCGGCGAGGAGATCGACGAGGAGGCCCTCGTCGCCCGCCTCGTCCAGGCCGGCTACCGCCGGGAGTACCAGGTGGAGCACCGCGGCGAGGTGGCCGTGCGGGGCGGGATCGTCGACGTCTTCCCCTCGACCGGCGCCGAGGGGGTGAGGATCGACCTGTGGGGCGACGAGGTGGAGCGCCTCACCGCCTTCGACGTCGGCGACCAGCGCTCGGTGGCCGACCTCGACTCCGTCGAGCTCTTCGGCTGCCGGGAGCTCGTCCTCTCCGAGGCGGTGCGCGAGCGGGCGAAGGTGCTCGCGAAGCAGGCACCCTTCGGCAGGGACGTCTTCGACAGGATCGCCGAGGGCCTCCTTTTCGACGGCATGGAGTCCTGGCTGCCGTGGCTCACCGACGACGAGCGTCTCTTCCCCGACCTGCTCGGGGCCGACGCCCGGGTCGTCCTCGTCGAGCCGCGTCGGCTGCGCGACCGGGCGGCCGAGCTGATCGACGAGGAGGCCGCCCTCGCCGACACGCTGGCGGGCACCTGGCTCGCCCCCGCCGGCGAGGCCGGCGAGAAGGGCTCGGACCACGGCGTCGAGGTGCCGCGGCTGCACCTGCCCTTCGACCGGCTGCTCTCCCGCTCGTCCGCCCGCCTCGCCTCCGTCCTGCCCGCGGCCGACCGTCCGGAGAGCCCGAGCGTGGCCTCGAGCGGCTGGCCGCCGGTGCTCGGCGACGCGGCCGGCCTCGCCGGGCGGCTCGGCTCGCTCGCCCGGGACGGCTACCGCGTGGTCGTGGCGGCCGACGGGGCGGGCTCGGCCCGCCGCATCCACTCGGTCCTCGACGAGCACGGCATCGGCGCCGAGCTCGCCCTCGAAGGGGACCAGGACGAGATCGACGCCGCCCTGCGCCGCCCCGGCATCCACGTCGCCGTCACCCAGCTCGAGCGGGGGGCGGTCTTCCCGAACGCCAGGCTGGCGATCCTCGCCGAGCCGGACATCACCGGCCGCCGCCGTCCGCACCGGGTGGCCAAGCCCCGGCCCCGGGCGAGCGAGGGCTTCTTCGACGACCTCGCGACGGGTGCCTTCGTCGTCCACCACGTGCACGGGGTGGCCCGCTTCGGCGGCCTCGTCAAGCGGAGCATCGGCGGCGCGGAGCGGGACTACCTGCTCCTCGAGTACCGGGGCGGCGACAAGCTCTACGTGCCCTCCGACCAGATCGACGCGATCACCCCCTACTCGGGCGGCGACCGGCCTTCGCTCAACCGCCTGGGCGGGGCCGACTGGCAGAAGCAGAAGGCGCGTGTCCGGGCCGCCACCCGGGAGATCGCCCGCGAGCTCGTCCAGCTCTACCAGCGCCGGGCCACGGTCCAGGGCCACCCCTTCTCTCCCGACACACCCTGGCAGGCCGAGATGGAGCAGGCCTTCCCCTACCCCGAGACGGCCGACCAGCTGAAGGTCATCGACGAGGTGAAGGCGGACATGCACGATCCACGGCCGATGGACCGCCTCGTCTGCGGGGACGTCGGCTTCGGCAAGACCGAGGTGGCGGTGCGGGCCGCCTTCAAGGCCGTCCAGGACGGCTACCAGGCCGCCGTCCTCGTCCCGACGACGCTGCTCGCGAGCCAGCACTTCCAGACCTTCGCCGAGCGCTTCTCTCCCTATCCCGTGCGGGTCGAGATGCTCTCGCGCTTTCTCACCCCGGGGGAGGCCCGCCAGGTCGTGGCCGGGCTGGCGGACGGCTCGGTCGACGTCGTCATCGGCACCCACCGCCTGCTCGGGAGCGACGTCCAGTTCAAAAAGCTCGGCCTGCTCGTCGTCGACGAGGAGCAGCGCTTCGGGGTCGCCCACAAGGAGGCGATCAAGATGCTGACAGCCGGCGTCGACGTGCTGACGCTCACCGCCAGTCCCATCCCGCGCACCCTCGAGCTCTCCCTCACCGGCATCCGCGACCTCTCGCTCATCAACACCCCGCCCGCCGAGCGCCAGCCGATCCTCACCTACGTCGGCGAGTACGACGACCGGGCCGTCGCCGAGGCGGTCCGCCGGGAGCTGCTCAGAGAGGGGCAGGTCTTCTTCGTCCACAACCGGGTCCAGGACATCGAGGCGGCCGCCCGGCGCCTGCAGGACCTCGTCCCCGACGCCCGGGTGGCCGTCGCCCACGGCCAGATGGACGAGGGCTCGCTCGAGCAGGTGGTGCTCGACTTCTGGGAGGGCCGCTACGACGTCCTCGTCTGCACCACGATCATCGAGTCCGGCATCGACATGCCGACGGTGAACACGATGGTCGTGGACCGGGCGGACCTGCTCGGGCTCGGCCAGCTCCACCAGCTGCGGGGCCGGGTCGGCCGGGGGGACCGCCGCGCCTACGCCTACCTGCTCTTCCCGCCCGACCGCTCCCTGTCCGAGCAGGCCTACGAGCGCCTGAGGACGATCGGCGAGCAGACCGAGCTCGGATCGGGCTTCAAGATCGCCATGCGTGACCTCGAGATCCGGGGAGCCGGCAACCTGCTCGGCAACGACCAGTCGGGCCACATCGCCGCGGTCGGCTACGACCTGTACGTCCGCATGGTCTCCGAGGCGGTGGCCGAGCTGAAGGGCGAGCCGGTGCCCGAGCCGGCCGAGATCACGATCGACCTGCCGGTCAAGGCCTCGCTGCCGCAGTCCTACGTCGAGCGGGAGGACCTGCGCCTCGAGGCCTACCGCCGGCTCGTCGAGGTGCGCCAGGCGGAGGCCGTGGCCGATCTCGAGAGCGAGTGGCTGGACCGCTACGGCCCGCTCCCGGCCGAGGCCGAGGCCCTGCTCGGCGTCGG
The DNA here is from genome assembly GCA_021797795.1 of Actinomycetes bacterium. Taxonomy (GTDB): domain Bacteria; phylum Actinomycetota; class Acidimicrobiia; order Acidimicrobiales; family Bog-793; genus JAKACF01. The sequence continues at coordinate 12,983 of JAJZZB010000030.1, read as the reverse complement.
CCGCCTCCGGGCCGAGTGCGTCCGGACCGGCGTGAGCGAGGTGAGCGCGGCCGCCGCCCGTCCGGGGATGCCGGGCAGCCCCGGGCGCGCCGGAGAGGTGGTCGCCCGGCTCTCGCCGGTGCGGCTCCCGATCTCTGCCCAGATCCGGCTCGGCCGCCTCCATCCCCGGGCAATCTGGAAGCAGGACGCCGCCCAGCTCATCGTGCCGCTGCCGGCGGGGGAGGACCTCGCGGACCGGCTCGTCGGCCTCCTCGGCGAGCTGCTGCCCGCCGACCGGGCGGCCTGAGCGCCGGGCTGTACCATCGTCGAGTTGTGAAACGAGTCACCGTCTCGCCCCGCCGGCTCGCCGTCGCGGGAGCGCTCGCCGGGCTGGCCGTCGCCGGCTCCGCCTGCAACCTGCAGTGGTCGCCCTACGCCGCCAAGGTCGGCAGCAGGGTGATCTCGCCCGCCCAGCTCGACTCCGCCCTGAAGCAGGCGAGTTCGAACACCTCCTTCAGCTGCCTCTTGCAGCACACCGGCTCGGGCGCCTCGAGCCTCAAGGGGGCGGGAACCGACACCTACGGCGGCAGCTTCGTCGCCTACGTGCTGACGAACCTGATCGACGCCGCCGCCGCCCGCGCGGTCGTCGCCCGCCAGGGCCTCGCCGAGCCGGCGAGCGCCCGCTCCCTCGCGAGGAGCCAGGTCGAAGCGGCCTTCTCGAGCGAGCTGGTGAGCACCCACTGCGGCGCCGCCTCGACGAACCTGCTCGGGCAGCTCGGCCCGCTGCTCTCGGACTCCTTCGTCCAGCTCCAGCTCGACGAGGACGCGCTGGCGGCGCACGCCGCCAAGGTGAGCCTGACGCCGGCGGGGATCGCCGCCTACGAGAGCGCCCATCCCGCCGTGACGCGCCAGAGCTGCCTGTCGGGCGTCTTCGTCCGCACCCTCGGAGCGGCCGGCACGGTGCGTGCCAAGCTCGCCGCCGGTGCCAGCATGTCCTCGATCATCGCCAAGTACGCCCCCAGCCAGGCGGCGAGCGGCGCCACCCTCGGCTGCTACACCTCCGGCCAGCTGGCGAGCATCAGCCCCGCCATCGACAAGGCCGTCTCGGCCGCTGCGGTCGGCTCGGTGGCCGGGCCGGTCGCCTACCAGAGCGCCTACGTCGTCATGGTGGTGACCTCGCGGCCCTTCGAGCCGGTCGTCGCTGCCCTCAGCCAGATCTTCACCTCCAACTCCCGGGCCTTCTCCTCGAGGATCACGAGCGAGGTGCGCCGCACATCGATCGAGGTCAACCCGCAGTACGGGCGCTGGAGCCGCTCGACGACCGGACCGAGCCTGGCGGCCGCCGGCTTCGGCGGCCGGGTGCAGCCGAACCGGGCGCCGGGCTCGGCCGACCTGCTGAACGGCGCCGCCTTGAACGCCCCCTCCTCGACGAGCGCTCCGATCGCCCTCGGCGGCTCGAACGGCGGCTGATCCCGGCGCCGTGATCACCGTCGTCGGCCTCGGGCCGGCCGGTCCCGGGTACCTCACCGCCTCCAGCCTGGAGGCCGTCGACGCCGCCGACGTGGTCCTCCTGCGCACGACCCGCCACCCGTCTGCGGCCGCAGTGACCTCGCGGCGCCCCGACGCCGCCAGCTTCGACGGGCTCTACGAGCAAGCCGGCACCTTCGAGGAGGTCTACGCCGGTGTCGTCGCCCGGCTCCTCGAGGAGGCGGCTCTCGGCCGCCGGGTCTGCTACGCCGTCCCCGGCTCGCCGCTCGTCGCCGAGCGGTCCGTCGAGCTGCTCCGCCAGGCGGCCCCGGGGAGCCTCGGCGTCGTGATCGAGCCGGCCGTCTCCTTCCTCGACCTCGCCTTCGCGCGCCTCTCGCTCGACCCGCTCTCGTCCGGCGTGATGCTCGCCGACGCGGCGTCGTTCGCCGGGGCCGCCGCCGCCCACTCCGGCCCGCTCCTCCTCGCCCAGGCATGGTCCCGCCAGGTCCTCTCGGAGGTGAAGCTCGCCGTCGAGGAGGTCCCTCCCCGGCAGAGGGCCGTCATCCTCCACCACCTCGGCCTTCCCGACGAGGAGGTCCTCGAGCTCGACTGGGCCGAGATCGACCGGGCGATCGAGCCCGACCACCTCACCTCCCTCTTCGTCCCGTCGGCGGGCGGCACCGCCGGGGAGGCGCTCGCCGCGCTCTCGGCGACCGTCGTCCGGCTCCGCCGGGACTGCCCCTGGGACCGCCAGCAGACGCACCGGAGCCTGCTCCGCCACCTGCTGGAGGAGAGCTACGAGGCGATGGAGGCCCTCGACGGCCTCGGCGACGACCCCTCTCAGGCCCCCGCTGAGGCCGTCGCCCACGCCGAGGAGGAGCTCGGCGACCTGCTCTGCCAGGTGGTCTTCCACGCCACCCTCGGGGCCGAGGAGGGGCTGTTCAGCCTGCGGGACGTGGCGGCCTCGATCGAGGAGAAGCTCGTCTCGCGCCACCCGCACGTCTTCGGCGACGTCCGGGCCGAGACGGCCGAGGACGTGCTCCGCAACTGGGAGCGCGACAAGGACCTGGCGAAGTCCCGCACCCATCTGCTGGAGGGGATCCCGGCAGCCATGCCGGCCCTCGCCAGGGCGGAGAAGGTGGAGCGCAAGCTCGAGAGCGCCGGCCTCGGCTGGGAGCGCACGGGCGAGGAGGCCTCCGGGCTCGCGGGCCGCCTCGAGGCGCTCCTCGCCGCCGCCCCGCCCCCGGAGGCCGAGGCGCTCGCCGGCGACCTCCTCGTGCTGCTCGCCCGGCGTCTCGCCCGCCAGGGCGTCGACGCCGAGCAGGCGGCCCGCCGCGCCCTCGACCGCCTCGAGGCAGCCGTGAGCCGCCTCGAGGCCGAGGCGGCCGCGGCCGGCGAAGGGCTCGCCGCCTGGGCGGGCTCCGCGACCGTGCGCGGCCGGGAGCTCCCACTTTGCTAACTTCGTTCACACTGTCAACAGGAGCTCCGCCGTGACCGCCATCGACCAGCTGCACGCCCGCGAGGTGCTCGACTCGAGGGGCAATCCCACCGTGGAGGTCATCTGCCGGCTCGCCTCGGGAGCCGAGGGCAGCGCCATCGTCCCCTCGGGGGCCTCGACGGGGAGCTTCGAGGCGGTGGAGCTGCGCGACGGCGGCGAGCGCTACGGCGGCAAGGGGGTCTCGAAGGCCGTCGCCAACGTCACCGGCGAGATCCAGCGCGCCCTCGCCGGCCTCGACGGCCTCGACCAGCGGGCCGTCGACCACGTCCTCATCGACCTCGACGGCACGCCGAACAAGGCCCGTCTCGGGGCCAACGCCACGATCGGCGCCTCCCTCGCCATCGCCCGGGCCGCCTCGGTGGAGCTCGGGCTCCCCCTCTACCGCTACCTCGGCGGGTCGGACGCCCACGTGCTGCCGGTCCCGATGATGAACGTCCTGAACGGCGGCGTGCACGCCGACAACAACGTCGACTTCCAGGAGTTCATGATCGTGCCGGTCGGGGCGGCCTCCTTCGCCGAGGCGCTCAGATGGGGGGTCGAGACCTACCACGCACTGAAGGCCCTCCTCCGCCAGCGGGGGCTCGGCACGGCCGTCGGCGACGAGGGCGGTTTCGCCCCGAACCTCGGGGCGAACGAGGAGGCCCTCGCCATCCTGGTCGAGGCCATCGAGGCCGCCGGCCGGCGGCCGGGCGAGGAGGTCGCCGTCGCCCTCGACCCGGCCACCTCCGAGCTGTACGAGGACGGCGCCTACCGCCTGGCGGGCGAGGGCAGGGTGCTCTCGGGCGAGGAGCTCGCCCGCTACTGGGCCGACGTCGTCGAGCGCTACCCGGTCGTCTCCCTCGAGGACGGGATGGCCGAGGAGGACTGGGAGGGCTGGGCGACGCTCACCGCCATGGTCGGAGAGCGGGTACAGCTCGTCGGCGACGACGTCTTCGTCACCAACGTCGACCGCCTGGAGCGCGGCATCGCCTCCAAGGTGGCCAACGCCGTCCTCGTCAAGGTGAACCAGATCGGCACCCTCACCGAGACGTTCCTCACCATGCGTGCGGCCGCCGAGGCCGGCTACCGCTCGGTGATCTCGCACCGCTCGGGCGAGACCGAGGACACGACGATCGCCGATCTCGCCGTCGCCACCAACTGCGGCCAGATCAAGACCGGGGCGCCGGCACGCTCGGACCGCGTGGCGAAGTACAACCAGCTGCTGAGGATCGAGGACCGGCTCGGCGAGAGCGCCGCCTACCCGGGCATTCGTGCCTTCGCCGGCCGCCCCGGAGGCGGCAGCTGATGGTCCGGCGCGCCCGGCTCGTCCTCCTGGCGGCGGTCGTGCTGGCGGCCGTGGTGCTCGGGATCGAGTTCCCCTTCGGCCAGCTCGTCCACGCCCGTGCTGCGGTCGCCACCACCACCGCCGAGCTCGCCCAGGTGCGCCGCGCCGACCGGCAGCTCGCCGGCCAGGTCCGCGACCTCGCCAGCGGGTCGAGCATCCAGCAGGTGGCACACGCCGACTACGGCCTCGTCGGCCGGGGGCAGCAGTCGGTCGTCATCATGCCGGGCAGCCGCTCGGGCAGGGTCCACGGCCGGGGCGCCTCGCTCGGCACGAGCACGATCCCCTCCTCCGACCTCGTCCCGAGCGACGCCCTGCTCGACCCGAGCGCGCCGCGCCCGTCGGCCAGGCCGGCCGCGAGCTTCTGGCAGCGCCTCCTCGACCGCCTCGAGTTCTGGAAGGCCTCCCTCTAAGGGCCGGGAGGAGCCGGGCCTATGCTGCCCGGATGCCCCGACCGCTCCGCATCGGCGTCCAGCTGCCCGAGGTCGAGCGGGAGGTCCGCTGGCCGGAGATGGTCGAGATCGCCCGGGAGGCCGAGGCGGTCGGCTTCGATTCCCTCTTCGTCGGCGACCACCTCCTCTACCGTGGCGACGGCCGGCCCGAGCGGGGCCCCTACGACGCCTTCAGCCTGCTGGCGGCCCTCGCCGTGGCGACGAGGCGGGTGGAGATCGGCCCGCTCGTCGCCTGCACCGCCTTCCGGCCGCCGGCGCTGCTCGCCAAGGCCGCCCTCACGATCGACGACGTGAGCGGCGGCCGGCTCGTCCTCGGCCTCGGTGCCGGATGGAACGAGGCGGAGTTCGAGGCATTCGGGATGCCCTACGACCACCGCGTCGCCCGCTTCGAGGAGTCCTTCGAGGTCGTCCGCCGGCTGCTCGGCGGCGAGCGGGTGAGCCTTGCGGGCCGCTTCGTCGAGGTGCGCGACGCCGTCCTCTACCCGCGCCCCCGCCGCCGGCCGACCCTCATGGTGGGGAGCAACGCGCCGAGGATGCTGGCGGCCGCCCTGCCCCATGTGGATCGCTGGAACACCTGGTGGGACGACTACTCCAACACGCCGGAAGGCTTCGCTGCCCTGAACGCCTCGATCACCGCCGCCGCCGAGCGGGCCGGGCGGCACCCGGCCGAGATCGGGCGGAGCGCCTGCGTCCTCGTCGTCGTGGAGGAGGCGGCCGCCGAGCGCCCCGTCCCCGAGGGGGTGACCCCTCTCGGGGGCAGCCCCTCTCGGATCGCCGACGGCCTCGCCGCCCTCGCCGAGGCGGGGGCGGACGAGGCGATCCTCGTCGTGAGCCCGATCACGCGGGCCTCGGTCGAGCAGCTCGGCGAGGTGCTGGCGCTCCTCGACCGCTGAGGTGACGGAATTCTTGTGGACGTCAAGCCCGACGAACGTCGTGGCGGACTGGGACTGACGATGGAACATGGCTGGCTCCTCCCGTATGTGGCACCGCCCGATACGGTGGCCCACGCTGGATCAGCCTTTGCTGAACGGCGCCAGCCGTTCCATCGTCACTGAGCGACGGGGCGCCGGCTCCGGCGGGCGTGTGATACTCGGGCGTGGTCTTCGACGTCGGCAAGGTGAGATCGGCCTATCCCGCCCTCGAGGACGGCTACGCCTACCTCGACGGGGCGGCGGGCACGCAGGTCCCGGCGGCGGTGCTGGAGGCGATCGCCAGCGCGTACACGAGTGGCATCGGCAACACCGGGGGCGAGTTCCCCGCCAGCCGCCGCTCGGGCGAGATCGAGGCCGAGTGCCGCCGGGCGATCGCCGACCTGGTCGGCGGAGTCGCCGAGGGCGTGATCCTCGGCCCGAACATGACGACGCTCACCTACCGGCTGGCGGCGACGCTGGCGGAGAGCTGGGGGCCGGGTGACGAGATCGTCGTCTCCCGGCTCGACCACGACGCCAACTTCCGCCCGTGGGTGCAGGCGGCCGGGCGGGCGGGCGCCACGGTGAAGGTGGCCGAGGTCGACCCGACCGACGGAACCCTCCCGCCCGAGCAGTACGACGATCTGCTGACCGAGGCGACGAGGCTCGTCGCCCTCCCGGCCGCCAGCAACCTGATCGGGACGCGGCCCGACGTGGCGGCCGTCACGGCCAGGGCCCACGCGCTCGGGGCGCTCGCCTACGTCGACGGCGTCCACTGGACCCCGCACGGCCCGGTCGACGTCGCCGGTCTCGGCGCCGACTTCTACGCCACCAGCTCCTACAAGTGGTCCGGCCCCCACCTCGGCGCCGTCGTGGCCGACCCTGCCCTGCTCGAGACGCTGCACCCCGACAAGCTGGAGCCGGCCTCCGACGAGGTGCCGCACCGCTTCGAGCGCGGCACGCTGCCCTTCGCCGACCTCGCCGGGGCGACGGCCGCCGTCGACCACCTCGCCTCCCTCGACGACGGGCCGGCCGGACCCCGGCGCGCCCGGGTGCTCGCCTCCATGGCGGCCGTCGAGGCCTACGAGGGCGAGCTGTTCGCGGTCCTCCACGGTGGGCTCGAGAAGATGGCGCACGTCACGACCCACGGAGGCGCTGCGCGCCGGGCTCCGACCGCCTACTTCAGCGTCGCCGGGCACGAGCCGCGGGCGGTGGCCGCCCACCTCGCCCGCCGCCGGGTGAACGTCTGGAGCGGTCACAACTACGCCCTCGAGCTCGCCGGCGCCCTCGGGCTGTCGGAGTCGGGCGGCGCCGTCCGGGCGGGGCTCGTCCACTACAACGACGCCGGCGACGTCGCCCGCCTGCTCGAGGCCGTGGCCGAGCTCGACCCGGGATCGTGAGGCGCCGGCCGGGGAGGGCTGCCGGCCGCTCCTCCCGATACTGTTCGCAGCCGTGAGCATCCTCGGCAACAGGGTCCTTCGCCGGGAGGATCCGAAGTTCCTGACCTCGGGCGGCACCTACGTCGGCGATCTCGAGCTCGACGGCGCCCTCTACGTCACCTTCGTCCGCTCCCCGCTCGCCCACGGGCGCATCGAGTCGGTCGACCTCGACCAGGCTCGCTCGGCGGCGGGCGTCGTCGGCGTCTACACCCACGCCGACCTGCCGTACGAGCCGATGGGCTTCGTCAACCCCGCCATGCGCCGGCCCCTGCTCGCAGACGGCGTCGTCCGCTTCGTCGGCGAGCCGGTGGTCGCCATCGTGGCCGACAGCCCGGCCGCCGGAGCCGACGCCGCCGAGCTCGTCGTCGTGGACTACGACCCCCTGCCGGCCGTCGTCGACCCCGAGCGGGCGCTCGAGGGCTCGACGCTGCTGTTCGAGGACGTCGGGACCAACGTCGCCTTCGACCTCGGTTCGCCCGGCAGCCCGGAGACCTTCGAGGGCTGCGAGGTCGTCGTCCGCCAGCGGATCCTCAACCAGCGGGTCGCCCCCTGCCCGCTCGAGACGCGGGCGGCCGCCGCCGAGATGGCCGACGGCCGCCTGCGCTTCTACGCCTGCACGCAGGCCCCCCACGATGTCCGGAGCTCGCTCGCACGGGAGCTCGGCCTCGAAGAGGCGGCCGTCCACGTCGTCTCGCCCGACGTCGGAGGCGGCTTCGGCGCCAAGGGCTCGATCTATCCCGAGGACGTGGTCGTGGCCGCCCTCGCAATGCGCCTCGAGCGGCCGGTCCGCTGGAGCGAGACGCGCTCGGAGTCGATGCTCGGCCTCGGGCACGGACGGGCCCAGGTCCAGTACGTCACGATCGGCGGCCGGCGCGACGGCACCATCACCGGCTACCGGCTCGAGGTGGTGCAGGACTCCGGCGCCTACGGCGACATCGGCGCCGTGCTCCCGGTCATGACCCGGCAGATGGCTGCCGGCGTCTACGCGATCGCCAGGGCGGAGTTCTCCTCCCGCTCGGTCGTCACCAACACCGTCCCGACCGTCGCCTACCGGGGGGCGGGGCGACCGGAGGCGGCGGCCGCCATCGAGCGGGCGGTCGACTGCTTCGCCGCCGAGGTCGGGATCGACCCGGCCGAGGTGCGCCGCCGCAACCTCGTCCCGGCCGACGCCTTCCCCTACACGACCGCCATCGGCACCGAGTACGACTCCGGCGACTACCAGAAGGCCTTCGAGCTCGCCCTCGAGGTCGCCGGCTACGAGCAGCTGCGGGCCGAGCAGGCACGCCGCCGCCGGCCGGACCCGGCGACCGGGCGGCTGCCCGCCCTCCAGCTCGGGATCGGCATCTCGAGCTACGTCGAGATCACCGCCCCGGTGGCCGGCGGGGAGTTCGGCGCCGTCGAGGTCCGCCCGGACGGCAGGGTGGTCGTCCGCACCGGGAGCTCCCCGCACGGCCAGGGGCACGTCACCGCCTGGTCGATGCTCGTGGCCGACGCCATGGGCGTCGCCCTCGAGGACATCGAGGTCATCCACGGCGACACCGACGTCGTGCCCCGCGGGGGCGGGACCGGAGGGTCGCGGTCGCTCCAGCTCGCCGGCTCCGCCGTCGACAAGGCGGCCGGCGAGGTCGTCGACCGGGCCCGCTTCCTCGCAGCCGAGCTCTTCGAGGCGGCCCCCGAGGACGTCGTCCTCGACAAGACGCTCGGCCGCTTCCACGTGGCCGGCTCGCCGGCGGTCTCGCGCAGCTGGGCCGAGCTCGGCGCCGCCTCGCTCGAGCGCGGCGGCTCCCCCCTCATGGCCGAGGTCGACTTCGACTACCCCGGGGCGACCTTTCCCTTCGGGACCCACGTGGCCCTGGTGGAGGTCGACACCGAGACCGGCAAGGTCCGTCTCCTGCGCCACGTGGCGGTCGACGACGCCGGGCGCATCCTGAACCCGCTGCTGGCCGAGGGTCAGGTCCACGGCGGCACCGCCCAGGGGGCGGCCCAGGCGCTGCTCGAGGAGTTCTCCTACGACGCCGAGGGGAACCCGCTCACGGCCAACTTCGCCGACTACTCATTCATCTCGGCCGCCGAGCTGCCGTCGTTCGAGACGGCCTTCACCGAGACGCCGACGCCCCGCAACCGCCTCGGCGTGAAGGGCATCGGCGAGTCGGGGTCGATCGGCTCGACGCCGGCCGTGCACAATGCTGTCTGCGACGCGCTCTCGCATCTCGGGGTCCGGCACCTCGACATGCCGGCGACGCCGCTCAGGGTGTACGAGGCGATGGCGTCCGCCGCGGCCGGCACAGGTTCGTCGACGAACGGGACAGGAGCGTGACGTGCGGGTCGAGATGAGGATCAACGGGAGCCCGGTCTCCGCAGACGTCGAGCCGAGGCTGCTCCTCGTCCAGTTCATCCGGGACGTGGCCGGCCTGAAGGGGACCAACATCGGCTGTGACACCACCTCCTGCGGCGCCTGCACCGTGCTCCTCGACGGGCGCTCGGTGAAGTCCTGCACGCTGCTCGCCGCCCAGGCCGACGGCGCCTCGGTCACGACGATCGAGGGCCTCGCCCCCGACGGCGCCTCGGACCCCGCCTCGCTGCACCCGGTGCAGCGGGCCTTCCACGAGCACCACGGCCTCCAGTGCGGCTACTGCACCCCCGGGATGGTGATGGCCGTCACCTCGCTCATCGCCGAGGCCGAGGAGCCCCTCGACGAGGCCGCCGTCCGTGAGGGCCTCGAGGGCAACCTCTGCCGCTGCACCGGATACCACAACATCGTGGAGGCGGCGCTGGCGGCGGCCCGGGAGGCGGGCGTGGCGGCCGGCCCGGTCGCCGCCGAGGGAGAGGGAGCACGCCCGTGATCCCCGCAGCCTTCGACTACGAGCGGGCCTCCTCGCTCGAGGAGGCGCTGTCGCTCCTCGCCGAGCACGGGGACGAGGCCAAGCTGCTCGCCGGCGGCCACTCCCTGCTCCCGCTCATGAAGCTCCGCCTCGCCACGCCGTCGGTGCTCGTCGACCTGGGCCGGCTGGAGGAGCTCGCCTACGTCCGCGACGAGGGCGAGCGCCTCGCCATCGGGTCCCTCACGACCCACCACGACCTCTCCCGCAACGCGCTCGTCCGCCGCCACCTGCCTGTCCTCGCCCACGTGGCCGGGCAGATCGGCGACCCCCAGGTCCGCCACCGGGGGACGATCGGCGGCTCGCTCGCCCACGGGGACGCCGCCTCGGACCTCCCGGCCGTCGTGCTCGCCCTCGGCGGGACCCTCGTCGCCGAGGGGCGCCGGGGGCGCCGGGAGATCGAGGCGTCCGAGTTCCACGAGGGCTTCCTCGAGACGGCCCTCAGCTTCGACGAGGTGCTCGTCGAGATCCGCCTGCGAAAGCCGGCCCACACCGGCTTCGGCTTCGAGAAGCTCACCAAGCGCGCCCAGGACTGGGCCATCGTCGGGGCGGTGGCCGCCCGGCGCGACGACCTCCCCGGAGGCGTCGGTGTGGCCCTCGTCAACATGGCCCCGGTGCCGGTCCGGGCCGTCTCGGTCGAGTCCGCCCTCGCAGACGGGGTCCCGATCGCCGAGGCGGCGCAGCACGCCGATGCCGAGGCCGACCCCTCGGCCGACATCAACGCCTCGGTCGCCTACCGGCGCCACCTGTCCCATGTCCTCGTCCGCCGGGCGCTCGAGAAGGCGCTGTCGTGAAGGAGATCCTGGCGGACCTCGACCGCTTCTTGGAGGCGGGAGAGCGGGTGGCGCTCGCACGCGTGGTGGGCGTGGAGGGCTCCGGCCCACGAGACCCCGGCGCCGCCATGGCGGTGAGCGAGAGCGGCGAGGTCGCCGGCTCGGTCTCCGGCGGCTGCGTGGAGGGCGCCGTGGTCACCGAGGCCCTCGAGGTGCTGCAGGAGGGGACGCCCCGGCTCAGGACCTTCGGCTACTCCGACGACGAGGCCTTCGCGGTCGGGCTCACCTGCGGGGGCACGCTCCACATCCTGATCGAGCCGCTCGACTGGTGACCGGAGCGGGCCCGCTCTTCGCCGCCCTGCGCCAGGCGCTGCTCGCCTCGGAGCCGGTCGCCCTCGTCACCGTCATCGGCACGGAGCCGGGCGACGAGGCGGGCGGCCCGGCCGGGCCCCTCCCGGCCCTCGGCGCCAAGCTGCTCGTCCGGCCCGGTGCCGAGCCGGAGGTGCTCGGGCGCGTCGGCTCGGAGGAGCTCGACCGCGTCCTCGCGAGGGACGCCGGCGCCGCCCTCGAGCAGGGGGTCACGGTCGACCGCCACTACGGGCGACGGGGCGAGGCCCGCCGGCACGAGGTCTCGGTCCTCATCGAGTCCTTCGCCCCACCGCCCCAGCTCGTGATCTTCGGCGCCGTCGACTTCACGGCCGCCCTGGCGGCCGCCGGCAAGCTGCTCGGCTACCGGGTGACCGTCTGCGACGCCCGGCCCGTGTTCGCCACGCGCCGGCGCTTCCCTGCCGCCGACGAGGTGGTGGTCGACTGGCCGGACCGCCTGCTCGCCCGGATCGGGCCCGGCCTCGGACCGCGTGACGCGGTCTGCGTCCTCACCCACGACACCAAGTTCGACGTCCCCGCCATCCTCTCGGCCCTTCAGACCAGGGTCGGCTACCTCGGGGCGATGGGCTCCCGGCGCACCCACACCGAGCGCCTCGCCCGCCTCCGGGAGGCAGGGGCGGACGAGGAGGCGCTCGCCTCCCGGCTCATGAGCCCCATCGGGCTCGACATCGGGGCGCGCACGCCCGAGGAGACGGCGGTCGCCATCTGCGCCGAGATCGTGGCGCACCGGGCGGGTGCGCGCGTGCCCTCCCTCAGGGACCGGAGCGGCCCGATCCACACCTGAGGGCACCGCCCGTGCCCGCCTGCCGCCGGTACGCTCCCGGCGTGACCAAGGCCGCCGTCATCCTCGCCGCCGGCGCCGGCTCGCGCTTCGGCGGCCGGCCGGGCGACAAGCTGCTCGCCGAGAAGAAGGGCCGGGCGCTCGTCTCCTACGCCATCGAGCCGGCGCTGGCGGCCGGGCTCGACGAGCTCGTCGTCGTCGGCGGCTCGGTCGACCTGAGCGCCGCCGTGCCGGAGGAGGCCACCCTGCTGCACAACTCGCAGTGGCGCACGGGGCAGGCGAGCTCGCTGCGCGTGGCGGTGGACTGGTGCCAGCGGCGGGGCCACGACTCGGTCGTCGTCAGCCTGGGCGATCTCACCGGGCTGACCGCCGAGGCCTGGCGGGCGGTGGCGGACCACCCGGGCGGCCCCGTCGTGGTCGCCACCTACCATGGGCGCCGGGGGCACCCGGTCCGCCTGGACGCCGACGTCTGGCCCTCGCTGCCGCTCGGGGGCGACGAGGGTGCACGTTCGCTCATCGCCAGGCATCCCGAGCTCGTGACAGAAGTAGCCTGCACGGGCAAGCCGCTGGACATCGATACGAGAGAGGACCTCCGCCGATGGAGCTGACCAACGAATTCGAGGTTCCTGTCGCCGTGGAGGAGGCCTGGAAGGTGCTGACCGACGTCGAGCGGATCGCCCCTTGCCTCCCCGGCGCGCAGTTGAAGGAGATCGAGGGTGAGGAGTACCGGGGGATCGTGAGGGTGAAGGTCGGGCCGATTACCGCCTCCTACAAGGGCGCCGCCCGCTTCAGCGAGCTCGACGACACCGCCCGCAAGGCGGTGCTGCTGGCCGAGGGGAGGGAGACCCGGGGGCAGGGGAACGCCTCGGCCACCATCACCGCCCAGCTGGCCGAGGTCGGCGAGGGGCGGACCAAGGTCTCGGTCGTGACCGACCTCAACGTGACGGGCAAGGTGGCCCAATTCGGTCGGGGCGTGCTGGCGGACGTCTCGGGCAAGCTGCTCGAGCAGTTCGCCGCCAACCTCGAGACGATCGTGCTCGCCCCAGAGGCCGAGGCGCCGCCCGCCGAGCCGGTCGCCGGAGCGAGCGAGCCGGTCGCC
>JAJZZB010000191.1 GCA_021797795.1 Actinomycetes bacterium | reverse complement strand
CGCTGATCGCGACGCGGAGCTTCGCTCGGCTGTCCTTCCCCACGGCAGGCATGCCCGCGGGCCATGCCTCGGCTGCAACCGGGGCCGTGAGGAAGGGACCTGTCAGGCGTATGAGGGAGAGCCAGCCGTGGCGGGATACGTTAGGCATCGTTACCAGGACCTCATGAGCGCCGATCTCATGATCCCGGTCTCACAACGAGACAGAGGGCGAAGGGGAACGTGAGCACCTTCGTCTCCTGGTAACGGCGCTCGACGAGGGCGCGCTCGGCGACGCGATCATCTTCAAGGCGCTCGAGACGCGCCTGCCAGGCTTCTCGATCGCGCTCGAGCTGACCGCGCTCCGCTTCGTCGAGATCCTCAAAGCTGAGCTGGCGTGGTGCCCGTCCCTCGGGGCCGAGCGCAGTCTCCAGGGACCTGCGCATGTGGTCGGCAACCGCGTCGACGTGGGCGAGATCGGCAGCGCGCCGCCGCTCGAGATCGCGCTCGAGGTGCCTCGCACGCGACTCGGCTCGCTCGGCGACGTCAGCGGCGAGAGATTCCTCGAGCTGTGGCCACGCTCGTGCGATGCGCGCACGCACCTCGAGGGGTGCTGGCCGGCACGCCGCCGGATCGAGCGACCCTTCCACCACCTGGCGGAGGCGGTCGTAACGTCGCTCGTCGAGGCCGAGGCGGCGAGAGCGTCCGACCGCGGGTACGCCGCGTGCGGCGAGCATCACCTCTTCGTGCAGGCGCGCGCCGTCCGCGCCGACCACCACAAACCGGCTGAACACGCACAGGAGCGCCTCGTCGGAGCGAATGTCGTCTGGGAGATCGGCAGTGACGGCAGCGACGCGCCCCACCTTCGTGTGCTCGCCCCACACGGCACTTCGGAGCAACCGCTGTGCGTGGTCGACGAGTCCCCAGCCGAGATGAGCGTGCACCACGTCCGGACCCGCACGGGACGCCTCGAAGGTGAGCGGTCGCAACACCGAGTGGTCGAGTGGGTCCTCCAGACCCAAAAGGGTGCGCTCCCAGCCCCTGGTGAGCCGTGGCGGCTCGATGAGACCGTCGCTGCGCTCCTCAAGGGGCGGCTGCCCGGCGAGGTCGAGCGCCACATCGACCGCCCGACGCACATTGGGAGCGGCCACGTGGAGCTGCCCGACGCTCCTCGAGAGTTGCTCGCGCAGCCGGACCACCTCCTCTCGGAGGTCGCGCGCCGCTCGTTGGGAGGCGATTGCCGGACTCTGCGCGAACGGATCGTCAAGGATCGGGCGTCCGAGCATGCGCGCCTCGACGGCACGAGAGAGCACGGCATTGACCTTCCCGAGATCCTCTCTCGTCTGGGCAATCTTCTTCGCCACACGGCTCAAGAACTCGAGATCCGCTTCGTAGGCCCCTGGAGCGGCCTCCTTCCATCCCGCACCTACGAAATGCGTCACGTGGACGGCACGTCGCTGGCCGAAGCGGTCGACCCTCCCGATGCGCTGCTCCAGACGGTTCGGGTTGAAGGGGATGTCGTAGTTCACGACCCGACAGCAGTGTTCCTGAAGGTCGATCCCCTCGCTGGCGGCGTCAGTGGCGAGCAGGATGCGGACCGGATCCCGTGACGGGTCCGCCTGGAAGGCCGCCTTGAGACGCTCTCGGCGCCGCTCGTCCATCCCGCCGTAGAGAAGCGCGAGGTGACCATCGGCCCCGAGGCCTCGCGCGTCGAGGAGTCGTTTCAACCAGGTCTGGGTGTCGACGTACTCGGTGAAGACGACCACACGCTCGTCGTTCCACTCGCCCTCGGTGAAGCAGACGCCGCGAAGCAGCTCGACGAGTTGCTCGGCCTTGGAGTCGGCCCCGCCGCCGTGACGCGTGGCCCACCGGCGAAGGGTCTCCAGCGCCCGCGCGGCCGGTTCCCCGAGCCCCGTCGCGTTGGCGAGGAAGAAGGCGGCCTCTTCGTCGGAACCTGCGGCATCGTCGGGCTCTGTGTCCCAGTCGTAGCCGGTGTCAACCACCTTCTCGTCTCGGTTCCCTGCTGCTTCTCGCAGTGAGTCGACGTGGGCATCCAAGGTGCTCGCGAAGGCGGCGGGAGAGGAGAAGAAGCGCTTCTTCAAGAGCAGCGTCACGAGGTCGTTGCGCTTCGGTGAACCGGTACGTAGCCGGGCATACTCCGCCAGGGCCTCGTAGCCTTCACGCTCTTCTGGCGTGTAGGCCACCTCGATCTCTTCGGGTGGGAGCCGCTCAGCGAACTCCCGGTTGCCATCCGCGTCGACGATCTCGTCCTTCAAGCGTCGCACCCGCACCTCTTCGACAGCAGCAGGGTCGGGGGGAAGTCCGCGTTGAAACCGACGGTCGTCGACCATCTCCAACAGCGCTTCCCAGGACTCGCTGAAGCCGTTGTGCGGCGTCGCCGATAGGAAGAGGCGATGCCGGCTGTGCTCGGAGGCGCGCCGAACGGCGCGGGTCTGCTGGCTGTCGACTGCGTACCCGCGACCGCTCGCAGGTGCCGGCGGAGCGCAGTGGTGCGCTTCGTCGACGACGAGGAGATCGAAGAACCCGAGATGACGCGTCGATGCGTCGAGGACCTCATCCAAGAGCCGCTGCACCCGCGGGGTCCGGAGCCACTGGAGGCTCACGATCGCTCGCGGGAAGACGGAGAACGGATTGGCCATCAGTCCATGGGTGCGGCGCAGGTCCTTCAGGGCCTCGGCGTCGAGCACCGTGAAAGAGAGGCCGAACTTGTCGCGCATCTCGTCGCGCCACTTGAACGTGAGAGGGGCAGGGCAGACGACGAGGACCCGGCGCGCCCGGTGGCGGAGGAGCATCTCTTCGATGACGAGGCCCGCCTCGATCGTCTTTCCCAGACCGACGTCGTCTGCCACCAAGAGCGCGACGCGCGGCATCCGCAGCGCCCTCGCGACCGGCTCCAGCTGGTAGTCCTTGATCTGGATGCCGGCACGGAACGGCGCCTGCAGCGTGCGGGTGTCGGCCGACGCCACGGTGCCCCACCGTACGGCGTCGACGAGGGCCCCGAGCACCTGCGGGTCGTCCCACCGAGACGGATCAGCCGGCGGGATCGGTAGGGCTCCGGACGGGACGACGGCCCGCCCGGGCTCGACCTCCCAGACGACGGTGAGGGTCCCCCCGAGGTCGTCTTCTGAGAGGGAGGTGAGCGTAACGAGCGTTCGCCCGGGCGGGCTGCTCGCCGCGAGCTCGTCGCGGGGAAGCGTGGACGAGCTCACGTCGGAGACCAACCACTGCTGTCCGCGCGCCCGCACGAGCGACCCGACCTCAAGCGCAGCCCCCTCCGACATCAGCACAAAGTTACTTCACGCCGGCAAAAGGGGCGGGGGCCACCGATGGTGGAAGCGAGCGACCCGTGGCACCCGGGAGCGGGCCTTGCACGCAGATACGGCAGGGGCTGGCGGGGCAGCATCTTGTCGTACACGGCGTCGATCTGGTGCGGGAGCGGGTCGAGGCTGGAGGTCTGGACAGCGAGGAACGGGTCGAAGAGGTAGGCGAGCGAGATCCGCCGGGCCTCCGAGCCGAGACGGAAGAGATTGCCGTCGGCGTCCATCGACCATGCGCGCCCGGCGGCAACGACGGCGAGGCGCGGCTCATCGTCTCGGTAGAGGAGCTCGTGGTCGACCTTGCCCGACTCCTCGTCGGTGTAGGTGAGGGTGATCGCGCTCGACCCGTGCCAGACGACGTCGACGACTCGCACCGCCCGGTCGGCGAGCACGCCGCTGACCAGAGTCCCCTTCGTGAGGTCTTCGAGTCGTGCCTGGTCAGCGGGCATGGCCACCCTGTCGTCCGCGCTGGTCCGGTCCCGCTTCCACTTCCTGCGCCCCCGCTTCGGCAGCCCACGGGTGCAAGGGTACGTGGTGCCCTGTAGCGGCTCGCTGGAGGACCTGCGGCACGTCGATACGGATGGGTGACGCATGCGGGCGGGTCATCCCGCTCACCCACACAGCTTCGAATCGCCCGCCGCGATCTGCCGTGACCCGCTACTTCCGGTACCACTCGGGAAGCTCCGGCGAGTCTTCCTTCGGGGTGCGCCAACACGTCGGGCACACCACACCCGGTCGGGTCTCGGGCGTGACCATGGACCATGACGCGAAGCCCCCGCAGTGTGGGCAGGTGATCAGGCCGTAGACCGGGTTCCGCCCATGCCGAAGGAGCCGTATGACCGGCTCCCCCGACGGCGCAGCCGTGTGGCTCCGCAGGTACTTGAGCCGGTTGGCTGTGACGCCTCGAGCCTCGAGCTCGTGCAAGGTGAGGCTCCCGCCTGCTTCGAGTAGGACGCCAAGCACGGTTCGCCTCGTCTCATCGGGAAGACGCCAGCGCCCTCGGTCCCAGGAGAACTCCGGGTCGGTGTAGACGGCCACGATGCGTGCTGCGAAGTCAGGATCGATGCCGTCGGGGACCGGCTCTTGCTTGAGGTGGGCACGGAGGATCGCGGCCAGCCGATCATCGGGGCACGCAGCGACGCACCCCGCCGCCCGCCTCCCGAGTCCGAGAGCGATGAGCTCGTCTCGTAGGGGTGTGCGCACTCGCCGCCGTGCCCAGCGTGCCGTCACCTCGCCGCCTTGTCGATCGAGCCTCTTCGCCTTGGCACGCAGGGGACCGAGCACCACGGTTCCTTCGGCGTGGGGGAGCTCGAGGGAGAGCTCGAGGCACGCCCACTCGCCCTCGGCCCACATCCTCTCGTTCGAGATGACGGAGCGGAGGGCGTCTCTCAGTTCTCTGGGTCCGCGGTCACCTGCGTGGCACAGCGCAGCCATGGCGTGGGCGACGAGATCGGCGTAGGACTCGAAGGTCGCCCCGAGCGTTGGCGTCGCCGAGCGGGCTTCAAGGTCCTCGAGCTCGTGAGCGAGGCGGACGCGTTCTGCGTGGTGACGCTTCGTGTCCTCGACAAAGAGCGACGCCGCGTCGTCGTCACCTGCGAGCTCCGCGTTGCGCTTCGCCCGCTGGAGCGCAGTGGTCGCCTCCTCCAGCTGTCGGCGCACGGCCCGGATCCGCGCCCGGTGGGGATCGAGCGGGGGAAGCGGCCCGATCGAAAGGAATCGCCCCGCGTCGAGGTGACCTGGCAGACCGCTCTTCACCCCTTCGATGGCGGCGTTCGCCATCGCCGCGTGCAGCTCGGCTCGGGACACGACCAGTACGCGCTCTTGTCCCCCGCGCTCGTACGCCCAGCCAGTAAAGGCGCGCTCGGTTGACGTGGGTCGGCGCAGCAACATGTACGCGCCCCG
Organism: Actinomycetes bacterium; assembly: GCA_021797795.1. Classification (GTDB taxonomy): domain Bacteria; phylum Actinomycetota; class Acidimicrobiia; order Acidimicrobiales; family Bog-793; genus JAKACF01. The sequence goes on along the minus strand of JAJZZB010000191.1, from coordinate 127 downwards.
GCGGTCACAGGACAGCGTGTGCTCGAAGCCTGTTTCCTCGTACGAGAAGAAACCGGAAAGCGGCGGCACCGTCGTGTGACTCGCTCCTCCGGTCACCGAAGGAGTTTTGGCTCGGCGCTCCACGGCG
>JAJZZB010000190.1 GCA_021797795.1 Actinomycetes bacterium | reverse complement strand
GTAGAGCCGCTCGGCAGCCGGGTTCCAGTAGGTGACGGCGCCGGTGAGATCGGTCGCGATGACCGCCTGCTCGAGGGCGTCGATCAGCCCGGAGGCCAACCACGGGACACCGTCGAGCGCGTCCGTACCGGCCCGAGCGGCGATCGGTGAGGCTGCCGGGGAGGACGAAGCCCAACTCCTCGACGGGCCAGGGCCTCCGACGATCATCGTCTCCTCCTGCACCGCCTGCCTTTCCTCGGCACCCGGCTCAAGGGTCGGCCCGGTCCAGCCTTCCCTACTCGGTATCGGCATCGATCGCGGCGAACTTGAACGGCGCCGGCGAAGAGCGAGCGTCCGCAAGACTGCATGGCGCCTCGGCTAGCAGTACTTGCCAGGCCGGTCAGAGGGCGCGGACCCCGTCCCGGAAGACCGCCACCACGTCACGGACCGCGTCGAGGTCGGACAGCGGGTCCCCCCGGACGACGAGCACGTCGGCGTCGGCCCCCTGCATGATCCTCCCCTTGCGCCCGGCGAGGCCGAGGGACTTCGCTGCCACCGAGGTGGCCGCCCGAAGGGCGTCCTCGGGGATCATCCCGATGCCGCCGACGAGGGTCGACAGATAGCTCGGAAGGACGTCGTGGGGCCGGTCCGGCGAGACGCCGGCGTCGCTTCCTGGCACCAGCCTGGCCCCCGCGCGCCAGAGCCGCCCGTGGTTCTCGAGGATCGCCCGCTCGATCTCGGCGCATCCGGGCGAGCCGGAAGAGGGGCCGGGCGGGCGGCTCGTGACGGTCACGGTGGCGGCACCTCCGCTCGCTGCGACCCGTCCGACGAGGGCCGCGTCGGCGTCGACGCCGCCTGTCGTGAGGAAGGTGACGTGCTCCAGGCTGTCGAAGCCCGCCGAGAGCGAGTCGGCGATCGCGCCGGGGCCGTGCACGTGGGCGGCGGCGCGGCAGCCGGCCCGGTGCGCCTCCTCGACGATCCTTCGCAGCGTCGCCAGGTCGTACTGGGACTCATAGGCGGGACAGCCTCCGCCGAGCCCTCCGCCGCTCACCATCACCTTCACGAACTCACATCCCCGCTCGGCCCGCTCCCGGACCGCCCGGCGCACCTCCACCTCGCTCGTTGCCTCCCCACCGAGGAAGTGACAGTGCCCGCCGGGCGGGGTGAGCGGAGGCCCGGACGCGAGGATCTCCGGCAGGCCCGAGCGGGGACCGCGCTCTCTCAGGGCGAGCGAGAGGAAGCCGCGGTCTCCGAGGTCGCGAACCGTCGTCACCCCGGCTGAGAGCGCCCTCTCGGCGGCTGCTCTCATGCTCGCCAGCAGGCTGGCGTCGTCCGCCTCGAGAAGCGGACCGACGACGTCGGCGGTGGCGCCAAGGGAGAGGTGGACGTGGGCGTCGATCAGCCCCGGCATGAGGAAGCTCTCGGAGCCGAAGTCGAGAACGCTAGCGGCCAGGGGTGGTGGTGCCCCCGTTGTGTCCACGTCGGCGACACGACCGTCTTCGAGCATGACGGCCGCCCGTCCGATGAGCCGCTCGCCGTCGAAGACCTGCCCCGCGCGCAGCACAAAGAGTCCCCCCACCGTCACGACCCTAGGCGACCAGAGGCAGCGCCGCTGTCGGGAGCCTTCGTCGTTCGGCTCAGGGTCCCGCGCCTTTGACTCCGTGATGTTGCCGGCGCGGCAGCGATCCCGGTCGGAAGGCGCCGGGTCCCACGCGGCACCAACGACCTCGCGCAGCGTCGAGAAGCGCCGGTGCCCGCCGTGAGCGATCCGGCTCCGATGGCCCCTCAGCCGGGGCGAGCGGCGAGGAGACAGAACTCGTTTCCTTCGGGATCGGCGAGCACGATCCACGGCTGCTCACCCTGTCCCACATCCACCGGGACCGCTCCGGGACCCCTCAGACGCTCGAGCTCGTCCTCCTGACCGACCCCGGCGGGAGACACGTCGAGGTGGAGCCGGTTCTTCACCACCTTCTGCTCGGGCACCGGGACGAAGATGAGCGCGAGGTCTCGGTCCTCGTCCGCCCCGGGGGCGGCCATCCAGCAGAACGCCTCTTCTTCGCGGACCTCCCAGCCGAGGACCGCCCCCCAGAACCTGCTGACAAGGTCTGGATCGGTGCAGTCGATGACGATCTCGCGAAGGATGCTGGCCATACCGCTTCCTAGCTCGTGCTCGGGCGCCGCGCGACCGAGGCACGTGCCAAGTGGACCGGGAGTCGTCAGTGAGCAGTCGGAGACGAGCGACAGGAAGAGGGACGGCGCCGACTCGACCGACAGGGCCGCCGCGTGGCGAAGCGGTTCGACGGGCCGATGACGAAGGCGCCGGAGATGGCAGTGAGCCCGACACCGGTCGCCGTCTTGGACATCGGGGAGGGGTGCATCCGGCGCGCGCCCCTCCTCCCCGGTGTCGCCGTCCGGGCGGGCGCCGTGCCCGGACGGCGCCGGCAGTGACGACCGCTCAGTGGAGCACACGTCGGTGACGGCGAGCGTCGTAGACCGGGTCTCCGTCTCGGCTCAGGCAGGCGTGGACTCCGTGCGCACGCTGGCGAGCAGAGGGCCCTTCAGGAAGTCGAGGGCCACGCTGACCGCGAGGAGCGACGCGAACAGGACGACGATGTCGAGGAGCGGGACGGCGGCCATGAGGATCCCCCTCGTCGCGAGGACCGTCACCACGACGAGGTCGGTGACGGTGGCCGCCAGCATCCAGGCGCTGGGGCGAGAGGACCACAGATGGCCGCGCTCCCTCACGAGATAGACCGTGGCCTGCCCCGTCGCGACGAGCATCACGAAGACGAGCGTCTGGGTCTCGGCGAGCCCGAGCTGCAGCGCGTAGCGCCCGACGAAGTAGGTGGCGAACGAGACGGCGAGCCACGGGAGGGCGACACCGAGGGCGGCGAGCGAGAGGGACGGCACCTGCCAGCGGTCCGGTCGGGGCGAGAAGCCCACCCGGTCGGTGGCGAGCGACGTTGTCACGAAGTCGTTGGCGAACAACAGCAGGAGGACGAGACGGGGGGTCGTGACGAACGCCCCCGTCGTGAGCAGGCCGAGTCCGAGGAAGAGCGACACCTGGAAGGTCTTGGCGATCTTGTTCAGGGTGTAGGTGAGCATCCGTTGGTAGACGCGGCGACCGGTCTCGATGGCGGCGACCACGTTGGACAGCCCTTCGCCCGTGAGGACGAGGCTGGCAGCCTCCTTCGCCACGTCGGTCGCGCTCGAGACGGCGATGCCGACCTCTGCTCGCTTGAGGGCGGGGGCGTCGTTGACGCCGTCGCCGGTCATCCCGACGACATGTCCGCCACGTTGGCCTCGCTCGACGAGCGCCAGCTTGTCGGCGGGCAGCACGCCCGCCGCGACGTCGAAGTCGATGTCGCCGCCGCGGGACGCGCTCAGGTCCTCGACCGCGCCGAGGCGGGTCCCGAGCCCGACCTCGCCGGCGACGGCGAGCGCCGTCGGTGCGGAGTCCCCGGTGATCATCACCACGCGGACACCGAGGGCGCCGAGGTGGGCCACGAGTGCGGCCGAGTCCGGACGGACAGGGTCACCGAGGGCGAGCAGCCCGACCAGGACGAGACGGTCCCTGCCGCTCGCCACCGCCAGGACGCGGGCGCCGCCTGCAGCGAGCTCGGTGACAGTCGCCTCGAGCCCCTTCGTCCCGCCGCCCCCGTCCGCCGCGATCGAGGCCACCACCGTCGGGGCACCCTTCACCACCCGTAGCTCGGCGCCGGCGATCCGTAGCGTGGCCTCCGAGCGCTTCGTCGTGGGATCGAAGGGGACGAAGCCGCTCCGGTGACCGGGCCTCGGGGCTCCGGCGATCGCCGCTGCCTCGAGGACGGCAAGGTCGATGGGGTCCTGTGTCGCGTCGTCGGAGGCGGCGGCCGCCAGTGCGAGCACCTCCCTCTCGTCATGTCCCTCGAAGGCGTGGACGGAGAGGACCGAGAGGCGGTTCTCGGTGATGGTGCCGGTCTTGTCCGTGCAGAGAAGGTCCATCGCGGCGGCCTCCTCGATGGCCGTGAGGTGGGTGACGAGCACCCCGGCACGGGCGAGCTCGAGGGCCCCGACGGAGGTGGCGAGCGTGAAGGTCGCGGGCAGCGCGACGGGCACGGTGGCGACGACGAGGATCAGCACGAACGGCAGGAGCTCACTCGGCGACAGGCCGGAGACGAGCCCGTAGGCGATGATCGCCACGACGAGCGCCCCGTCGAGCGCGAGCAGGGCCCAGACGATCTTGAAGATCGTCTCCTCGAGGTGGCTGGCCGTCTTCGCCGTCCTCACCAGCTCGGCCGTGTGACCGAAGTAGGTGCGCGCCCCGGTCGCCGTCACCTCGCCAGTGGCCTCGCCCCGGGTGACGGTCGACCCGGAATAGCAGGCTCCGCCCGGGGGCACCTCGACATCGGCGGACTCACCCGTCAGCACCGACTGGTCGACCGACACCGACCCGCTTCGCACCGCCAGGTCGGCAGGGACGATGTCGCCCACCCGGACGTGGACGACGTCGCCGGGCACGAGCAGCTCGGCTCCGACGACCTGCCAGCGGCCGTCGCGCCGTACCCGGGCGTGGACCGCCAGGCGGCGGCGCAGGAGCGCGAGGGCGTTCGCGGCCCGGCCCTCCTGCACGAAGCCGAGGACGCCGTTGAAGACGATGAGCGAGGCCACGATGGCCGCCTCGGTCAGCTTTCCGGCCGCCAGCTCCAAGATCACGGCCGCCTCGAGGAGGTAGGGAACCGGACCGATGAGCTTCGAGGCGAGCCGGCGAGCGACGTGCCGTCGCTCCTCGACAAGGGCGTTCGGGCCGACCCGCACGAGGCGGTCGGCAGCCTCCTCCCCGCTCAGACCCACCAGGGCCTCGTCGTCCAACTGCCCGGCGGGCAGAGTGCGGGACGCCATGAGATGACGATGGCAGGGCGAGCCCACACGGCACAGAGCCGAACGCCTCTAGTGACGGAACCCCTCACCCGCCGACCGAGGTCACACGTGCCGGGACGAGGCGGCGTTCGAGGCGGCTCGATGGGCCCCCGTCCGAGACGCGGGCGCGAGTGGTGCCTCGCGCCTCGCCGAGCCCCGCCGCCCACCTCGCTCCGGCCGTCGGTCCTGCCAACGGCCTGGCCTGTTCGCTCCAGATGCTGGCGGACCTGCCCGCCTGTGTGACCTTCGACCCTTCCAGGGCAGCCCGGGGCATGACCAAGATGAATGTGGGTGTCCTCGGACTGGAGCATGCGCATGGCAGAGATCGCACGGGCTCGTCTCGAGCGGCTCACGCCCGGCTGGCGCCGGTGCGAGCCCTCGCCCGGGCGCTCGCTTTCCAGCCCGGTCCCGACGAAGCTGCCGCGGTCGCACGTCTCGAAGGACGGCGGCGCGCCTCTCTCGTCGGTGAGCTCTCTCGGCCACCGAGCTGCGATCCACGTTGCGACAGAGGA